>JAZKFE010000109.1:59560-87975 GCA_040386595.1 Planctomycetota bacterium | reverse complement strand
TCTCAACTACTTCCGGCATGCCGGATACCGCTACACTTAGACGCAACGCGCTCTAGGTCGGCGCTATCAGCTCCAGATTTTGGGAAGTTGATCGCCGATCTTAAACAGTTTTTTGTGGCGTGATGCTCCGCGCCATGAATGGGGACACTGCTTAGAGGCGGTCGTGCCCCTGTCGAGAAACTGAAATCTGAGGCCACCCCAAAGCAGTGGCACAAAAGAAAACGCTCTCACGACGTCAGATCAATTCACGAATTGGCGTCCCGTCAGGCAGGATCGGAATTGGTCTTCCGGCGAAGTTCGGGAAGGCATGGTTGTTATCGATCTGCAGATGGCGATAGATGGTCGCCAGCAGGTCTTGCGGCTTGAGCGGACGCTCGATGGGATATTCGGCCTTCGACGTGGTCGCTCCAATCACTTGCCCGCCACGGATGCCACCCCCAGCGACAAGAGCTGACATGGCGGAAGGCCAGTGGTCCCGCCCCAGGCAGCCGTTGCCGCGAGAAAGCTTGGGGGTCCGGCCAAATTCACCAACAGCGACGACCATGACCTGTCGGTCCAGCCCACGCGCATGGATATCATCAATTAGGGCCGCAATCGCGGGGTCCATGTGCTCGGCCCGCAATTTCATGCCGGTGGCCAAGTCCCAACCGGGTTGTGCGTTGGCATGATCATCCCAACTAAAATACAGCGGCATTCCCGCCTTCGGGGCCAGAGCGTCGATAGTGATGACACCCGCCCCCGCTTCGGCCAGACGGCGCGCCAGCAGACAGCTCTGGCCCCACAAATGCCGGCCATAGCGGTCGCGCACTTCCGCCGGCTCATGGGCCAATTCAAATGCGGCGCGCACTTTAGGGCTCATCAGGATTTTGAACGCAGCCTCGCGGAATTGCTCGATCCCTTCCAACGACCCGCTGAGATCCAGATCCCGCTGAAAACGATCAAACTGCTGAATCAGCGTGCGTCGGTCATCCAAACGCAAACCGTCCATTCCTGCCGCCAGGGATAAATTCGGTACCGCAAATTTCTCCACCGACGGGTCACCAGTCACAAAGGCTCGGTGACTAAGCCCTAGATATGCCGGCTGCGTCATAAACGGTTGAGTGGGAATACCGATGTATTGCGGCACGCCATCTGGGCGAACACCCCGCAGCCGACTGGTGATCATACCCAAGTCAGGATGATCTGAGCGGGCCGTCGAGGTCGGATCGGGAACAAGCGGAGTCTTACCTGTGAGGAGCTCAATGCTGCCGTCGTTATGAGATGACATTGTGTGGTGCAATGAACGGACAATCGCCAATTTGTCCATGCGTTGCGCGATAAGCGGAAATAGCTCGCAAATGTCGATGCCGGGCGTCTGAGTCGCAATGGACTCAAACGGTCCGCGATACTCGCTGGGAGCTTCGGGTTTAGGATCGAAAGTCTCCAGTTGGCTAGGCCCACCCCACATCCAAAACAAAATGAGAGACGTATTCGACGCACGCGTTCCGGACTCAGCACGAGCCGCCAAGAGATCCGACAACCCCATCCCACCCAGGCCCAGCATGCCCGCACGCAAAAATTCCCGCCGTGTACGCGGACCGTAGCAGCGCGGAGCGGTACGATCTTTCGAATTCTTCGAAAACAGATCAGCCATAGAGATCTCTGCTACGACAAAAACTCACACATCAACAAGACTCGATATTTTAAACCCAGAACTGCGTCAATCGCAAGGCGAACCTGATCGATCTTCCAGAGATCGTTCTGTCTTATTTCGTGTTCGATTCGGGCTATTCCAAGGGTTGGTTAAAGGGTTCGAAGCGCAGACTGGATCTGGAGCCTCGGTCATTGCGGCCTGTAAAGTGACTCGATTGGAACCGATGCGGTGCGGATACATTTGTTTCGACATCGGAAACGGACTAGTATCCGTAATTCATTTCTTGAAAGAACTCTCGGTCCAGCCTTTCGAAAGGAAACGCTCCTAATGATTCGTTCCGGTCTTTCTGCGCTATCTTTGGTACTGATCTACTTCACACTAGCAATTCCCGCCGTCTGGGCCGAGTTTCAAGTGGGAACGGCCATGCGGATCATCACCCCTGATCCGTTGCTGCCGGTCTCGGGAGGTGTCGGCATTCCTCGCCCCGCGACCGCAAAAAAGGGAGAGCTGACGGCCCGAGCGATCGTCTTCCGGCAGGGAGAGGTTTCCGTAGCCGTGGTGCAATTGGACTTGCTCGGATTCCCCTCGGTGCTCGGTAGCCGAGTTTGTGCCCAAGTGCCCCGGCTGCCCAAGACGAACATCTTGATCGGTGCAACTCACACGCACAGTGCTCCGGACTGCTATGCCTTTCCGAATCCTCAGGGGGGCCATACGGGCGACCTTAAGTATATGGATCTGGTCTGTAGTAAAACCGCCGAAGCGATCAATGACGCTCTGGACCACCTCCAACCAGCATCCTTGAAGATTGCCACCGGCGAAGCCCAAGGAAAAATCGCCTACAACTACTATGCCCCAGAGCTCTACGACCGCCGGATGAGCGTAATCCAAGCCATCGATTCGAATGACAAAGTGCTGGCCACGTTGGTGAACTATGCCATTCATCCCGAAGTGCTCGGCAGCGGAGTGGGAATCGTGAGCCCCGACGCGATCGGCCCCTTGTGTGACAAACTGCAGGAACAAACCGGCGGATTTGCCATGTTCATGAACGGTGCTCAAGGAGGCATGGTCACCGCAGACAACCGAGATCTCGACAAGCCGCGAGACGGCGGCCGCGCCGTCTGGAACGATTCCCGTACCTGGGAGGAATGCCTGCGAATCGGTCACCTGATGGCGGATGAAGCCCAGCGGATCGTGAAAGATGCCCCCGTCCAAAAGAATCCCAAGCTCGTGTGCGAATCCCTGGACGTGAAGTTTCCCGTGGAATCGCCGTTGATGCTGGCCATCATTTCCGGGTCACCGTTGAAGTATCCAATCAACCCCGATCGCTCAGTCACCGCCAGACTCAATCTGGTGAATCTCGGTAATGCGCAAATCCTGACGATTCCGGGCGAAGCGCTGCCGAATATCGGCTTCTATCTTAAGCGAAAAATGCGAGGCGAGAACAACCTGCTCTTCGGGCTAACGAACGACGCTTTCGGTTATATATTAACCAAAGTCGACTTCAAAAGTTTTCCCCGATACGACTACGTTTCGCGAACGTCACTGGGAGAAATGACCGGCGAAATCTTGATCGAAAACGCTCTGCTGATGATCGACCGAGCATCCGCACCCGAAAGTCTTCCGGGAAAGTAAAGTCCCTGCGGTGTTCTCAACGCTTTCTTTAAAATTGATTCACCACGGAGACACGGAGTGCACTGAGATTCGGAAGGAACGGCGCACCGACAACCATTCAAAAACTCAGTGTTCTCCGTGTCTCCGTGGTGCAATCGAATTCTTAAGATCGATATAAAAAATCCGCAGACGAACGTCACCCGGCGAGTACCAGCAACCACGAAGATTATGACTTCTTCGCGGGAGTTTTGGCTGGCTTTTTGGGTTCCCGAGGCGTTTGCATTAATAGCAAGTCGGATTTCTCGATCTGGCAAGGTGCCCCTTTGGCCGGAATTTCGGCGTGAGCCGACCAGAGGATTCCATTGACCATCAACTGGCGCATGCCGGGTAATTCCCAGGCAGAATGAGCATCCAGTCCCGTGAAACCAAATGAGCGGCCACCAGCGGGGCGTGCGTAAGCCCAGGAGACAATTTGAGGATCCAGACCGGCCCGGCTTTCCTCATAGTCTTTACCCGACCAAACCAATGGAGTGATGCCCCGTTTCCCGTCAACGAACTGCAATCCATTCAGCCAGCCATCTTTCACTTGCCAAGGGGTCACGCCTCGAGTGATCGGATGGTCGGGGAAATCGATGTGCTTGCTCGGCCAATGACCACGTCCCGACTTACCCTGGAGATAGATCCCGCCGAGCCAGTCCTGGCCTTGCTTCGCAAACTCTTGCGGGAAATCGGCCGCCTGATGAATCATGACGAAGCCGACACCAGCATCCGCCAGCGACTGCATCTTGGCCACGCGTTCGGGCGAGCTTAAGAACGCCTGCTTGCCTCCACCATCCGTGTAGAAAACGACGGCATTCGCAGAATCCAACACGTGTGGATCCTCAGGCCAACCACCATTGACCCGTACCGTTTCCACGCCGTCGGTTTGACGCAGCAGCACATCGAGACACTGACATCCCGCCAAGTAGTCGTGATGCCCCACGGCATCAACTTTCGCCGTTTCCCCCGCAATCAGGACAATTCGCTTCTTGCCCACCGCGTCGCCCGCCTGAGACGGAAGTACGCCGACCAGGAGAATCATCCAAGCGAATCCCAAAGAGTGCCTCAACGAGAACATATCATACCCCAGTTCATGGAAATGAAATCATGCGTTAAGCCGATCGATCTGTCGCAGGAATTGCAACTGACACCTGCCGCCAGATTCGTGTGCCCGTCAAGAAAATGACGAGGCGACCGAAGGTGTTCGGCACCAAGTGGACGTTTCGCGAATCAACGTCAGGCGATTGTAACCAATGTTAGTTCTCACTTCACGCAAATACGGAGTCGACGCGCAGCTTGACCGGAGAGACGCAAATCGCGGAATGCCTTGGTCTGGCCGCGGTTTCGGTTCAGGTGGAAAGAGACTCACTCAGCAAGCTTGAGCAACGCCGAGGACGAGAAAACTTTCTCAGAAAAAACACCTCGCAAGTTGTAAGAAAATAGCGGACCACGGCGACTATAGGGCTATGAATACGGCTTCGGTGTCTACGGAGATGACATGACAGACTGGTCTCAAGTCCTTGCGGAGTACGGTGGCATTGTCTGGAAAACCGTGCGCCGACTGGTCAATGACGATGCCGACGCAGCTGATTGCTTTCAGGAAACGTTCGTCGCGGCATGGGAGTTCTCTCGCAAACGGTCAGTACAAAACTGGCCGGGGCTGCTGAAACGGTTGGCAACCGCTCGAGCCCTCGATCAATTGAGAAAGAGAATGCGGACGGCTGTCGTCTCGCTGCCGGCCGAAGCGACGACAAAACTCTCCGGCCAGTTACCACCACCAGCCGCCGCAGAAGAGAACGAGTTGTTCGATCAATTGCGTGCAGAGTTAGCAGCGTTGCCTTCAGATCAAGCGGAAGTATGTTGCTTGCGATTTCTTGAAAGCTTCAGCTACGAACAGATCGCAGATGAGCTGGGCTTAACGATCAATCATGTGGGCGTACTACTGCATCGAGCGAAATCTGCACTCCAAAATAGTCTGGCCGCGTTCGCCCCCACGGGCCATAACAAGAGGGAGGTGGACTCATGATCGATTCCAATAAATCAGATCTCGTCGAACAAGCCTTAGAGTCGCTTCGCGATGCCCCTATTCCCGCTGCACCGCCAGCTCAGCTCTTGAGCGAGACAGCCGAACGTCTTCGATCTCTTGAGGCTCAAGCGAACTCTTACACACAAGGTCCCCGACGAAAAATGGTGTCTCAAGTTGCACCTTATTGCCGTGCCACAGCGATCTGTGCAGTGGTCGTCGGGGCCATCGTCTGGATGGGATTAATTGACCATTCCACGGTCATTGCGTTCGCGAATGTGCAAAGTCAGTTAAAGAAAGTCAAAGCGGTGCAGTATGTAGAAATCCGAATCGAAGATGAGGAATGGAACAAGGCTCACGCACAGCAGCGTGATTTAAAAATCAACACAGGAGACATCTTTTTCCCCAGGCGACATTTTGTGCTTGCCCCTTATGGACATCGAACCGAGACCCTAGATCCCAGCGGGCAGGTTCAATCCGTGCACATTGCCGATTGGCAAACGGGAACTTCGGTGATGTTGCATCCTAAGGAGAAGCGATGCATGATTTTTGAGTCGCAGGTGACCATTCATGCGAAGACTGGGCAACAGACCGAGACAAAAATCAAACCAACGTTATACAACAACTTATATGCTGAGATTCATGAAATCCCGCCCGGAGCCACAACACAACTTCCCGCCAAGTTCCTCGACGGCAAACGGGCCGTGGGATTCCTCTGGGAACAGAAGATCGTCAAACAAGCGGGAACGGACACCTGGAAACGGACTTATTGGATCGATCCTGACACGCGGCGGCCCGTACGCATCGAGATCTCTCAGAGGAGCACAGACAAACGTGTGGGCCCCTCTGATTGGGTACAGCGGGATTTTGTCTTCGACGCGGATCTCTCACCAGCCCTGTTTCACACGAAGCCCCCAGAAGGGTATGCAACTGAGACCAATAAGATTTTGGGAATCAAGTCAGAGTAGTTTATCAACCGCGGAGTGATAAGCTGATACCGCTTTTCCCAGAGACTATGGCTGCAGAATTTGCGTCTTAACGAGAGTGTCGAGTGCCTTCAAATCCACCTGTTGATTCGCTTGAGGGTAGGGGAATGGAAGCAGCCACCAGTCCTCGGTGAATGCTGCCGATTCACCGGGCTGGAGTCGTTCGCGTGGGCCGATTGGTTCGAGTTCGATTTGTCGACCGGCGGGGTACCAGACCGACAGCTTCAGTCCTGCCGCTTCGTTGTAAACTCGGTCGGGATAGGTCGCAAACCGCTTCACGAATAGTGTGTTATTCGGCATCACATAGCCGAGCCACCCGGCGCTGGTATCAAATCCCAATTTCGGCTTGCGGGGTGGAGAGAGAATTTCCAGGAAGCCGTCTCGTTCACGAATTTTGTCGTCCGTATTCCGAACGTTGATGATTGCCCCTTCTTCGTACATAGCGTACTTGGAAGGGAATCGGCTCGGTCGGTCACCAAGCGGAATCAGGCAAATCCCGCCACCGGGTGAAAACGATCGCCCCCAATGACAGACTTCGCGGACGTCCTGAGAAATGTTATGAATCGTTTGCTGACAGACGAGATGAAACGGGGCACTCGCACCGTCTTTCCCGCTGCCGGCCAACTGGAAATCGCGGACCAATTGGATCCCTGCGGCGGCGTCCTTCGGACTGGTCAACTTCGCGGAATACTCTCCAGTGATCTCACCAGTCCATTCGCCGGACCACAGTGTCGGATGCGGAATCACGGTGAGTTCCGGGCCATAATCAAATCGCCCCGCCGACGCCTGTGCCGGCCGGCCCGGTTGCCAGGTCTTCTCGGCCTCATCCAGAAACATCGAGTTCTTACCGTCGATGGAGAACTCCAGCACTCGCCCACCAACCTGCGGACACAGCACAACGCGGGCAGTCCCGCGCGTTAACTCAATCGCCTTGGCATAGCCGTGAAAAGGAACGACTCGAGCCGTTGCCGCCGCTTGTGGCTTCGGTGCAACCGTTGGCACTTGGGGCGGATCAGCCGCGATTGCCAATGAGTTGAGTGAAATCAGCAGCAGTCCCACAGTAGCAGCAAGCCGCAGCGTCGTGGCCATAGAGCAATTCCTTCCGAGTGGAGAGAGCATCCCATCAGGCCATTAGTTTAACGCCTCTGATTCTGACGTACAGCGACGCCACTTCGCCACGCCATGCCGAACTATAGCAAGGTGAGAAGGCATGACCACACCGCGATCTCATTCGAAACGCGGTGTGGACTGAGCTGTTCGCATGCCTCTCGATCGCGGAGCTAGACAACACCTTGGGCGAGCATCGCATCCGCAATCTTGACGAATCCAGCCACGTTAGCACCATCCACGTAGCTCAGAGTGCCGTCAGGACGCTGGCCATAGCGGACGCAGGCCTCGTGGATGTTGCTCATGATTTCGCGTAAGCGATTATCGACTTCATCCCGTGTCCACGACAAACGCAACGCGTTCTGGCTCATCTCTAGCCCCGAAGTCGCCACGCCACCGGCGTTGCTCGCCTTGCCCGGCGCGTACAGCACGCCATTGTGCTCGAACAGCTTGACCGCCGCCGCCGTACACGGCATGTTGGCCCCTTCCGCAACACAAACGACGCCGTTTCCGATCAGGACCTTGGCATCGTGCTCATCCAGCTCATTCTGGGTAGCACAGGGCAGGGCAATGTCCACTGGGACCGCCCACGGCCGATTCCCAGGCTCAAATCTCACACCGACTCGCGAGGCGTAATCAAAGACACGCCCATGGAGCTGATTCTTCACGACCATCAGCTCGTGAAGTTTCTCCGTGGTGAATCCCTGCTCGTCAATCGCGGTGCCACCGGAGTCTGAAACCGTGACCACCTTGGCACCAAACTCCAAGGCCTTTTCAATAGCGTACTGCGCCACGTTCCCCGAGCCAGAAACGGAGACTCGCATCCCCGTGATCGAGCGACCGACGCGACGTAGCATTTCCTGCGCAAAATACACGGTACCGTAACCGGTCGCTTCGGGACGGAGTAACGAGCCGCCCAGTGCCAGCCCCTTACCGGTAAAGACGCAATCAGCGCGGTTGGTGAGTTTCTTCACCATGCCCGCCATGAAACCCACCTCGCGGCCACCGACTCCGATATCGCCAGCGGGAACATCCGTATCCGCGCCAAGGTGCCGGAACAACTCGGTCACGAATGCTTGGCAGAAGCGCATCACCTCGCCAGAACTCTTGCCCTTGGGATCGAAATCAGAACCACCCTTGCCGCCACCCATCGGTAGGGTCGTCAGCGCGTTTTTGAAGGTCTGCTCGAATGCCAGGAACTTGAGGATCGACAGATTCACTGACGGATGGAACCGCAGGCCACCTTTGTACGGGCCAATGGCCGAGCTGTGCTGGATGCGGTAACCGCGATTGACCTGGACTTCACCCTTGTCATCGACCCAGGAAACGCGAAAAATTACAATTCGTTCAGGTTCAACAAGACGATCGAGAAGCCCCATTTCGGCGTAGCGAGGATTGTTGGCGATAAACGGCCACAGGCTTTCCATGACCTCGCTAACGGCTTGGAGGTACTCGGGCTGGCCCGGGTTTCGATCTGCAACATGGGCTAGAAATTCGTCGTAGTTTCGATATTTCACAATGTTCTCGCTGAATTCGCCTGAATCTTCTACTGGTTCCTTCCCAGTCTGGTTATTACTGATCGATCGCGGGAACAATTGTCAGACGCAATTATCCCTTCAGTCACCGAGCAGAGCACGGATCAGTCTTTAGTTGATTCATTTCGGCGTTGCAACTGTGCGGTTTGCGGTACGCGCACAACCAAACCCTCGTTTCTTGCGACACTCGGAGGGCCCCCAGCGTCTTCCGACACTCATCTGGGGCGACACAAACGCCCCCCTCACTCATCGACAACGCATGTCTCGGCACTCCATCGCCGTTGGGACTAAGGAGATTCTGCGCGATTCGAGTCACAAGAAGGGTGGGGCTTCCGCCAAACCGTGGTCGTAAAAGACAACCGGACTTAAGACGTCACGACAAGCTGTCAACCCTCACTCCCAACATCGGCAAATCGATGACCTCAACCGGTGCGAAACACAAGCGAAGCGACCTGTGATTCAACCCGCCCCCAGTTCCCACGCGGGCATTCTTACCGAGGCCTGAAATTGCGAGCGATTGCCCGACCAAAGTCCTTATGTCAACAGCGACTGCGATGGGTGCCCCGATGCGTCTTTCTCACGTTGTCAGGTGGACCTTCCGATCATGACCCCACAAGAGTTAGTGGACTGCGTATCAACACTCCAGCAAGACAACAGGCGATGGGGCCTGTTCAAAAGAGGCAATCTCTGCAGGGCCTTATCAACCACGGTCTTGTATAGTAGTCCTAGTGTTGGTAAAAAGAATCCAATCACGGTGAATGTCCGGAGATCTGTCGCATTATCCGTCTCATTTCCCACGGCCTCCGTGTACGAGATCGATCTCATTCTTGAGTCCTCCGAAGCGCATAAAATCGATGGTATTTTTCATTTCTTAGTCACAACGAAAATTCGGCCTGAAACCAATTTGTCCACAATTTTTTATGACATTGCCATATCCTCTGAATTTTGTAGGAGCACGGTATGTTCAACAGGTGGCGAAAGTCGGCGGGTTTCACTTTGATCGAATTGTTGGTGGTGATAGCAATCATCGCCGTGCTGATCGCGTTGTTGCTGCCTGCGGTACAGCAGGCTCGGGAGTCTGCCCGGCGAACGGCGTGTCGCAGTAACCTGAAGCAAATCGGATTAGCGGTTCATAATTATCACGACGTCCACGGATGCTTCCCGCAACACCTCACCGGCCTGATGAACGGACCCGATCGCTTCTACGAAGCCCTCTCAGCTCCCACGTCGTTCCTGGCCATGATTTTGCCGTACGTGGATCATTCCAATATCTACAATCAGTTTAACTTTCAATGGAATATCGATCCGTCACCGGGGGGCAATTGGGGAAGTGGAGACTTCAATACTTGGCCCAGCCTCCAGGCAAATGCCAAACCCTACAACAACAAAATCCAGTTGTATCTCTGCCCGAGCGATCCGCATCGTGATGAGACACTTTTCTGGGACAAAACCGGCGGGATTCCCATTGACGGCAACATGGGAGCCACTTCCTATGTCGGCGTTTATGGAGGTCCATTCGGCAGTCCCTACTCCACATTAAACGTGCAGTCACGGCATGGTATGTTTTGCTATTGGGACATCATCCGTCCTGCAGCCCAAGCGGGAATCAATGGTGACCTGTGGTTTGCGAGAGGGCACGTGCGACGAGTCTCCTCGGTGACCGACGGCACCTCGCAAAGCTTGTATGCGATGGAGCGAAACGCATGGCAAAAGCGAGACGACCATGCCGGAACGACCTATCAATGGACAGTCCCTTGGTGGAACGGCGACGTGGGTACGCACGGATCTGCCGATGACAACAACGGGCCTCGGATTTTCTACCCCAACGACTACACGTTCTTTTGCGGCACCGCCCTGAGTCTCGATTTCGGCATTAATCCCAGTAAAGGTGATGCACGCCCCATTAGCGCGCGCCCCTGGCAGTATGCCTCGTCTTATCATTCGGGAGGTGCCATGTCGTTATATGCCGATGGTTCGGTCCATTTTCTCAGCGACAGCATCGATCAAACGACGCTGAATGCGATGAGTACCATTGATTACGGTGAAGTCGTGAGCGTCGATTTTTAACGACTGATAACAGGCCACTGATATTCCACGCGAGACGCGGACGATCGAGCCAGGGCCTGGTGGGCATCGCTCATTATGACGCCAGGTTCATCGTCCGCGTCCATCAATCAAATGGACTTTACAGCGTGAATGATCACCCTCGTGGTTAGGGCATTGGAGTCGATGATGTTCCGAGTTCGTCAAAATGCACGGATTCACGCTCCCTGTCTCGCGGTCGTGCTAGTGCTGCTGTCCTTACTGCCGGGCTGTCGAGACACCAACCAGACACGCGATATGACCGAAGGCGTAGATGAAAGCGACAAGGCGACGATCGTTGACCTTCTTAGTAAAGCGGGAGTCACCAATCCCGTGTTTGATATCGTCCAAGATCGCGGTGATCACTGGTATGCGTCCTTATCAAGCTACGACCAAATGCCGTCGTTAGGCCGCAAGGAGGCAGCCTCCCAAAACAAAAAGCGAGTCGACCCCGGAACCGTAGAGAAGGCCCCACCAGAATTCAAAGTCTACAAAACCGGTCGCGTCGTGCTACCACCCGGAATGCATCCACCTTCCAAGCAGCCTTAAGTTGGCGGCAGGAATCAAGGGCCACTTCACCTCCGGCTCCTTTGTGGTGCCAGCCATTGCAGAAAATCTCACGCAAAGGCGCCAAGACGCAAAGGTTTGGAGCTCGCGAAAACCAAACGTTTTTCCTATTGGCGCCTTCGCGCCTTTGCGTGAGATCGTCCCTTCTCCTTCATTCAACTTCCCCATAACTCATAGGGCATCCAAGTCGCTGCACCGCAGCTCGACGCCCTCCGGACGAGCAAATATCGTCGAACCATTGTCTCATGCGGTCGCGCGATGCCATACTGTGCGGTGTCGGCACGCTAGGCTCGAGATCGTCAACCCATTGTCGCCAGGAAAAACCGCTTCCTCGACAGTGAAAACTCTTGCGTTTGGCGACACAATGAAGAACCGCATGTCGCCCCAAACCAGCATTGATTCCAACCATGAGCGACTCGAATCCCCCGCTGCCCTTCAAAGCGAAAAAATCCGTTGCCCTCTCTGGCGTCATTGCGGGCAACACCGCACTCTGCTCCGTCGGTCGCAGCGGTAATGATCTGCATTATCGTGGATATGATATTCTCGATATCGCAACGCAGTGTGAGTTCGAAGAAATCGCCCACCTGCTGGTTCACGGCAATCTGCCAACGAAGGATGAACTTACCGCATACAAGGCGCGGCTGGCGACGCTGCGTGTCCTGCCCGACGTCGTGCGAAAGGTGCTGGAATCGCTGCCCGCATCGGCCCATCCGATGGACGTACTCCGCACCGGAGTCTCGGCGTTTGGCTGCACACAACCAGAGAATCCCCAACGAGACGCCGCCAGTGCCCGGGCAGTCACCGACACCTTGCTCGCGTCGCTGACTTCGATGCTGCTGTATTGGCACCATTACTCGCGGGATGGGCGGCGTATCGAGGTGGAGACCGATGATGACTGCATCGGAGCCCATTTTTTGCACTTGTTGCACGGCACAAAACCTCGCGAATCGTGGGTCCGGGCCATGCACACCTCGCTCAATCTGTACGCCGAACATGAGTTCAACGCCTCCACCTTCAGCTGCCGCGTGGTGGCCGGCACGGGTGCGGATTTCTATTCCGCCATTACTGCCGGCATTGGTGCCTTGAGCGGACCGAAGCATGGCGGTGCGAATGAAGTGGCGTTCGAAATTCAGCAACGCTACGCCACCCCAGACGAAGCCGAGCAGGACATCGTCCGTCGCATTGCGGCGAAAGAGATCATTATCGGCTTCGGCCATCCTGTATATACGATTTCCGACCCGCGTAATGAGGTCATCAAGGGTGTGGCTCGCACACTCTCCGAGGAAGCCGGGGACATGCGGATGTTCGAGATCGCCGAACGCATCGAGAGCGTCATGTGGCGTGAGAAAAAGATGTTCCCGAACCTCGACTGGTTCAGTGCGGTGTCCTACCACTTGCTCGGCGTGCCCCTGCTGATGTTCACACCGCTGTTTGTCGTCGCTCGCACCTCGGGTTGGGGTGCGCATATCATCGAGCAACGGCTCGACAATAAAATCATCCGTCCCAGTGCCAACTATATTGGGCCGGATAACCTGCCTTTTGTGCCAATCGCTAAACGCTAACCTGAGAACGCCACGATGAGTACCAATGTTGATATGAATCACCGCCCGCCGTCCGACGACGTGCTGGTGGCGATTGCACAGTATGTCTGCCACCACCAAATCAACTCGGATGAGGCCTACGACACCGCACGTCATTGCCTGATGGACACACTCGGTTGCGGCTTGCTCGCACTGCGTTTCCCCGAATGTACAAAACACCTCGGCCCGCTAGTCCCCGGCACCACCGTGCGCCACGGAGCACGCGTCCCCGGAACTTCGCACGAGCTCGATCCCGTCAAGGCCGCCTGGGACATCGGCGCGATGATCCGCTGGTTGGATTACAACGACACCTGGCTCGCGGCGGAGTGGGGGCATCCGTCCGATAATCTGGGTGGCATTCTCGCTGTCGCGGATTATCTCAGCCGCTGCCGTTCGGCCGAAGGGAAGCCGCCGCTGACGATACGTGACGTGCTGACCGCCATGATCAAAGCCCATGAGATTCAAGGCATCCTCGCGCTGGAAAACAGTTTCAACCGAGTCGGCTTGGATCACGTCATTCTGGTCAAAGTCGCGTCCACGGCGGTCGTCACACACATGCTCGGCGGCACCGAGCAACAGGTGATCGATGCCCTCTCACAAGCCTTCGTCGACGGCCAGGCGCTGCGTACTTATCGTCACGCCCCGAATGCCGGTTCACGCAAATCGTGGGCGGCTGGTGATGCCACGTCGCGTGCCGTCCGCTTAGCGATGATCACGCTGGCCGGCGAGATGGGCATTCCCGGCGTCCTCACCGCCCCGCAATGGGGGTTTTATGACATTTTGTTTAGTAAAACAAACAAAGATCAGCAACTCAAACCCGAAGCCCAACGTCGCTTCAGTTTGCCTCGCAGCTACGACAGCTACGTGATGGAGAACGTGCTGTTCAAGATTTCATTCCCGGCCGAATTTCATTCGCAAACCGCATGTGAAGCGGCAGTGCGTCTGCATCCGCAAGTCAAGCATCGCCTGGACGAGATCAGCAAGATCGTCATCCAGACTCACGAGTCTGCCATCCGCATCATTTCCAAATCCGGGCCCTTGGCAAATCCCGCTGATCGCGACCATTGCCTGCAATACATGGTGGCCGTACCGCTGGCGTTTGGCGACCTGGTGGCCGAGCACTACGAGGATAGCTTTCACACGGCGAATCCTATCATTGACGAGTTGCGAGAGAAGATTGAAGTCTACGAGGATCCCCGCTACAGCCGCGAGTACCTGGAGGCCGACAAACGCTCCATCGCCAATGCGATACAAGTCTTCTTCAAAGATGGCAGCAGCACAGAAAAGATCGAAGTGGAATATCCCATCGGTCATCGCCGTCGCCGCACTGAGGGGATGCCGGTCCTGGAGCAAAAGTTTCTCAACAACCTGCGGACTCGATTTCCCGAGCAACGCAGCCAGCAGATTATGAAACTCTACCGGACCCCGGGAACACTGGTCACGACGCCCGTGAATGCGTTTTTGGACTTGTTCACGATCAATTGATCCTCTCCGCCCCACAGCCAAGGCAAACAGGGCGAACTTGTTCGTCAGGGCGGGGCGGCATAGAATCGGCTCGACACCGAACGTGACTCTGGTGCCAACCACTTGGCCGTAGCGTTTGCGGCCGAATGGTTCACATTTCTAGCACATCTGAAGAGAACTCCAATATGGCGACCGCTACCTCTGAGATCCGCGCCCTGACGGCTTCCGCCTTCCATACTCCGGAAAAATTCACGGAATTCTGTCGCAATGGAGGCCGCCCGCTCGGCGGAGTCATCGACGGCGAACACGTCACCGGTTCGATGAATGTGACGTTTCAAACGATCGATCCCGGTTCGCAGGAAGTCCTCGCCACCGTGTGCGAAATGGGAGAAGCCGAAGTCGCTCGGGCTGTGGCTGCAGCCCAACGGGCCTTCGACGGCAACGGAGCCAAATCGTGGCGTAACATCGGCGTCGAAGAACGCATCAAGCTGGTCAACCGCCTTCTAGACCTATGCGACCGTGACCGTGACGTCCTGCTGGCCTGCGAAATCCGCGATGGCGGCAAGGTGTCGGAGTTGGCCGAGGGTGACTTCAATCAGCTCCGCGAATGTGCTCAGTACTTCAGCGGTGTCGCACGGCAGGTCGCGATGGGTGACAGCCCGTCGCTGAAGGTCGCCGACGGAGTGCGTGGCTTCACCTATCGTGAGCCGTGGGGTGTCGTTGCGGGCATCATCCCCTGGAACTATCCCATCGTTCTGACCTCCTGGTTCATGTTCCCGGCATTGCTCTCGGGCAATACCATCCTCATCAAGCCGGCCGAAGATACCCCCCTCTCGGCGTTGTACATTGCCAAGCTGGCTCAAGAAGCCGGGTTCCCGCCCGGCGTGATCAACGTGCTGCCGGGCCGCGGTGAGATCACCGGGCACTGCATCGCCGAGCATCCCGGCGTACGCTACATCGCCTTCACCGGTTCCCCCGGAGTCGGCCAGGCCATTTTGCGTACGTGCGACCGGCACGGGACACGCATGAAGCGTGAGCTCGGCGGCAACGGTTCGGCCATCGTCCTGGCAGACGCCGATCCCGAAGTGGTCGCCCGTCTGGTCGCCAAGCACACGAACCAGCACTACGGCCAAACCTGTTGCACGATTCACCGAGTCTTCGTCGACAAGAAGATTGCCGACGACTTCATCGACGCTCAGACCGAATTCTTCAAGAGCCTCAAGATCGGTTATCAAGCCGATGCAGGCACGCAGTTGGGTGCCGTCATCAACCCCACTCAACGCCGCCGGATCCTCCAGGCTCAGCAGGAAACGATCGCTCGCGGAGCCCAACCGCTGCTGGCCGGCGGTGAGGCCACGGTCGCCGGCAAAGACGGTTTCTACATTAAACCGTCTCTGTATCGGACCGAACCGGGAATGAACGTCAACCCGGTTGAAGTCTTCCACACCTACGCCACCATTTGCCCCGTCTCCTCTGCGGAGGAAGCCCTCCAGCTGGCGAACAGCTCGCCGTACGGCTTGGGGTCCAGCATCTGGACGAAGGACATCGAACGCGGTGTCGCCCTCGCCAAGCAATTCCGAGACGGCACCGGCCAAGTCAACTGCCACAACTCGATCGCTTACGGCCTCCCCTACGGCGGCCAGGGCATCTCCGGCGGCCCCGGCGGCGGAGTCAACTGCGAAGAAACCTTCCTGGACTACACTCAGGTCAAGGCCGTTTACGTGGCAGATTATCCGGCGTAAGGTCGCGAACGAACAAACTCCGATCTGAGAACGGATCTGAGATTGCCGGACTACGGAAGCATAGAAACGCAGTGACCTTGTCCACTGCGTTTCGCTTCTGCCGTCCGGCATTGTTTTGAGTGGCACGGTTCGACGGCATGCCCGCTGCGATCTAGTCGTTCCCCTCGATATCACCAGCATCGATGAAAAGTCGCTCTTGAAACTCATCTCGGGATGTGGTCAAGCCTTCCGATCTCAAGAACACATCCTTTGCATCTCCAAGGCTCAACGAGAACACCTTCCTGATCAACCGAATGCGAGATATCAAATCGATTTCATCGCGAGTGGCCTCCAAATAGACTTGCTCCGCAGTTGATCCGTTATCCTTCATGTGAAAATACTTCGTAAAGTCGTCGGTCATACTTGGCATCCCGTGGCTGAACGGCTTCGCGTTGAAAGTAGTCGAGAACCACAGCCATGCCACCGTTTTAGGTCGGCGGAAATTGCTCCCGCAAGCAGTTGAAATATCGCCACCGACCTCAAACAAGTGGCACATATCTTCATGAAGATGGTGACTCCCGCCTGCACAACCTATTACTCAGCCGAAGGCGTTACTGGGATCGGCTCCTTCGAGACTTCGCCCGGGGCGAGATGTAAAAGCACCGTCGTCTTGAGTCGTTCTGCGTGGTTATAGAGTTCATCTAGGCTTTCGAGAGTGACTCGCTCTTCCTCTTTCTTGTCGTTAAACAGCCCCATGGCGAGCTTCTGCGTATTGTTGAATCTCAGGCGGCAGATTGGCTTGCGGTTGTTGTCGTCTAATAGGATCGCGCAGTAGCTTTGCGCGTCGCGCATCACGATGCGACGGGGATTGACGACTTCTCGAAGAATTGAGCGGATAATGTGAAAGCCTTCCAGCTCTTCCACCGAGGTGACGATTTGCGTCTCGCCCACACCGTCTGCGGAAATGACAGGTACAGACGGTTCCACCAGCGCTAGCGATTCTGGTGCCATCGCCCCCTTCAGCCGATCGTTGATGCGTTCGCCGAGAAGCTGCTCGAACGCCCGCTTCGTGATCAATGTGAATTGGTCCTTTACCGCCGGAGTGAAGCGTTTGCCGGCCAGAAGTTCCGTCGACAACAGGCGGACGAAGTCCTCAGAGGGATTGATCATCCACTCGGCGATACGGTTTTGGATGGCTCGTGTGTACTTCAAATCGTTAGCGGTCGTCAGAATCGTATCGATGTCAAATGCCGACTTGGCAAACTTCTTCAGCTCGTCGACATCACGATCTTTGAAGTCCAGAATGTTGAATTCGAAGAATGGTTTCTCATCCATCTTGTTCGGTTGTTCGAGGTCGGTGAAGAAGCGATAAACCAGCCCGTTGGTCAATACCCCGAATCGTGCTTCAGTGACGTGGAAGTACCGAAACAGCTGCCCCGCGTGGTTGATGCTCAGATCGCCGCCACTCTTTTTACACTCGAAGAGAATAATCGGTTTGGCCTCTCGCAAGATGGCGTAGTCGATTTTTTCCCCCTTCTTGGTTCCAATGTCGGCCACGAGTTCCGGCGTGACCTCCATTGGGTCAAACACGTTATAGCCGAGAATCTGAATGAACGGCATGACCATGGCATTCTTCGTGGCCTCTTCGGTTTGAATCATCTCTTTAATCGTAGCAATACGAGATGAAAGGGTTCGAAGGTGATCAATGAAGTCCATCGGTGCGCTCCTGAAGAAATATCGTTTGGCCCGTGATCGTCCACTTTGAGGTTGGAGACGAAGTCTCCAGTGATCAAAGTAGATCTACACAGAAGTATGTCAGTTCAGTTGTCATCTATCAACTGACTTACGTGTTCTTAGCGCACGTGGGCCTCGTAACGAGTCTTTGAGTTCAGAAGGGTAGTTAGAATGGCCCCCGGCCGTCGATCGTTTGAGAAACGAGCGATCACCGTCGGCCACTGCGTCGTGCGCAGATCTAGCTTGATGAGACCTAATGAGCAAGAACTCGACGGCCAGGAATGGCCATCCTACGGGTTGAGAAGTGACTGCCGTAGGTTCTGGGGTCGGGTGTTCAAATTTCAAAATTGGCCGGGCCACGGTGTGATTCATGAATCATTTCGCTGGCCAATTTTGAAATTTGAACGCCCGACCTCGCTTCCGCGAGATGATTGTAAAATCACTGAGGAGCCGGGCTATAGTGTGCCTCGGCTCCTGACCGGAATCATCGCTACCTTTTCGAGATGGGGACAAACTTCTGGGCTCTTTCGCCGTAGATATCGCCGACGTAAACATTGCCTTTGGAATCTTGGGCGATGCAGTGAGCTCCTACGGTTTCGCCCGGTTTCAGCTTGGAGGTGTCGGGAACGTCTTTGTTGGTGCCGATGTCTCCCAGCGGCAAGACCCAACTTTGAGTGATCCGCCCGTCGGTGGTGAATCGCATCAAAATCTGATCCTTGTATTCAGGATATTTCCCGTGACGAAACCACCAGTGGGGCGATGATCCGCAGACCCATAGCTGGTCATCCTTGGTAACCGACAATCCCCATGGCATCAACACGTTGGACCATTGATTGAGAAATTTTCCATCCTGGTTGAAGACCTGAATCCGGCCACTATTACGGTCCGCGATATATAGTAATCCCTTCGAATCCAGCACGATCGCATGTGGTAGCACGAACTGTCCTGGGCCAGGTCCTGCGGTGCCGAAGGTCTTAATAAATTTGCCCTCGGGGGTGAAATGGACCACTCGCCGATTGCCGTAGCCGTCGGTGACGAAAATCTCGCCAGTCGGCGTGATGGCCATGTCGGTCGGCATATTGAAATGGGTCGCGTCTTCCCCTTTCTGACCTTTCGTCCCCAGCGTCAGCAACAGCTTGCCTTCCTGATCAAACTTCTGCACCACGTGAGCACCAAAGTCCGCCAACCAGACATTGCCTTCATGATCAATTCGCAGTTGATGAGGATTCTCAAACAGCCCCTTACCCCAGGTGCGAACAAACTCACCTTCGGACGTATAAACCTGCACGGGATCCGGACCTTTGCGGAAGAACCAGACTCGATCATCCTTGTCGATGGCCAACCCCGAGACCCAACCTTTGCCGCTCACATGCTCCGGTCGCTGAGGCCAGGTCGGCACGACATCGTACTCGGTCACCACGGGGTCATCCCCAGCTTCCGCGGCCGACACGGCGTTGCAACTGCTCACGAGCATGCCAACGCATAACGTCGCCAAGCAGATCGATCGAAAACAGGCTGAAACACGTGGAAAAAGAACCATCATCGGTGGAGTCTCCTTTGAAGCGAATGCGGAACAACAAATAGCCCCTTACAACATCTTCGAATGCCACGGAGTACAGAGAAATCAATCTGCACCAAGCTGGGCTCCGACTTTTTTTGCTTCGCATCGATCCAGAAACCGATGGCTACACAGATCCTCGTCCGAGAGCGACATGAAGTAGAGCCAGTCTGCGGCCTCATACAAAATGACTTCACCAATCTCGCCACGCTGAGCGAGAAAATGGCACATCATCTCTTCGCGTGCTCGGCGTGCGGCGGCTAAGTCGGTCGCCCGTAGAGTAAATTGTGCTTCAAAAAAGTAGCTCCGCGGTCCACGAAATTTTGAGCCTCGATTCTCCATGAGATCAGCGAGGCATTCGCGGACATACAGACTCACGGGAGCGAGTCCGGGCAGATACCCGCCACTTCCCAGTAAGGCCGGCTCTGCGGACAGGCCCCGCAGATCGACCAGCGCCATTCCCTCGCCGACCGCCGGATTGTGGTTGTTGCTGCACCAGAGTTGATAGTAGAAGCCGCGACCATACTTGGCGCCCGTCGGTTGGTCGAGGGCATCTAATCCGTCCCAGATGCGGCGTACGGCGGCCTCACCTGGAGGAATCAGCACCCGAATACGGCGTCCCGGAAACGCCTGTTCGAGATCGGTCAGCAGCAACCGCATCCCGTCAGCCGTCCCGCGATTGCGTGCGTACCGCCAAGGTGGCCCTTCGGGCGTCTGGCATTCTCCGCCCCATTCATCAGGCTGCCAAGTGGTGATGCGTTCGATCCCCTCGGGCTGTTGAGCGAGGTCTCGCAAAAGTGTCAGCGATGTGTCCGAACGGGGCAGATACGCTTTATCGAGCCCCAGGTGGATTTTTGCCGACCACCGATTGCTCCAATATTGCCCCGCGGGCTTTGTGCCATGATCCCCCACGGCGATCGACAGCGGCTGGTCCACATGCGACCGCGTATTGATCAAGATGTCATCGAAACCGGGCTGCTTCAGAATCGTAGCGATTTCACGGACTGCGTTTTGTCGTGCCAGTGGCTGGTTGAAGTCGATCATCTCGACACTTGAAGTATCGCCCAGATCAATGACCAGTTGCCGGCCCTTCAGAGTCAGCCGTTCGGGACCTTGGGCCACCGTGCGCTGACTGAATTGGCTAGCTTGAAATTCGGCACGGAAATCACCGTCAGCCATGATGGCCGCGGTCCGGCTTTCGTCATTCGATCCGCCGAACACCCAATAAGTTGTTTCGCGCCCCAATCGGTTTCCCGCTTTGGCCCGAAGAATCACGGGGGCCAGCGCCGCGATGTCTGGTCCGTCACCTTCGCCAGTCCACGAAAGAATCAGATATCGGCTCTCGCGAGGAATCGGCAACTGGGTTAAGAGCAGGCCCTCTTTGCCAGCTTCAACGTGACTCACCTCGATACGTTGAAACTTGCGTTCGACAACTTCACGAACGTCTGCATACGGACGTAACTGATACTCACCGGAGGGCGCTCGAACTAACACCAAGGAATTGTCGGCAACCGGGGGCAGGGGGGCCACGCAGATCTGCAAACCAGGCTTGCCGGCAAATTGCTCCGGGTTCGTGACGCCCGGTAGCTCGATGGTGACCAACTCTGCAGCATCCCCTTTGCCAATCTCGTGGAGTGCATCGCGATAGTGTCGCCAGCCAACCTGTTCCGGACGATAGTTGATCGTCGGAGATGCCAGCGGCAAGAATCCCCACAGATAAGTTCCATCCGAATCGAATGTGGGAACCTCATAATACTTCGTCAGGGCCGCTTCAAAGGGGCGGTAGGAGACCGTAAGCGAGATGCCATGGTCGGCCGCACTTTGCCCCAGTAATTCGCCGAACTGGGAATCCAATCGCGTCGCCATTAGATAGCGCAGCCACGCCCACGACTTGAGCTCGGTCTGAGCCCCTATCCCCGCCGTGAGCGTGTTATCGCCCATAATGGCTCGTGCCTGCCCCTCATACCGTTGCCAGTCTTCGGGAGCATAGTTCGCCCGATCGGCGATGTAGGGGAAAGGACTCAACCAGACAATCAACCGTTTGGTCCCATGAGCCTGCAGCCGTCGAAAATACTGATCGAATGCCGTTTTCGTAATCGGGCGCAGCTGCCCCGTCGAGTTCGCAAACATTCGAATGAGGTCATCGACAAAATCCGCGTAATAAGAAATCGGCCGATCGGGCGGTGCCGGCCGGATCTCCAGCGTTTGGCTCTCGTCGGGTTCCCCCGGTTTGTGAAGTGTGACGATGAGTTGAAACGTCCCCAAGGCAGCCGCCTTTTGTGCCGTGATCCGCAATCGCCCTTGCGGTGTTACAGCGATCGATACTCCTCGAATGTCGAGCGTCTCGCCAGTCCCCAGGACCTTATCTCCCTCGCGAGCCGTCAATTCGCTGCGGGTTCCCGACGGCCAGGCACGTTCCAGAATCGGCCACTCACGCACACCACCGACCAGATACGGAAACGGAACGCCCCCCAGATGTGGCGACAACACGGTCTCAGCGGCGAGATCCCCCCCCATCCCCAAGAACCAAAACACAAACAACAACAGGCCCCAGCCCACACGTCGTCCACGCGTCAATTTTCGATCCATAATTCGCCTGTCGATCTGGTCTGAGCCACGCCTGTAACACTCACCGCCCCTGCGCACCAACAAGAGTAACCAGATATGTAGCTACGTCCAAGCGACGTCGAGATTGTCACGAGCTGTCTTGCACCGACAACATGCGGCTCAAGTAGTGGTGACATCACTCTGAACCGGGGTTTGTTTCCAGTCGTTCCAACTCGGACTCCGAAGCCGGGCCGATTCTCCAGTCAGATTCGAATGGTTGGGATTCCTGACCAGCAGCGGTGAAGGACTCACCATGTCGAGAACGACAAACATAAGAAACAATGAATGAAATCAAATTCCGCAGAGCAACAGAGTCGACCACCGTTTTCAAAAAGTGTTGACGTCAGTGCGTTGGCCTCTTAGCATTTGAACATGTCACGCGACTGTTGATGACACTCGATGCAGAGGCGGTTTTGCGACAGGACGACTTCGAAGCGCCACTGACATTGCTTGCGCAACACTCGCGAGTTATCGAGGCGTTGGACAGGAAAATCACGATGGGCTTGGATGAACGTATCATGTCCCTCCGATCGCTGGAAGTTCTGCCTGATCGCTTACGTGAAGCGGGCTTTGATGTTGATGTCACTCACGAATTGTGCTCGAAAGACCCTCGCTACACGATCACCGTTCTTAAATGCCGTCGCGGTGTTGATTCGCAGGTACTCACTTGGAGCCCAGATCCAGAGCGTTCGGACGAGTGCGAGGTCTATATTGTTAATGCTTGGGCTTGGCTCAGTCACGTCCACAAGCGGCGGTCCGCTCTTCAAATGGATGTGACAACAATTATCGAACAGAATGGTGGTTATAGTTCCTTCTCAGATAGGCCGACTTGAACATCACAAATGACGTCGTGTATTTGGCACGAATAAACCATCAAAGCCGCCGTACGATACACACGGATTAATCTGGGAGTTAGGAAGGAATGTCTTCGGATGCAGGGTCCTGATGGCCAAATCAAACTATCGAGCGAGATGACTCCTTATGAGCGCCTCGCCGAACATCTTCGTCACTGTCCAACTTTGCTAAAGCGATGGAATGGTGGCCGAGCACAGTTTTGGAGCTACAGCACTAGCCATTCATCGTTTAGCATCCGCATCAAGCACGCAGATTTGACGGGCTACCTCGAGATCCGTTGCGCTGCAGATCACATCTGTGGACCAGTAGAATGGGAAAACGCCAACATTCAGATCACTCTTGATCAAGGTCTTTTTTTCGTGATCGAGGACCATGTTGCCAGTGTTCGAATTATTGCGGCGACGGTTTCTGTGTCCGAATACCTGAACTCGCCTCCTTTTTAAAGAGGCTTTCATTCCAGAGTATTATCCGTTCATCTATTCGGATGATTTGGTAGAATCTACCGCGTAGCCTGAAAAGCGATTCAACTCGACGTGTGCTGCAATTATTTTGCAGGTTGCAACAACGTCACTCAGGCAACACACACTGGTTACCCCGTAGCATTAGACCACACAAGGATTTCGATCAACCTTATGCCACTACCGCTCGATGTTTGGCTCATCCATCCTGATTCCGAAATGTGCGATTCCTTCCGTCAGCGGTTTGCCAACCTGCCGAAGGTTTCCGTCATTCAATCTCGATTCGAGGACCTTCCTCCCCATGATTGCTTCGTCACTGCGGGCAACTCATTTGGCATCATGAATGCGGGTATCGACGCGGCCGTGGTTCATTTTCATGGCGAAGAACTGATGAAAAACGTTCAGTTCCATATCATGGACGACTATCTGGGCGAACAACCCGTCGGAACCTCTTTCATTCAGCCAACGGGCACACCGGACTACCCGTTTGTGGCCTACACACCCACGATGCGCGTTCCGGGTTCTATTTCTGGAACGGACAAAGTTTACGCGGCAACCTGGGCCGCGTTTATTGCGGTGTACCGTCACAACACATCCGTGAATACCGAGCAGAAAATTAACACGGTGGTACTTCCGGCAATGGGGGCCGGGTTTGGCGGCGTTCCGTACTCCGAAGTCGCCCGTCAGATGGCTGTCGCCTATCACCACTATCTCAACCCGCCACACAGATTCGATTGGGACATGGTGGTAATGCGTCAAAAAGCAATCGCCTACGACGCTGGACACCAAGTCATACGTTGACGACCGGTCGAACAAACGGTTCACGTCAACGTCTATGACGGGTTGGTTCAACTCGAAAATCACGCCACAAACGACTCGCAGATACCATCGTCACGCCCACCACGAACTCGTGATTCTCACGAGCGCCGTTACCGTGGCGCATTGTAGCTGGTGATCAAATTGCGATAGGCGGGCAAGTGGTTTGAAAAGAGCGTGCCCAACCCTTCGATGTCGTTGCGCCAGTCGCGATGCAGTTCACACGCCAGGCCGAACCAACTCATCAGCTGGCAGCCCGCGGCCTGCATGCGAGCCCACGCCGCGTCACGTGTGGTCTGATTGAATGTCCCCGAAGCATCGGTGACCACGAAGACCTCATAGCCTTCTTCTCGGGCCGAGAGAGCAGGAAAAGCGACGCAAACTTCGGTAACCACTCCGGCGATGATCAACTGCTTCTTGCCGGTCGCTCGGACAGCTTTCACGAAGTCTTCGTTGTCCCAGGCATTGATATTTCCGGGGCGGGCGATGTAAGGAGCATCAGGAAACAGTGCCTTGAGCTCCGGAACCAACGGCCCATTGGGCCCCTTCTCGAAGCTGGTGGTCAGAATGGTCGGCAATTTGAAATACTTCGCAGTATCAGCCAGCGCGAGAACATTGTTCTTGAAATCGTCTGGGGAAAAGTCTCCCACAATGTTGCACAAGCCCGACTGATGGTCGACCAGCAAGACTGCGGCATCATTCTTGTCGAGGCGGTTGTATTTAAAACCTTCGGCCATGATGTTTCCCTTGATCTCTTTGATGGTGAGGAACGCCGACACGGAGATTTTCCATACGCCAAGCGTTTGCCGACGTTCAATCCCCAGTATCAACTTCCGGTATATCGTTGCCAAGGAAAGTATGACAACAATCGGGCCTCGGCGTCTACGTTTCCCGTTGGAAATGAATGCGCATGCGACGCTGGAAACCAGAACTCCTGACTGGTGACCTCAGACGTTCCAGGGCGTTTGGGATTTAGCAACCGGCCCACTCAGACCTCAGATGCAACGACGTCTCATCGCAAATGATATCGCTTCATTGCGGCCAGGTCACATGAGATAGCCATAAGCATCAAATGGAATCTGACGAATTGCGTCCGACTTGAACCATTGAACGATCACGTCATGACCTGCCTTGGGAAGTTCCCAGAACGGATTGCACAACTCGCCTTTCCTCAACCAATTGGCGTTGTGCTCAAAGTACTCCAATACAGCCGCCGAGTTCAATTCAACTTGTGCAAGAAACGGACGCACATCAAGTTCCATTCGGGCAATAGCGCATAGCCAACTATCAAGCAGGAAATACTTGTCTGAAGCAATCGCGTCGGCAATGACGGCATGGAGAAAAGCAACGAACGCCTCTCGACGTGGTATTGGCCATGATTTCAGATCCGTCGAGCAAATTGCTCGGGCTGTTACCTCAATATCCGGCCACCACATCGCATTGTGCGCTGACAATTCCAAGATCCGAGGAAGAAAATAGAGATAGTCTGGGACATCACCAACAGTCAACAAGGCATTCGAAGCATAGGACGTCAGATCATTCGGCCCAAGTTTACGAAGTGGAGTTGTCACTAAACGACCAACCTGTTTGGCGTCGATACAACACGGACACCCTAAAATGTCAGCGGGCATCGGCACGTCCTGAAACGTAACGTACAGGCCATCGATCGCATCGTGCAGTGTGCTCATATTCTGAAAGCAATGCCCTGGGTAATCCACATGCGCCGGATGGGAGACGTTGATGGTATCCTAGCTTTGGCGCAGATCAAGTCGAGAGCTTGTCAGACGCGGCGCGTCTCAAGCGAGGTCAGCTGCTCGATCGGCATTCTCCAAGCCAGCTGAATCCCCACGGCGACGATGATCAAGGGGCCCGCAAATCCGAGGAGCGTAGCCGACAACGACCATTCACCAGAAAGAGCATAATAAAGGCCGCAGAGATCGCTGCGGAAATGGCCCCCAGAACGCAGCCCAGAAAAAATGCGACACCCCACTGAGTTTTTCGGCGTCCGTTCGATTGTCCGACGAGAACTAGATTCATCATTCTCTCCATTGAGCCACCGAACGCTTCCGGAAAATGCCATCAGGTGATTAGACACGAACCTATGGACGCGGGAAACCGCCAACGCGACTGTGAAGTGATCGTAGACCATGGTACATGCGAATCGAAGCGCCATGCATTTTGAATAGAAAACGATTCCGCTGCTGTAATCGCTTCTTGCGTCGCTTTCGGACGCTGGGCTTCTCGTAATAGCCGACTCGCGTTTTGTACCATGCACGACGACAGTGATGCTGCACGTGGCCCCTCAACCTGCGAAGAGCGTCGTGCAGACTTTCACCTTCACCAACCTCAACCCGAACTCCCATCGAACTGCGTCTTTACGGCTGACGCTACGCCGGAGATACAAACGGCCTTACCCATTTTGATCCAAGATGGATCACGAGCAGCAATTCTATCCGAGAGACAAATTGCCTGCAAATATACTCCGCACAAATGTTCAACGCGAAGATGACAGAATCATCCTCGCGTTGAGATGCAAGATTAGGCCGTGCGGTGATTCGCTGCGGCCGGTTGATGCTTACACGGTCGGTTGAGGATCCAGCAATTGAATGACGTGCTGCACAGTGTACGGCTTCTTGACGAGACCGGTGGTGCGGGCCGAGTTCCATTGCATCATGCAAACATGATTGCTGGTGGCCAGGATCACCGGGGCACCAGCTGCGTTGTTGAGGAACGCTGATTTGCGAGTCAAAATTTCGCGCGCGTTCTCAGGCTGCTGCAAGTTGTAGACACCGCCTGAACCGCAGCAGTCGCGGGCTTGAGGGGCCAGCTCCCACTGGTAGCCGGTCGCATCGAGCACCGACTTCGGAATCCCGGCAAGCTTCTGACCATGCACCAGATGACAGGGCAGGTCGACGTAGACTCGCGTGGCGTCGGCAGCAGCCGGTCGTTTCCGCCGCACGAGCGGTAGTTCACCCAGGAAGTCGAGCACATCGCGGACGGGGACGTCGCTCCCCAGAGCCTTCCCGGTTGCCAGTCCACAGCCCGAGGAATTGCAGACGACCGCATCGACACCCAGTGGTCGGAACGCATTGCGATTGTTTTCTCGCAACTGATCGACGCCGTCCAGCCCCAGGTGTTCCTGCATGGCACCGCAACAACCTTGATCGCGCGGAACCACGACCTGCACATTGTTTTCAATCAACACGCGCACGGTCGCGAAGTTGATCTCGCGAAAGACCGACTCCATCAAGCAACCCGTCAAGAGGGCGACTCGGGGACCTGTCGGCCGATGTTTCTTCATCAGCTGCTCGGCGTAGCTGGCGGTCGATTGTGCCAGAGCAGGGCTGCCGGAGAACAAAAACGGATGCGGCAAGATGCCCCATTGACGCAGCAATCGCATCGGCAGCATGGCCAGACTGAAGAGCGACGGTCGCGATGCCAAGGCGGCTGCGATGCGGAGCTTTAGCGGTGGCCGTATGCGTCCTGAAGCCACGTGCGCATGACGCGTTTGCTCCAGGATTTCTCCATACGGAACGTTTGCCGGGCAGGCCGATTCACAAGCCAGACAGCCGACGCAATCCTGAGTGTACGTGACGGTCCACGGGTCGCGTTCGAGTCGGCCTTCGGCCTCTTCACGCCACAGTCGCAGTCGACCACGCGGTGAGTTATTTTCGTCACCCGACAACTGGTAGGTCGGACACACTTCCAGGCAGAATCCGCAATGCACGCAGCTCGTCAGGATGTCGCGTTCGGGGATGGGCGACGTGCAGGGCTGAAGAGCAGGGGCAGATGAATGAGGCGCGGTCATATTGATGTAAACTCCTGTTCCAGCAGCTTCAGCCATTCCGCTTCGACACCCGTCGGTGCCGCGCTGGGAAGATGTCGTGACTGCCAGTCTCCGCCGATTTCGTACAAAGCTGGCGAGTGACGTTGAATAATCTGAGTGACCTGCGATTGGGCATCAGTCGCAGGTTGTTTGAGATAGCCATGAACCACGCCGTTGTAGCACATGGCTACACAGGAGACCTCATTGCTACTA
>JAZKFE010000109.1:26945-59550 GCA_040386595.1 Planctomycetota bacterium | reverse complement strand
TTTTGAGCCAGCTGGATCGCCTTGTCAGGTGTCGTCTTCAGAGCAAAGTCGGGGCAGCCGTCGGGAGCGAGGCGTGTCGTAGCATCAGACTCCAGCGACAAACGGTGCGTCGCCGCGACCGACGACACGAACTGCTGGTAGACAGGCCATTCATTTGCCGGGCAGTTCAGTGCGATCCGCAACCGGCACGAGTCGGCCTGACCATCGAACAGCACATCGACTGCGTCGAACCAATGAATCCAACACGTCGCCAGCAACGCTGCCACAGCTTGCGAAACGGCCTGCTGGCCACCCGTCAGCCAGAAGACTCCGGACGTTCCACCATCGGGACGTAACCGCAACACGAAATCAACCGGCTCGCCAAACCGGCCTGCGGAATTCAACAGATACCGCAGCAGGTCGTAACCGGTTGTTGACTTCACAACGCGTTCGCCAATCCGAATGATGCGGCCACTGGGCAGCTTCCAGTTCATCCCCATCACGTTGTCACAGTACGGCCCAAAACGGGACGATGCCGGGGCAAAGCCGCTGGCCGCAATCTGTTCGCACAGTGGTAACTGTTGATCGAGGATCAGTGGAAAGCGGAACCCATGTGATGTCCGCAGCGTTTCGAGATCGGCTGCAGTCATCGTCGCGGGGCCACACATCACACCGTCGATCGGGTCAAAAAACGGCACAAACGTGCGATCGCTGTTGGTCGCCGCATAACCTGGCGATCCTGTGTCTTTCGTTACGGGCTCGTGAGCATGGCCATGAGCTTCTGCGGATTTCCCGGCACTTCCGCGACCGTCATCAAATCGACGTGCCGCGAACACCTTCAGCGGATTCAACTGATGTCGCGGATTGAAGACATGCGGCACAGCCAACTGCAATCGCAAGGTGTGCTCACCAAATACGAGCGGCATGTAGGCCGTCTTATCGTTGCCAATCCCGTGCTCGCCCGACAATGTTCCGCCGACAGCCACCACGCGCTGCATCAACCGCTTGCTGATCGCTTCAACCTTTTCGATCTCGCCCGGTTTCCCCGAGTCGAAGAGGAAGTTGGGATGCAGATTGCCGTCCCCCGCATGGAACACATTGACCACCGGAAGTCCCGCAGCATCTGCTTCGTCGTACACTAATTTCAACAGTTCGGCGAGGGCTCGCTTGGGAATCACCGCGTCTTGCACGAGGAAGTCCGGACTGAGCTGGCCCATCAAGCCGCCGGCCACTTTGCGGGCCTTCCAAAGCCCCTTGCGCGTCGCTTCGTCGTCACTATATTCGACGCTCGTCGCACCAGCCTTATTGAGAAGTTCGGCGACCTCTTTGGCTCGGGCGTCGACCAGAGCCGTCGGCCCGTCGATTTCTGTCACGAGCAGGAAAGCATCCTTGGGAAGTCCGACTGCCATCGGACTGTTCTCGACCATCGCGACACACCGGGGGTCCATCAGTTCGATCGCCACGGGGAACGACGAGTGCACCGCCAGCGCATGGATGGCTTGCTCGGCCGATTGCAGATCCGCAAACGTGGCGCGATACGTCCAAACTTTCTCGGGTCGCGGCAACAACCGCAGCCAGAAGCGGGTAAACGCTCCCAGCGTTCCTTCCGAACCCACCATCAACCGCTTCCAGTCCTCGCGCCAATCACCACGTCCACCGGCCGGCCCTCCAAAGCGATGCACGCTGCCGTCGAGTAACACGACTTCCAGCCCGAGAACGTAGTTACTCGTCACGCCGTAGCGAAAACAGTGTGCCCCGCCAGCATTCATCGCAATATTGCCGCCGAGCGTACACACCGGGCCGCTCGACGGATCAGGCGGGTAAAACAACCCATAGGGCAAGAGGGTGGCGTCGAGTTGATTCAGCACGACGCTGCATTCGACTTCGCACCAGTAGCCTTCGGAACAGATCGTCCGCACCTTCTTCAGCGACGAAGTATGCACGACGACGCCCCCCTGAGCGGCCACCGGCCCCCCAGACAGAGATGTCCCCGCCCCGCGAATCGTCACGGGCACACCGAGTTGACTCGAATCACGCAACAGCTGGACGAGCTCATCCGCGTCAGCCGGGATCACCACCGCATCCGGCCGAAATGTCTTGTAGCCCAGCCCGTCGGTGTCATATCCCGCCAACTGAGCCGGTGCCGTCAGCACTCGCCCCCGCCGAATCGAGCGTTTCAACCGCTCTCCCAAGTTGTCCATGCTCATCAATTGGCTCTCGAATTCTTCGCCAGCGGGACAGTACCCCGCCGGACTACGACTTTCTGGTGAATGCGTGCTGCGTCGCGTTCCGGTGACAAAACTGCGTCTCCGGAACCAGAGCGGTGAACTCCGGAACTCGCATGAAACGTATTTCGTCGCAACAGGCCCCGGCGGTCAACGCTGAGAGGGATTTCTGAACGCAAATTCTCAAGGAATCTTGAATCCATCGTGATACGCCCGATGCCTTACCCCTCCCAAAATCCTTCACACGTTGCCCCGCAGCGCGGCAGACACCTTCGACGGTTCCTGAAACCACCCCCAAACGCTCCACCTGATCGGTAGAATGCTTCCCGTGGAATTAGAGTAAGTCCAGGGCGAAACGTCGACTTATCTCGTAAATTCAGGCGCATTCCGACACGCAGGCCATGCAATCAGATTATCAGATTTTTAAAAAATTACGTAGCCGAAAACGCATTCCTCTCGGGGCGTTATCACCAATAAACAACAACTGATACGACTGCAGGAAAGGTTTGGATGAAGTGGCACCGCTGCCGAGCACCAGAAGTCGCTCAGCGCAGCTCGCAAGCCATTATCGTCGAAAATCTGAAATTGATGGCCGCTGTGCAGGGATGTGGCAGAAAGTCAAAGCAAACCGGACAGGGATAAATTCCTCTGTCAGCCCGGCTCGCACTGGCCAGAGTCACTTCGGCTTGACCAGCCCCTATTTCCGCACTGGAACTTGTTCGACGAGCTCTGCCCCATTCCAATAACCGATGCGTTGCTTGATTCTCAAATCAACGACAGGTTCACCGAACGGCAGCGACAGCCCCGCAATCGTCCATGTGCTGGGGGCGATTTCTGAGACAAACTCGGGGCGTTCAAATTCGACGACCGATTCCACCACCTTTTGATCGTCGTCTCCATACTGAGTGAACGCCGTCAGCTTTTTCGGAATCCAATTCTCTGATTGCTCCGGCCAATACTCGGTAGTGGTCGTGTAAGTTGCGAATATCCCTTTACCGTCTTTCCGAGAAATCGTTTTCGAGTAGTAGTGGACTCGATAGGGAGCATGGTTTTCGACCTCGAACCGGATGCGTTGGGCGAACCGGTCGGTCAATTCAACGCCCACCAAACCCGACTGTCGTCGTCCTGGGGGGATGTCAACGATTACGGTATCTTTGGCAGAATGATAGGCCAGATTTTCCTTGAGAGTCAGGTCGCTGTATAACCCGGTGGAAAATCCCAATGTCCGCGGATCGAAAGCCAATGCAGATGACGAGCGTTCCTCAGGCTTCATGATCGCCGCATTCTGTTGCCCGTCGTAGGTCAAAAGTTGCTCACCGTCATACACTGCAACCCTGCGTCGGGAACCGAGCGACGTGACACGATACTTTGCATCCTCGCAGTCGACACGGAACGTTGTCTTGTCATCCGCATTGAGGAATGGACGTCTTAACGTACCGTTCAACCGAAATGGCTTAAACGAGGTGCGCGTCTTCTCCAAAGCCTTCAAGAGGCCAAGTGCCTCAGAGACCGACGGCTCGTCAGCGACTCCAACGCTCCCGGCAGTTAACGCGCACAACGCCACAACCGTGAACCCCATAATGGCACGCCTGGAAATCATCATCTCCCCTAACACAAATTCGAACACCCGTTATCCAAGGCTTCGCGAACGGGAACATTAACCATATTGAATAACTGGATTAAACCGTTTTGCAGGCACTCAAACATGCGGGAATACTCATGCAAATATCGAGACCAGCGTGACTACACTTTGTACCTCGTCATCGCATCCTCCAAAATTCGACAGAGCTCGCACAAGGAGATGTCTAGCGAATGTGATGAAATATTGATAGGACCGCCAACCAGAGCATTGTTCCCGACATTGAGCATCCGGTGGAAAAACGTGCCGCGGCGGATGTATTTCTGCGGATCAACAGTGTCAATCGTCAAAAATTCCTGTCTTTCGATGCACGACAACCTGATGCCAGTGATTTCATTCCAGGGAATTCGTCCCGCGGCAATTCCGCTTGAGTTATCGACCAAACCTTCGCGATCGATGATGAGACCGGGCCTTCTGTCGAACAGCTTCAAACAACTGCAAAGGCCACAGAGGCCAAAAAAGCCCGCACAGAAAACACCAGCGACCCTGGCTTGAAATGAACCATTAAAACACCAAATCAAGATGCCGCAAACCACAAAGGCGACACACCCAACAAAGTTCTGCACAAGCTTCGCTTTGCTGAGAGCAATCGCGGTTTCAGTCGCCGAGTCATTAGTAAGATCTTGAATTGCAGCCATCTCAATCTGCCTAACACCGAGATTAAACCAGCGTGTGCAAAAACAGCGACATCGCCGCACGCAACGAGCAGAATCGTTTTTAGGCACAACTGCCGACACTCAGATTGGCCAGCGTCCCGAGGTATACGATAGTAAGCAGTATGGGTCAACTCCCTAAAGAAACGCAAGAATAAAACCCGGATGCAACATTCTGAATCATCTCAATCGCATCAATTCGAGCAACTAAGTCTCGAGGAAGAGAATCAATTCCATGGGCCGCACCAAAGATTTGCCCAAACATTGACGCGACAGTATCTGTGTCACCGCCGCACTTCACGATGGAGTCAACCGTCGACATAAAACTCGCGGATCGTACCGCCGCCAGAATCGCCAAGGGAACGGAATCAACAACATAACCAGTGGCTCCAAAAGTGTCGCCATACTGACGCACTGTCATTGAAGTATTCAACAGGCCGTGCAAGCGATCGCGCACTCGCGAATCAGGAAGCCTCGCAACCACGGAGCTGATGAGAGTCTCATCCAGAGAACTCCCCGCCAGCACATTCCGAATCACCCGAACAATGGCGAGTGCTCCCAGGTAGGCTTCATCATGACGATGCGTAATTCGGCAAACATCGCGGATCACTTGGCGCTGCAAATCATCGTCAGGATCCAGCACGAAGGCCAACGGAGCAATACGCATCGCAGCACCGTTTCCAGCCGCTCGCTCTCCAACGGCACCAACGGTCGCCCAGTGTCCCCCCACTTCAAGTTCGGTGAGAGCTTTCAGGGTAGACGCCCCCAGACCAGTAATCCGCCGCCCGCGGTGCCAACGTAAAAAATGTTCCGCGACGGATTTCGGAGTTACAACGCCGTGTTCGACGAAAGACTCACAGGTCGCAACCGTCATTTGAGTATCATCAGAAATTCGAAGACGATCGGGTATGACCAAATCTTGCGGTGGTTCGACTCCCTCATAGCACGAGCCGATAGCATCCCCCAGAGCCCCTCCAACAATGCAGCCGAGAACCCGATCATTGAGCGATGGTGAAACCACGAACTAAGAACCCCTAAAACCACCTAACCACCAGGACGCCCCGAGTGCTAGGCCAATTTGATCATTGAAATACCGTGCAACAAGCTCAACCGTCGCCAAGAACTTATGAACGATCCGCTTTGGCTCGAATACCCCGGAATGGCACAGGTTCAAAGAACTGGAGTCACCCCACGGTCACCCAGCGCTCGGCAGATCCGGAGGCAGCGCCGAACGGACATGAGATCGACCGCGATCGCGAACAACGGAATCATAACCCCCATCTGGGCAGCTTCCTTACGGCTTCCAAATGAAGCGAGAGCAATGCAAACAACCAAACAAAATACAATGGTTTTGTAACGATATTCTTTTTTTAATTCGACGATAATGTCAGGCAACGCACGCGGATCATCCGGGATGTTAAAAATCATTCATCGCCTCGTAACAGAATTTGACTCATCGGAGAACTGCATCGCGTCCAGATTAACCAACGTGTGCCTTACCAGCGAGGCGGCCCAAAAAACAACCACGGCGCATGTCGGGTTAAACTGCTTACTCGGTCTGTCCACTCCAAATCACTTGGGCACTTGGTAGGAGGACTTCAATGCATTCTTATAAGCTGCAGCATCGAGCGTGTACCGCCAGCGAACCGTTTTTAGTCTCACGCCACAGCAGGGACACTCCAGGATACGAGCAAGACCGACAAGTTGGGCGAGCAGGTTTGCCTTGCACGATGACTCGACTTGGGCCATCAACTCCAATGCCTTGTCTGTGACATAGAATACATCGTGTTTTGTTTTGATCAGGCGTGCAGACTGTAGGCGATTGATGGCGCCATGTATTTCCTCCAGTGTGGGAATGGCATGATTAATATAATCCGCAGCCGCAATGATTTGTGACAGATAAATTGCTCTGGATTGACGATTGTAGATTTCGGCAAGCAGAATCCAGAAATCCGCTTCTTGCCATTCGGCCTTCAGCGCAGGCCCACGGATGAGTTTATCCCCGCTCGCTGTGAGGAACCACTTCTTACCGACGGCCACCGCATGGCCATCCTCTTCAAGTCGCCGAAGCACAGCGCGATCTTCCGCTGGGGTATGTCTCTCGTCTTCACGGATTTGGACGTATAAGCGAATATCGCCAAGACTGCAACCGACGTTACGGAGATACCCGAGTGCTTCAATAATGAGTTCATCAAGTGTCATCGTGGACGTAATCTTTATCGCCTAACGCCAAAGTTACCCGCGCGTGCAGCACGAGTACTATCTAAGCCCGAACTCACGCTAGTCGAATTAAACCACTATTTAGACAGTTGGATTCACGGAGAACGAAGTGGTCAAACCGATCGGGAGTTGTCCTTGATTCGCGGCTTTGTCGGCAATTGCAATGAGTGCGGTTACCGCAAGATCGAGTTGTTTCTCGTTAGTCGCGTAACATAGAGAACCGCCACCGTGATGAACGAAGAACCAACCATCAGCTCCAGGATTCGCACAACCAACGAGTTCAAACCAGACACAGCATCGAGGATTGCCGTCTTGTACGAGATTTCCCTTGATACCAAAACGCTTCGCAAAACGCTCCATGGCACGTTCGATTCGCTCTTTTTGGTCCTTGCGGCACGCTACGATGGGAATCGGTTTGGCGGCAGCAACATCGTTATTCCGGCCCAAAGAGATCGCCTCATCCGCGACGACAGCACCTGACGCCAACAGGCTGAAGCAACCGATTGTGGATGTTGAAATTGCTTGCCGACGCGACATTCTTCCCATCTTTGGCTCCACATTTCATTGTCTATAGCACAAAGCAAATACGCTCCAAAAACACTCTCAGCGGGCATGTTCACACGCTGTACGTGCTGAGGAAGTGCTGCACGTTCTAAACACACAAGAAACCAAGCACAACTTTCATTCGTTCTCAATGTTCGGTTAAGCCCGATCAACAGTCAGGCGTTCGGCAGCCCATGCAGGAATTCCAACCGTGCGGAATGGATACCACAAGCCACGAACAATGGTTGGCCCCATATTCGCAACGACATGGGGTTCATCTAAGTCAGCGATCCTTACGTTCTCAATCACGTGGAGATTTTTCGGATCGCCAGGTAAATAACGTCCATAGTCCAAGGCATAAATAATCCGTAGGGCGTCGTCGAATGAGAAGGCCGTAACACCAAAACCGAGAGGAGCGTGCGGGACCACCGATTTGATCCAATATGAGGTTAACAGCGTGTTGTTCATGAAATAACACCCGCAGTTGAACATCTAGGTTAAACTCCGCACGTACCAAGCGGAAATGATTTTACCTCAAGCCCCATACTGATACACGTCGGGTTCAACCGCTTGTTCGGTCGTTGCCGTTTTAAGCCGACCGACTCATCCCAGATCAGGTCGAATCTTGGTCCGGCGGCGACTGCTTTCTCCAATAATGCAGAGCGGTTACGATGGCTGGCACAATGACTGCGATTGAAGCGCCGGACCAGAAGACACGTTTCGCGATGATTCGGTGTCGATGAGAAGTAACTGGTCCTGGGCCTTCTTCAAAACACGATACTGCTGCGCCGGCCATGATCAAAGCGCCGACGAGCACCGTACCTTTTGCGATTAAATCGGAGAGAAGCATCTGTTGAGAGATCTCGTCTAACGGCCAAGCTCATCCGTGTTTGCCGCCCCACGGAAGCGCGGCGTAACGCAGGCATTCTGAATACGAAACAACTTCGTCGCCTACTTGATGTTTCCGATCCACACATTACGAACTTTGCCCAAGAATCGTTGGGGAGTATGGTCATTCGTGCCTCCCAAGACCACGTTCATTTCACGATCGACCTGCGGCGTGATGGCGAGGGCTTCTTTCTTGACCAGGCGATTGTTGACGTAAAGTTCGAGCTCTTGTGAGACGGAATCATGGATGAACTTGATATCGATCCAATCATTGATTTGACTCGACAACAATGGGGCCCAGATTCCTTGTCCTCGCGCGTTCACCGTGTCGTCGACTCCGCAACACAATGCGGCACCGTCTTGACGAAAGTACAATGGATCACGGCCAAGTCGCCCGTCTCCCCAAAAGACCACCATATGCCAACCACCTTCAAGATTTGGCGGGCTAAACTGGAAAGCCGCTAGCCAACTGCGTCGGAAATCGAAAGTCTTTCCCATACTGGCGGGATGAAACTTCTGTGTGCAATCCACGACACCTTGAGACTGTATTCCGTTCGCGGGACTTTCGCTGATTTTCTTAAAGTCTCGACCGCTCATTGCCAAGTAAGCGGAATCTAATCTCTTCTCTGCAGTGGCTTTCGACAGGCTAGACAACTCTGGAATCGCCAACTCCAACCAGTAAGCAACACGCGATAGGATCTGCTGCTTTTCAGCAGCTTTTTTTGACTCGGCGATCAGCCACCAGTTCTCGGCAGTCTCGCCTCGGGACTTGGCGTCCGGCGTGGTGGCCAGATCCGCCGCGGCCGCGAGTTTTAACTCCTGGTCAGCTCCCTGTTTTAGGTGTGGTAGCCCCTCATCCCATTGTTGGCGAACCAGACAGAGGTATTTCCCGACGATTTCGTTCGCTTCAATGTTCACCGGGTCGGTGCTCAGCGTTTTACGAGCATCCACCACTGCTGACCATTGTTTATGTAAATCCGCAAAACGAGCCTGTTGTTCGATCGCTCGCTTTAGAACGCTGGAGTCACGAGACGGTTTGGCCAATTGCAGCGACAGGGCGGCCACCTCTTTTGCCGCTTCATACTGCTCAACGTCCGCGGCATCTCCCGCGAGTTTAAGACCGACGAGAGCCAACATCCGCTTCAGCGCGGCCGCTTTGGCTTCTTTCCCGGCCTTTTGCAGCAAATCCACTTTGACAGCAATGGGATCGAGATCAAACGTCAGGCTGAGTTCGTCAATCGCTCGAAACGCCGATAAGGCATCACCAACACCGACGAACAAGCCAACCGCTTCCATCGACAAGGCGTACTCGGACTCGGAATCGGCTGTTGTCGCCTCGGCCTCTTTGGCAAGCTTGGTCGCCAGTTGCCACTTCTGGGCGGGCAGCTTTGCGGCCTTGAAATCACCGGCGAAGAGGTCCCGGACTTTTTTTTGCCCAGCTTTCAACTCCGTCGCAGCGGGAATCGAGATTCGTTCAGCCTTCAACACGCCTTCTGCTGGAATTCCGGTGTTCTGGGCATAAATAGAAATCGCAGCCATTGCCGTAAGCAACGGCAAGGTCACGGAAAACAGTCGGATTCGATAAGTCATCATAAGCTCCTCGTCAGCCTGTGCGTTTTAAAAGACGCAAACGCCAGAATACTCGAAGCCTGGTTCGATTGCACCGGTGAACGGCTGATAGAGAATCATCTGCGCCAGTCGCAGCGGATAAGTCAGCACAACTGGATCATGCGCCGTCCTGCGACATGGCATACAAGAATCCGGCAAGAACCAAACAGCCACCAACCGCCAAGCCAACGTTCCCCCGTAGCCAAACCGATCGCCAGTGCGAACAGTGACACAATTTCGAAGCAAAACATGATCGTCGCGTCACGACGGAATTTTGCGGCGGCGTTCGGGTCAGGCAAGTGCTTTTCCGAGTTCAGAGACTGAACCGCTTGAGGAGGAACGCTATTCCCAATCGGGCAAACGATCGTATCCGTGCATCTTGGTTCAAACCCGCCTGAATGTCAGCGATAATACAGGAGTTCGTTATATCGATTGCTCTCGTGCCGTTAAGTATTCCAGTACAAATAAATGTCTATCGCGAACCTGCTCGTTCGAGTGATTCACCATCATTAAAAGGAGATCTTCACATTCTGCAGGCTCGATCAAATCCGACCACAAAAGTTGGTCAACAATGCCTGCCCCCCAAGTTTGAATTCCGGGGTCTGGATCTTCCAGAAAACGTCGAATCCATGGTAATGCTCGACGATCGGCAACGACACGCAACAGTTCAACAGCCGTGCACCGAACATCAGGATCGTCAGCGTTGAGGTATAGCTCGTAACATCGCTCCATGGCACACCATGGATGGAGACGCCACAGGACGAATCGGGCCAGCTCCGCTCCTGGCTTGTGCGCAATGTAATGATCAACGGCTGCACACAAATTCGCAGATCCGATGATGGCCACAATCGCTTCCAGGGCGATGATTGAGCTGCCGTGTTCACTGCCGTCTTCCCTCAGCGTCCCAACACTACGAGCGAGTTCAGTCCAATCTACCGGACTGTGGTTTAACGGATCGTGCATCAATACATCTCTCTTGCTAGCGCTCACGTTACCCCAATTTGCCATGGATACACGTCGTGTGTTGAACGGCATATCAGGCATCACTATCAATCGACGTCATAGTCCGTCAGATCGGCTTGATCGCCATTGCTGATACTTGGTTGCCATCTCATCCCGTGCTTCTGACGTCCCCAATATGAGGTCCATACCGCCATCATACGGATGGATCAGCCATGAACAAGAAGTATTGAACAACATCACGTTGCCTATCCGATCATCCGCAACCAAACGAATGACTTCGTCCAAGGTGAAACTGGGCCATGAAACTGACGACCGAAATATGTGCCAATACCAAGGCTCTGAATCACCGTCGAATTCGCGCATGGCGACACTCCGCCATGCGACCGCAGGAATCTTCAGCAGACTAAGCTTAGCATCAGGGATTCCCGATTCGGGCGAATGCGACCAGTTTGTTGTCAACAATTCAAGTTGAGAACCAGCAGTCACCAATTCGGAGACGATTGAATTGAACCGCCGAAGTATCGTGGCCTGCTCAAGAACACTCTCTGCGTATCGTTTCGAATTCGGCAACGAATGGAAGCGAATCCATCGCGAACGGAAAGTTTCGCGAAACGTGTGTGCAATGGGCGCAACGTTCCCGAAATGCTGCATCCAGTATTTATCGAGCATCCGATTACCTAACACCCCAGTTAATTCTCAACCTTACGGTCCCATAGCGATAATCGATCTGATACCTCAGGTTTGACATGGGCGGCCGCTAACATGGTCCGCCCGATGGAGGAGCTAAGCGTTATTCGTCGGCTATCAATGGAGTCGAATCACTGCGTTTCAAGAAAAGAACGTTGCGTACCGATGGCGGGATAACCACGCGATCGCCCAGTGACCACTCGGCGGCTCTGGCAGCCAACTGCGAGGGGACGCCCGGCGAACCTCCAGGCCCAGGTGGAACGTCGTAAGTTGCGTGGCCGTCATGTGGAAGAATTACGGTATAGCCTCTGGTCATCGCCGATCGCGCGGTCGTGGCAAGGCACATTTCGGACAACAGACCACACATTGCCAGCGTCCGAATTCCCGATATCGTCAAGCAATCATTCAGATTGGTTCCCATAAATCCGTCGTCTTCAGACTTACGGATAACGATCTCTTCTGGCTGCGGTGCAAAATAGAGACTCCAGCCGGGCTGATTAGGTTCATCGATTGCCCCGACTGGTCCGTCATTTTGCAGAAAGATCACCAATACCCCAGCGGCCCTGGCTAGACCAATAAGTATTGCCGTCGCTTCCAGCAAGTCTCGATTCTGTGGAACAGCATCCACACCCGTGACAAAACCGACCTGCATGTCGACAACCAGCAACGCCTCAGCTTCAAATACTCGATTCTTGCTCATGACACCAAACCGCCCAAGCTAACCTGCGTACTATCGCATCGGTGAATTCAATTACGCAACCAACGCGGCACGCGGCATAGGTATTATTAACCTCGTCCATAGCCAATCTGAAGAACTTCGTCTGTTAGCTCCGCGAGTGATCGATCAGGGTTCAGCTCTCGAATCAGATCCTCAGTCAGCGGCCGATGATCGAAAACTGAACGTACAGCCGCCAGGCTAAAGTTACGATGTTGGTAATACTCATTGGCCCAGATGTGGTACGTCTCGGGCCGGCCATCGTAAGCCGAGAGTAAGAACTCCGAACCATCAGGATCGCGAAGTTCGGGAAATTGGATCGATCCGTGACTCCATGTCAAGTCCGCATGTCTTCGCCAGATACAGAAGGTGATGTCCTGCCACCAGTCCGAATGTATGGCTGCAAGGCATTCGGCAAACTCGGAGGGAATATCATCCAGTACACCGGGAAACACCTTAGGCGGAGTTTCCGCATAGGGGGACATCGCATGTTCGTGGGCGAACCCTCGAATCAGACACCCGGACTGTCCAAAGATGGCGTGGAGGTCGTCCCCAGATCCGTTCCGCATCGCCCCAATAGAGATATTGCCATCCGGCGAAAATTCCGACTCGAAGGAATAATAGCGGAACTGCCACTCAGGCATGATGATCGCGTCTAACATCGCCATGGACCGAAAGGCCGCTCGCAGCCGTGTCACATCGGGTAGCAGGCTTAGGTTACGACTAGAGATCATCGAGCCCCCTCATTGTGCGTCACAATTTGCATCCCAGAATAACGTCCAGAATACCCCAAGTGTAATGCTCAAGCGAGCTGTCGATGACGCCAATATCTGACTGCGGCACGTATCAGACCTGAACCGTGGGGAAAGGAGACAACTCGAAACGACACAGATGATGTGAGTTGCCTCAATCCTGCAGCAAGGTCAACGGCACAAAGACAGCTCGATCATCGGAATTCCGACCGAAGCCACTGACGGCCGTTCTCCAAGCCAAGATCGGTAGTCAATCGACGTGTCCCCCTGATAGTATGTTCCAATTCCGCGCCGCAGTCAGCGGCAAGTTGAGCGCCCGAGTACTTTCAAGCACGAGTTCTGAATATGACTGAACCGGTCGAGATTGTCCCGCAACCATCGCCCGAGGCGAACTTCAAACCGTTCGTACCGGCGGACGTCACCAATGTCCCCGAGTTCACGGTCTCGTCGGTGCTGATTGGCACCATTCTCGGCATTATTTTTGCAGCCTCGTCGATGTATTTGGTGCTGAAGGTCGGGATGACCGTGTCGGCTTCCATTCCCATTGCCGTCCTTTCAATCTCGTTGTTTCGCGGCTTTTCCTATTTGAGCCAATTTCCCTTTATCCCCAGTTTCCTGCGGATTCGCCGGGCTACGATTTTGGAAAATAACATGGTGCAAACCACGGGCTCTGCGGGCGAGTCGATCGCCTTTGGAGTCGGTGTGACGATGCCAGCGCTGATGCTGCTGGGCTTTGAAATGGATTTATTCCGCACCATGACCGTCGCCTTACTCGGCGGGCTGCTGGGTATCTTGATGATGATTCCGCTGCGGCGGGCGTTCATCGTCAAGCAACATGGCATTCTGCCCTTCCCGGAGGGAACCGCCTGCGCCGACGTGTTGACCGTCGGCGAAAAAGGGGGAGCATCGGCCATGATGGTGTTCCTTGGCTTCACGGTGGCTGCAATCGTCAAGTTGCTGATGACTCCACTGCAGGTGATTCAAGACCAGGCCAACTGGGCCTTGTCCTGGAAAAACTCACCCGACGGACCGACCGTTGGCTTGAACAAGGGCGTCGTCGGGGGTGAGTTCACGCCCGAACTGCTGGGGGTGGGATATGTCATCGGCCCGCGCATCGCGTGTATTACCCTGGCTGGTGGTGTCCTCGCTTATCTGGTCCTGCTGCCGACGATTGCCATGTTTGGTGAAATGGTCACGACTCCCATCTTCCCCTCGGAAACCGCGACCATCCGCGACATGAGTCCAGGGGCAATCCGGAATTTCTATATCCTCTATATTGGCGCGGGCGCTGTGGCAACGGGTGGGATCATCAGTATGGCCCGAGCGATGCCGGTGATTGTTAGTGCCTTGATTGCTGGTCTCAAAGATTTCAAAGGCCTGATGCGACGTAACGAGGCTTCCAGTGATACCGCTACTCCGCGAACAGACCGAGACTTGTCGATGGGAGTGGTGATGGGTGGCAGCGCCCTGTTGGTCCTCCTGTTGGCCCTGTCGCCTCAACTTGGATTAGGTCTGTCGCTGCACGGCTTGCTGGGAGCCGGGCTCATCGTGGTGTTTGGCTTTTTGTTCGTCACGGTGTCCTCTCGCTTGACCGGTGAGATTGGTTCGTCGTCGAACCCGATCTCGGGTATGACAGTCGCCACGCTGTTGCTTACCTGCCTGATTTTTCTCGCCTTGGGAAAGACCGGGAAGAGCGATACTTTGACCGCATTGACCATTGCCGGAGTCGTCTGCATTGCGGCCTCCAACGGTGGTACCACGGCTCAAGACTTGAAAACCGGCTACCTGGTAGGAGCGACTCCCAAGTTGCAACAAGCGGGTATTTTGATCGGCGCTCTCACCAGTGCGCTCGTGATCGGCGGCACCGTAAAGCTCGTCAATGACGCCGGCACCCACTACACGAAGAACGCCGCCTATCTGCCGGCCTATGTCGTCCCGAAGGACGAGCTCAAGCAGCTCACTCTGACGCAACGGGTGGGCCGCCCCTATGCCGGGCAGGACTCGACTCAATATCACATACTCCATGTGGCTCAAGGAGAGATTGCCGACGTCGCACAGGGAAAATATCTGGTCGATGACCAGGGAAAAATTACTTATCGCGAGGATCCTGCCATCAATGGCATGCTTCCCTATGACGATATCGAAGCCGAAAAGAAGACCCGCCAGGACCGCGGAGAAGCGGTGACGGCAACACCTCTCCAACGCTACGACGCCCCCAAAACCAAGTTGATGGCGCTCATTATCGATGGGATCCTCAACCAAAAACTTCCCTGGTCCCTGGTCTTGATCGGGGCCTTAATGGCCGTGTCGCTCGAATTATGTGCGGTGCCATCGCTGCCTTTTGCCGTGGGAATCTATCTTCCTCTGCAAACGTCATTTCCAATCTTCATCGGTGGTGTGATGCGATGGCTCGTTGACAAACTAAACCCTCCGAAATCAGAAGAATCGGAATCGAGCCCCGGGGTGTTACTCTGCTCCGGCTACATCGCGGGTGGCTCCCTGGTGGGCGTGCTGGCGGCGTTCCTGAACTTCCGCGACGACTGGGTCCAGTACCTGAATCTAGCCCCCATGGTTGATCGGGTCTTCGGCGAGGGGATGTCGACCGCCCGCTGGACCACCATGACCGCATTTGGAATCATGCTGACTCTCCTATTAGTCGTCGGCATCGCCGGCCGCTTCCGCCCTTCAGCACCAGAGTCATCCGACACCCCGCCCACTGGGCGTTCCTAATGAAGTACAACCAGACGCAACTTACTCAAGGACTTTAATATGAAACTACGAACCATAACGGCGGCCATGATGGCAATCCTCGCGGGGCTGACTCTAGCAGATTCGAGTAATGCCGATGAGGGAATGTGGCTCTATAACCGCGTTCCTAAAAAGCTTCTCAAAGAGAGATACGGATTCGAACCGACCCAGCAATGGCTTGATCACTTGCGACTCTCCAGCGTCCGTTTTAATAGCGGGGGATCGGGATCGTTCGTCTCAGGCAACGGACTGGTGATGACGAATCACCATGTCGGCGCTGATGCCCTCCAAAAACTTAGTACGGCCGACCGGGACCTGATTAAGCTCGGTTACCATGCCGCCACTCCTGGCGATGAACTCAAATGCCTGGATCTCGAGCTGAATGTCCTACAAAACATTCAGGATGTCACCGCCCAGGTGCAGGCGGCGGTCAAACCGGGACAGTCGGCGGCGGAATCGCATGCAGCTCGGCAGGAGGTGATCAACACCATCGAGAGTGAGCAACAAGCCAAGTCCAAATTACGTAGCGATGTGGTCACCTTGTTCCAGGGGGGCGAATACCACTTATATCAGTTCAAGAAGTACACGGACGTGCGACTGGTGTTCGCTCCGGAAAAAGAGATCGCCTTCTTCGGCGGTGACCCGGATAATTTTGAATACCCCCGATACGATCTCGACGTCTGTTTCTTCCGTGTCTATGAGGACAATCAGCCCGCCAAGATTGAGCATTTCCTGAAGTGGAGCAAGGCCGGAGCAGGGGATGGCGAGCTCGTCTTCGTCTCGGGACATCCCGGCCGTACCAGCCGTTTGAACACAGTGGCTCACCTAGAATACTTGCGCGATGTGACAGTCCCGCAGCAACTCGACATCCTCCGCCGGCGTGAAGTGCTCCTATCCAACTATAGCAACCGCAGTCTGGAGAATGCCCGGCGGGGTCTGGACGAGCTCTTCGGCATTCAGAACAGCCGTAAGGCCCGACTGGGAGCCTTGGCCGGTCTCCAGGATCCGGCGGTCATGAACACCAAACGGATGGAGGAAAAACAGCTCCGTGACCACGTGGAACAGGACGCCAAACTGAAGAGCCAATACAGCACAGCCTGGGATGAGATTGCTCAAACGATCGCCTCCGCGAAGAAGATTCGTACCGAGTACAACTTGCTAGAAGGTGGCTCGGCGTTTAACACAGAATTGTTTCACATTGCTCGCCTCCTGGTGCGGATGGCCGATGAAGATCAGAAGCCCAATGCCAAACGCCTCCGCGAGTTTGGTGAAGCTGGGCGGGACTCTCTCGAGCAACAGCTCTATTCGGAATCGCCGATCTATTCCGATCTGGAAATGGTCAAGTTGGCTGATTCATTGGGCATGATGATGGAACAACTGGGAGCCGAACACGAACTTGTCAAACTGGTTTTAGATGGCAAATCGCCACAAGCACGAGCGACCGAGTTGATCCAAGGATCAAAGCTGGCTCAGGTGCCTGAAAGAAAACGACTCGCGGCCAACGCAGCCGCAATCACCGCTTCGGATGACACTTTGATTCGTCTGGCTCGATCAGTAGACGCTCGCGCTCGCGAGGTCCGCAAACTGTTTGAACAACAGGTTGAAGAACCTCAACGGCAAGCCTACGCCAAGGTCGCTGCAGCACGGTTTGCAACGCTCGGCAGTTCAACTTATCCAGATGCAACATTCACCCTGCGGTTGGCCTTTGGAACGGTCAAAGGCTACCAAGAGGAAGGCAAGACCATTCCCCCCTGGACGACCATGGGCGGCACCTTTGACCATGCCCAGGCACACGGCAACAAGGAACCCTTCGCCTTACCTCTCAGTTGGACGAATGCCCGCACGAAGATCAAAGCGGACACTCCCTTCAACTTTGTCTGCACCTGCGACATCATCGGCGGCAATTCTGGAAGCCCGGTTGTCAATCAAGCCGGCGAGTTGGTCGGTATCATTTTTGACGGCAACATCCAATCCCTCATTGCGGACTACGCCTACACAGAAACGCAAGGACGAGCAGTCAGCGTTCATTCGAGCGCAATTCAAGAATCGCTGCGGACGATCTATGGTGCCACAGCTTTGGCCGATGAGTTGGGTGCAAAGTAAACCGATGGACGGGTTGATTCGACTCGCAAACATAATTAGTACCATCAAGAACACTAGTTATGTTTGCGGGGCAGTGTCACTTTCCCTGTCGGCCCACACACCCCAGGGAGCGATCCGACTGAAACCAAATAAAATATGCAGCCTAGGCGAGCCGGGCGGCGTAAGCCCCCGGATTCTTCTTCGTTTGGAAAATCTGAGGGTTTACGAGGAATCCCGGGGCTTACGCCGCCGGGCTCGCCAATTAGGACTACTGCTGCAGACCTACCTATTCAAAATCGACTGACTCAGCCCCCAGTCGACTGCCTAAGTTCCGCAGAATGTGCGATAGCTGCCATCGTCGGGCGGAGGCTCTTGATACATTGCGGCATCGGGACCGGCGGCATAAGGCGTCGCCAGCGCTGCCAACAGACGGTGCAGGACCGACAGGTCGCCGTGGCCTTCCGCGGCGGAGAGTGCTTCTTCCACCCGGTGATTCCGGGGAATGACGGCCGGATTGACACTCTTCATCGCGGTGCGGGCCAAGGTGCTCGGCTGACTCTCGCGGCTAAGCCGAAGCTGCCATCGCGAATACCACGCACCAAAGTCTGGATCTGCGTACCGGTCTCCAGTGGGCAACTCATCCGCCGAGAGATCGCGGAACGTGTTGGTAAAGTCGGCCCGGGATTTCTGCATCCAGGTCAGCAGCGACTGCACCAACTCGATATCGCCAGCCTCTGCGGTCTGCAAGCCTAGCTTGGCCCGCATCCCGGCCAGCCAGTATTGCTCGAACAGAGCAGGGTACTGGCCGAGGGCCTCCGTCGCGATGGCGACCGCCTGCTCCTGTTGCGGAGCCAGCAGCGGTAACAACGTCTCAGCGAAACGGACTAAGTTCCACTGTGCGATTCCGGGTTGATTGCCATAGGCGTATCGCCCAGCATGGTCGATCGAACTGAAGACCGTATCGGGACCGTAGGCATTCATAAACGCACACGGGCCATAGTCGATCGTCTCGCCAGAGATCGCCATGTTATCTGTATTCATCACCCCGTGGATGAAACCGACCAATTGCCAGCGGGCGATGAGCGAAGCTTGCCGGTCCATGACCGCACGAAAAAACTCCAGATACTTGTCCGGCGTATCAGCCAGCTCCGGATAGTGCCGGTTAATTGTGTAGTCGGCCAGCGCCCGCAAGCTTGATTCGTCCTGTTTGGCCGCCAAGTACTCGAACGTTCCGACCCGAATGTGACTCGCAGCCACACGCGTCAGGATCGCCCCCTGCAGCCTGCCTCCGCGGTAAACCGGCTCGCCTGTCGTGACCACTGCAAGACTGCGCGTGGTGGGAATACCCAGAGCGAACATCGCCTCGCTGATGATGTACTCACGGAGCATCGGCCCAAGAGCAGCACGGCCATCGCCGCGACGCGAATACTGCGTCTTCCCCGCCCCCTTGAATTGAATATCGACAAGCGTCCCAGACGGCGAACGGTGTTCCCCCAGTAGGATGGCGCGGCCATCACCCAGCAGCGTAAAGCCGCCGTACTGATGGCCGGCATACGCCTGTGCGATCGGCCGGGAACCGCTGGGCAGATCCTGGCCTGCGAACAGCGCCGCGGCGGATTCGGGTGAAAGCTTACTGAGGTCAAGGCCGAGGTCATCCGCCAACCGATGGTTCAGAATCACGACGCGGGGCGCTGCCAACGCGGCCGGCTTGGCCGGCGCGAAAAGGACCTCCGGCAGCCGTGAGTAAGTATTATCAAACTGCCAGCCGATTGGATTTTGATCGGCAACCGATGCATTCAAAGTGACCATCCTATTCTTCAAGTGACGCTTCCAGACGATCACATTATAGGTGGTGGAATGAAGTTGGGAGAGGCTGAAGGCGAAATCCAGGCAACGGATTCGCTACGCGTACTCATCAGCGTCAGGGACTCGAATCAAAGTGAAGGTCTGACTACCGCCAGAAACATCTTGTGATAGCATACTTTCAGCCAAGACAACGGAGATCACCAGATGCTTTGTGGAGTAAGCCGCAGCCGAGCTCTTTATGGAGAATGACTCAACCACAAGGATCGAAGAGGCGTTTCGCACTTTCCTTCAATACCGACCGGAGAGATGTAATGGAGAATCCCGAGATCAAGCTGCTAAGCATGGCATCCAACTCGGTTGTGGTCCAAACTCCTTACCGCCGATTCCCTGGAATCATTATTCAAGGGGATACACTCCATACTTGGTATTGTCTCCTTGAGGAATGCCAAAAGTGCGTGGCGGCATCTGATATCGATGAAGCTTCTCAATGCATTTCCGAGCTTCGATCAAAGATCCAAGCACATCTGATCCACTATGAAAGAGTACTGAAGGAAATCGATCTCAAACTCCCTTATGGGGGCTCGGTCACAGACACGTAGCATGGGCAAAGAAAGAGAAAAGGATGTCGCGAACCCAATAGCGGTCGGAATTCCCGCTAAACGGTTCAGGACACCTTTACTTTTCCGACGGGTGCAACACGGCAATCTCGTTCGCCGCAATCAGCAAGGGCGTCTCTTTCATCACGATTTCCTGCACCAGTTGCTTGCAGTAATAAGTTCTGACTTGCCCTCTTAAGATCAGTCGATTCTGGTGTACTGACAGCCGAAAGTCGTGCACCCGACTGCCGAGCTGACTCTGCAGTTGGATGACGACTCGTTGAACCAACAAGTCTGCTGGCTCATTACCATCCGTAACCGTAGGAGTTGTAACCGCCCCCTCCGAACGGACGGTAGAATTGGCGACCGGGTTGGACGTAGACTCCCGAGTTACCGTATCCATTGTAATAAGCTCCTCGTCCGTACCCGTATCCGCCACCGTATCCATAAGGACCATTCCCATAACCGGAATAAACCCGTCCGCCGTTGCCATACCCGGGGCCATAACCACCGTAGTAACCTCGGCCATAACCGTTGTATTGAACGCCACCGCGGCCAACGGAGATGACTTGAGCTAAGGCTTCAGCCCGCGGAGTCATCGCCATCACCAGGCCGACGGCGAGAGCTGAGAAAAGAAGTTTTCGTATCATCATTCGCACCTTATTGAATCGATCACATTGAAGATTGAGTAAATCTGGTGCCAAGTCGCACCGGACATCCTGCGATGCCCAGTGCGGCAGATCTTGGCAGTTCTATTCGGCCTTCGCGGGCTCGGGGTTGCTCGTCGCCAATTTCAGCGCGACGGGAGCATTCCGGCGATTCGTGCGCAACTGCGCCAGTTGTTCTTTAGTCAACACTTTTTCAATCTGCACCAGTTTGTCAGCTTCGAGAGCCAGCAACCGGGCATGAAGTCCCTGAATCTCACGATGCAATACATGCAGGTTCGTGTGATATTTCTCTTGGAGTGAGTCGGAGGCAGCGGCTTGCTCGTCGGTCAGCAGGACGCCATCCTTCTCCAATTCATTCTCAATCGCGGTCGCCGGTTTGGGTGTCGCGACGGCCGTCCGTCCATGATGAGCGGTTTTACGCCGATGAGTGCGTACATGCGTGAGCTGCGGTTCGGTCAAATTGTCCTCGATCGCGGCGAGCATCGACGACTCCACCGCGATCATTTGTAGGTAACGTTCGCTGAATTGTCCCCACACTTTGGCATGGACTGCGGCAGACTGACTGACAACGTCTTTCACTTGTTTTTGTTGCTCTGCAGTCAGTTCCAGCTTCGCCAGGCATTCCGGAATGACAACTGCGGCAGGTTGCGTTTCCACACCGACGGCAACGGTCTTTTCGCCGACTTTGACTTCGACAGCGGCAGGATCCTTGGCCACTGCGGGTGTGAGAGCCCAAACGCTCGCGACGGCAAGCAGGCCTGTCACTTTGAAGAAACGTGTCATTGAACTACGCATACTGATCATCTCCGTATATTTAAGATCATTGAGATTCCCGGCGGACACTCCGCCGATGAAATCTGGCAACATCCGAGTGGCGACAACAAGTGCCGACGCGATGGAATACCTGAGGGTATCCCATCGCGTCGGTTGACTTCGTTACGCAACGTTGGCGTCGATCGTCGCTGAGCTAGTTTCGCCGCCGGCACTTACCCGAATTTGAACTGTCCGGGTCGCACGTGTGGCGTGTTTGGAAGTCTTGACGCTAATGCGTTGCAAGACCGCATCCACGGCGTCTAGCGTCGCATTGCCCTTGAAGCTAATTTGCAGATCATTTCCGCGTCGTCCACCGGTCAATCGTGCGACTTCCACACCATTGAAGAGGATTCGGCGACCACGAGCATCGATAGTTCCACCGCCGCCGGCACCGTCCGTGATGAAGATCCGGTCACGCTTGTCGCCGCCCGAGATGATCCCGGCACTGATCGAGGCGTTACCAAAATTGACGGTCGGACTAACATTAATTAGGTGAGCGTTATTATCCAGAGGCACCGCGGCCTTAACGGACGTGGCGATCGTACCGGGAACTGGTGACAGTTCCAGGACAAACAAAGTGGTCACATTCAGGGTGTAGGTGGCGATATTGCTATCAGCCTGGCCGTCGTTCGCCTTGAAGGTGAAGAAATCGGTCCCGGTGAATCCCAGGGCGGGGGTGTAATTAAAATTCCCGTCCGGGCTCAGTGACAACGTGCCATGCAGCGGCTGAGTGACCGCGATATAGGTCAGGGAATCACCATCGACATCCGTGCCCAGCGGAGACAATGATCCGCTGAACTGCGTGTCATGGGCCTGAGTATTGGAACCATCGACGACGACTGGAGCGTCATTCACTCCGGTGATCGTAATCGTCACGGTCGCCGGGGCACTGTTCGTCGTGCCATCGTTGGCTGTAAAGGAGAAAGTATCGGTCCCGTTGTAGTTCGCATCTGGCGTATAGGTAAATGTCCCATTGGGGGCAATCACCACGGTACCGTGGTTCGGCGTATTCGCACCGATCGCGTACGTCAACACATCGTTGTCAGCATCGGTCGCCGACAACGTGCCCACGACAGGCGTGTCTTCATTGGTTGTAATATTTGTGGGGGTGGCGATCGGAGCGTCATTGACCGCGGTCACAGTGACCGTCACCAATGCGTCGACACTATTCACGGTTCCATCGTTAACCTTGAAGCTGAACGAATCGGGGCCGTTGTAGTTGGCAGCGGGAGCGTAGGTGAATGTCCCGTTCGGATTGATCGTCACGGTCCCGTGCGTCGCAGCCACAAGTCCTGCCGAGTAAGTCAGCGTATCGCCATCGGCGTCAGTGGCGGTTAAGGTCCCACTGAACGTGGTGTCCTCATTGGTGGTGATGCTCTGCAGATTGGCGACCGGGGCATCGTTGACAGCAGTGACCGTGACATTCACGGTGGCGTCAGCGCTGTTCGTCGTGCCGTCATTGGCCTTGAACGTAAACGAATCACTGCCACTGAAGTTGGCATCGGGGGTGTAAGTAAACGTCCCATTGGGGGCGATGACGACCGTACCATGAGCCGGGGCAGTCGCCCCTGTGGAATAGGTCAGCGGATTGCCATCCGCATCAGTTCCACTGACCGTTCCAACGGCCGGAGTGTCTTCGGCGGTGGTGATATTCGAAGGAGTCGCGACCGGTGCGTCATTCACGGCGGTCACGATGACCGTCACAAATGCGTCGACACTATTCACAGTTCCGTCGTTGACCCTAAAGCTGAACGAGTCAGGACCGTTGTAGTCGGGAGCAGGCGTGTAACTGTAGGTTCCGTTCGGATTGATGTTGACCATTCCGTGGAGTGCCAACACGCTTCCGGTGGAGTACACCAGCGTGTCGCCGTCGGCATCGGTTGCAGTCAAGGTGCCACCGAAAGTGGTGTCCTCATTGGTGGTGATGGTCGTCGAATTCGCGACGGGCACGTCATTGACGGAGGTAATCGTCACCGTCACCACAGCATCAGCGCTGTCTACCGTCAAATCATTGGCTTTGAAGGTGAAGGTATCGGTGCCATGGAAATTGGCATTGGGGGTGTAGGTGAATGTCCCATTGGGAGCAATAACCACCGAGCCGTTGGCCGGAGCAGTCGACCCGGCGGAATAGGTCAACGGATTACCGTCCACATCGGTTCCACTGACCGTTCCCACGGCCGGAGTGTCCTCGGCGGTGGTGATATTCGACGGAGTCGCGACCGGTGCGTCATTGACGGCGGTCACATTAATCGTCACCAGAGTTGGCAGACTGTTTTCGTTGTTCAGCGAATCACGAGCCTGATACGTGAAGGTATCCACCCCATTGAAATTCGCATTGGGTGTATAAGTGAAAGTGCCGTTGGTATTCAGATTCAGGACACCATTGGCCGTTGTGGTGCCCAATACCGCTTGATCAATGGTATCACCATCAGCATCGGTATCATTGCTGAGTACCGTGGGGGCGGTCAGCGTGGTGTCCTCGTTCACGGTGTAGACGTCGGCGACAGCGACAGGCAACGTGGCCGTCAACATGGCACGTTGCTCGAGACCTTCAACCCGAGCCAGCCTCACTTGACGCGACTTGCGTCGGGTATTCCAAGTCAATTTGCGGGGAATCAATCTCAGCCATTCGCTCAACGTAAAATCAACCATTGTCCTGCTCCTAGAAGTTCCCCGCTCACGTTTTTCGAGACGTGTCGCCTGGGAATAAACCGACAAAATGAATAAAAAATAGCGTGCGACGCCGATCGAATTTCCGATCGAAACAGCCTCTGCGCCACGCAGCAATGAAGGAACACCCCGGTAGAGGATGGGATGGCTCCGAGAGTAACTCAGTCGGGCAGCACGAGACCGCAGCCGGAAAGCGCCGCTGCGTTAAACTTCGCCCTAATAAAGTGAGTCCGCGAGTCCTGGATTAACGACCGGAGCTTGAGAGCTCCCAACCCCGACACCCGCGACCTTTGTGCTTGATCTCGCTCGCACAGTAATGGTGATGCTCGCCTTAGCACGAACCATGCCGTCCCCGTGGGAAGGATGCTGCCGCCACGAACTTACTGAGCATTTCGCTGAAGAAAACCCAGCCTGTCGCAATCAGCAGAATCGCTGTCCTACGGAGTCGCCCAGGACTTCTAAGTCGTGTCGCCCTTACGTATCCCTATTCAATGTTCGTCTCCTCGCCCCCCCACACGCTTGGCGGTCCGCGGAAATCTCAATTCTGGAATCGCTAAAGTTTTGGCAGCCGAAGGGAATCCCCCATGCCGCGACCCGCACCAAGTTCGCGCGATGATCTGTCAGGCTGAGTCCCGACACGCCAGTAGGCATCGCAAAAGGAATCGTCAGCGTGCTTTAAAGGATCTGCGGGGCGGGGCATTACGGGCCGGAATTCCTCGAAAGGAAAGACAACGTGGCGATCTCCAAAGCGTCAAAAGGCTGCTCGGGATCGTCCACGGAGCCCACATTCCAGGCAACGCTGACACCACGGTTATCAAGCACATCGCCCCAGACGTCCGCGGACAATCCGGATCGGCTAGTGATAGATAAAAGTCCGCTAATCTGCGATGATCCAGGTAACAAGTTAGGGATTCCCCCATCCAGAAAACTTTCCGCGCCTGCCGCGATGATGCTTGTGCCCACCCGTTGCGGTGAGAGCGCTACCGGCGAGATTGTTTGCGACGAGACGATCTGCCAGCCGCAAAGAACAGTATTTGCTCTACAAAAGTCGTTACCGACAGGGGAATCCCCCCGGTCTCCGCAAGACCGGCGAACTCCAATTCAAGTGGGACTTCCAACCACGTTGTAAAGTCCATGAACCTTGAGCTGTGACCCCCATCCAGCCCACAGCTCGAGGCTGACCGCCGGGCAGTGACTGATAGGCAATGTATTATGACACCCCCAATTGCAACGATTGCTGAAGAACCCGCAGCATTGCCGAGTACCTTCGAAAATGTGGACGAAGTCGCCGAGTTGGGCGAAGGTCTGCTGTTTCCGATTGTCGGCATTGGTGCTTCGGCCGGGGGACTGGAAGCGTTCACACAGTTACTCAAAGCCTTGCCTTCTGACACCGGAATGGCATTCGTGCTAGTACAACACCTGGCTCCCACGCACTCCAGCGCCTTGGCCGAGATTCTCTCGCGAGTCACGAAGATGCCAGTCACTGAAGTTCGTGACGAATCGATAGTCCAGCCCAACCACGTCTATGTCATCCCACCCGATCGCAGTCTGGTCACCAAGTTGGGGACATTACAACTCCTGCCACGCGAGGGCCAAGGGATCCATCGACCGGTGGATCAATTCTTTCGCTCACTGGCCGAAGACCGGCGGCATCAGGCCATCGGCGTGGTTCTGTCCGGAACGGCTTCCGACGGCACACTGGGGTTGGAAGCCATCAAGGATGAAGGAGGCATCACCTTTGCCCAGGATGCGACTGCCCAGTGCGAGGGTATGCCGCACAGTGCCATTGCGTCGGGATGTGTGGACTTCGTGCTCTCCCCTAGTGAAATCGCCCAGGAAATCGTCCGCATCGGTCACCATCCGTATGCCGTACCGAAACCCATCGAGCAACAGGCTGACGACAAGCCTAACCTTGCCGAAATCGTACAACTGCTGCATCACACCACGGGTGTCGATTTCACCCATTATAAAATCAACACTCTCTACCGCCGTGTCACTCGCCGCATGGTCCTACAGAAGATGGACGGGCTGTCAGAGTATGCCGCCTACCTGCAAGAAACACCGGCGGAAGTCGAGGCCCTCTATCAGGACATTCTGATCAGCGTCACGAGTTTCTTTCGCGATCCGGCGGCATTCGAAGTTCTCAAAACCACAGTGTTCCCGCGTCTGCTTAAGGACCGATCGCGACACGATCCGGTGCGAATCTGGACGCTCGGCTGTTCTAGCGGACAAGAAGCCTATTCGCTCGCCATGGCATTCACCGAGGCCGCTGAAGCGGCGGGAAGCTCGGTCCCTTGCCAGCTTTTTGCCACCGATTTGAACCCCGCAGTCATTGATAAAGCGCGGGCGGGCATCTACTCGATAGACATCGCCTTGGATGTCTCACCAGAACGCCTGCAACGGTTCTTTACGGAGACTGACGGCAAATACCGGATCAGCAAGACGATCCGAGATGCGTGTGTCTTCTCTCGGCACAACGTGCTGGCCGACCCTCCTTTCTCGCGAATCGATTTGATCAGTTGCCGCAATCTGTTGATCTATCTGGAACCGGTGCTGCAGCAACGCATCATGCCCACGCTGCACTATGCACTAAAACCGGGAGGCAGCCTCTGGCTGGGTGGTTCAGAGACGATCGGCGATCATCAGAACCTGTTCGATGTCGAAGATGCCAAGTATAAAATATTCACTAAAAAATTAAACTCCAACTCCGGCTCTGAACGCGGCCCCTTTTCACTCCAACGCAGTGGGGCGCCGCGTTCTTCATTTATCCCCATTCCGACACGACTCAGAGATACCGTCGATCTCCCCCGAGAAGCCGATCGCGTTCTGCTCACCAAGTTTGCACCGCCAGGCGTCTTGGTCTCCCCTGATCTCGAAATTCTGCAGTACCGTGGTGACACCGGCCCATTTCTCGCCCCGGCGCCTGGAAAAGCCAGCCTCAATTTACTGAAAATGCTGCGCGAAGGATTACTCGTCGCAGTTCGTGCCGCCCTCCTGCGAGCGGGTAAAGAAGAAGTCCCCATACGGGAAGAAGGGTTGCGAGTCAAATCCAACGGCGGATACCTCGAAGTCGCCATTGAAGTCATTCCCATTAAAGGAAACGGGGCCGAAACGGGTGGATTCCTCGTCATCTTTGAGGATTGCCAGCACCAGCTTCCGCCCAATCCGAAGGCCCATCCCAAAGCAGACCGAAACGTCACCGCCGCCGGTGATGTTGAAAATTCTCGCCTCGCGCAAGAACTGGCCGCCACTCGGGAGTACCTGCAGTCGGTGATCGAGCAGCAAGACGCCGCGAACGAAGAATTGCAATCGGCCAACGAGGAAGTCCAGTCGGCCAATGAGGAACTGCAAAGCACCAACGAAGAACTGGAAACCTCGAAAGAAGAAATTCAATCCAGTAATGAAGAGCTGGCCACCGTCAACGAAGAATTGAACGATCGTATCGCGGAGTCGAATCGGGTCAATAACGACCTCGTCAATCTGATTGGCAGCGGGCAGATGGCGATTGTCATGCTCGGTCCCGATCTCCGCGTCCGGATGTTTACTCCGCTGGCGGAAAAACTGCTCAACTTGATTCCCAGCGATCAGGGGCGGCCACTCGCCGATATTAAGCTGCATCTCGACAACATCCAAGATTTGGAACCGCTCCTCAAGGAGGTGCTGGAACTGGCCGTGCCTCAGGAGCATGAAGTTCGAGACAAGCATGGTCGCTGGTTTTCGCTGCGTCTCCGTCCTTACAAAACGTTGGACAACAAGCTTGACGGTGTGGTGCTGATGTTGGTCGACATCGACGCCATGCGGCATGCCCATGACCGAGCTCGTGAGAGCGATGCCCAGTATCATGCCATGTTCGACGCGACCAGCGTCGGCGTTAGCGAGACCGAACCCGAGACCGGACGATTGTTGCGTGTCAACGAACAATTCACGCGAATCCTGGGCTATTCTGCTGCAGAGTTGGTCGGACGGACGTTGCTCGAGCTGACGCATCCCGATGACCAACCGCAAGTCGCAGAAGGCTTTTCGCGTCTGATGCGTGGTGAAATTGCATTTCATGAAACCGAAAAACGCCTTATTCGTAAGGATGGCACGCTGGCCTGGGTGCATGTCACGATTAATCTCGTGCGAGACGCCCAAAACCATCCGTTGCGAGCCCTCGCCATCACGCTCGACGTCAGTGAGCGGAAGCAGACAGAAGCCGCGTTGAACAATTCGGAGGTCCGCTATCGGCGTCTCTTTGAGACCGCCAAGGACGGGATCCTGATCGTCGACGTCGGCACCCAAAAAATCACACATGTCAATCCGTTCTTAATGAATCTACTCGACTATCCCGCTGACCACTTCCTAGGTAAGGAGCTCTGGGAAATCGGCTTCCTGCGGGACAAGGAAGCCAGTCGGTCCGCCATGCAGCAGCTGAACGACGAGGGTTCGATTCGCTACGAAAACCTGCCGTTGGAGGACCGTCATCGGGCCTTGCACCCAGTGGAGATGGTTGCCAATGTTTATCAAGAGGGATCTCAATGGGTCATTCAGTGCAACATCCGAGATATCTCAGATCGCAGCCGATTGGAAATGTTGCTACGAGGCCAGGCTTCTGAGTTGTCAGAATTGCACCGCCGCAAGGACGAGTTCCTGGCCATGCTCAGTCACGAGCTTCGCAGCCCGCTGGCCCCTATTGCCAATGCCGTTCAGCTCCTCGGTCTGCAACGCGGGAATGAGACCCGCATCCAACAGCAGGCCCGCGGCATCATCGAACGGCAACTGGGCCAATTGCAGCATCTCGTAGACGATCTGTTGGAAGTCTCCCGCATCACATCAGGCAGAGTCCAACTGATGCAATCGCGTGTGGCTGTCAGTGGGATCGTCAATGGAGCCATCGAGACCACTCGCCCTTTAATCGAGCAATATGGGCACGAACTCACCCTGTCACTGCCAACCGAACCAATCTGGCTTCACGCCGACGCGGCGCGACTGGAACAAGTCTTGATCAACCTCCTCACCAATGCCGCTAAATTCACCGAGGAAGGGGGCCGCATCTGGGTCACCGTTCAACGCGAGGGCGATGAATGCCAACTGCGAGTACGGGACAGTGGTGTCGGTATTACCGCGGCACTGATGCCGCACATTTTCGAACTGTTCACACAAGCCGAACGCACCCTGGATCGTTCGCAAGGCGGACTCGGCATCGGGCTGGCCTTGGTGCAACGACTCACCGAGCTGCACGGTGGAAAAGTCGAAGTCCACAGCGACCTGGGGCAGGGCACGGAATTCATCGTCCGTCTACCGGTCATTCCGGGCGATCTACCGCAACCGCTCTTGCCAACCACGATCGCTAGCCAACCCATTACACGCTCCCTCAAAGTACTCGTCGTTGACGATAACGCGGATACAACATTGAGTTTCTCCATGCTGCTGAGATCATTAGGGCATGATGTGCGGACTGCTCACGACGGTCCATCGGGAGTCTCGGTAGCGATTGAATACCAGCCAGAAGTCGCCATGCTCGACATTGGCTTACCGGGCCTCAACGGTTTTGAAGTTGCAAAACGAATCCGCCAGGAACCGGCTCTGAAGGATATTATGTTGATCGCCCTGACAGGGTATGGGCAGGAAACGGATCGACAAACTTCACACGAAGCGGGATTCAATCACCACTTGGTCAAACCCGCTGACTTTGGTAAGTTGCAGCAAATCTTAGCCACCCTCAGCGATTCGCCGAAATAATTGACCTGATCACTCTCGAACGGGGAGCACTCGTATGACAAAACAACTGCAAACCTGGTGTCTGACCACCATTACTCTGGGCGCCTTGGCCCTCTCGGTGACTGCCGCGGAACACACGAAAGATTCACTCCAGACGGTGAAACAGAAAATCGCCGACAAAAAAGCCGTTCTGGTCGATGTCCGCGAGAAGTCTGAATGGAAGAACGGACATGTCGCCGGCGCGATACCTCTGCCCATCAGCGAACTGCAGGCCGGAATCGACGCGAAAACTCTGGAACAGAAATTACCCAAAGGTCGAATCATCTACACGCATTGCGTCGTCGGAAAACGCGCTCTGACCGCCGCCGACATTCTGCAAAAAAGCGGCTACGAAGTGCGAGCCCTGAAAGCCGGCTACAAAGAACTGCTCGACGCGGGCTTCGAAAAGTCCAAAGACTGATTCCTCTTAGTAACAGGTGGTAAAGTCAAATTCGTTCCCGCCTGACACGAAGGCTAGACTAATCAGGACGATCGGCCAAAGGGAAGAAAGTGAAAGTCCAACTTCAGCCACTGAGAATCCCATCTGGATGGACCGTTTCATTTAACGACGGTCTGTACGAAGTGGACCCGCCTGGCGAACTTGTCTCTGAACAGGATCGTTCGGTCTTTTTCAAAGAAGACTTGCTCCAACTTCGTCATCAACGCCATAACAGGGTGCTGGACGTTGGCTGGTATCCTTCCGGTGATCTGGCCACTGGCCAATATGTCCTGACCGTGTACGCCAATGATTGCCTGGGCCCTAAGCTGCACTCGATGGCAACAGTCAATCGAGTGACCTTGGTGGCCGAAATCGAACGCCTGCTGGTTGCGATTGCGGACGGTGCGTTGTGATTCGAAGCTCAACCGAGCCGGCAAAAACCGGACTCAGAAAACCGCCGATTCTTTGCTTCCCTTACTCCCCTTTAAAAGGCAGCAATCAGTCAACCTCGGCCATCCAACCAATATCGCGAATTCTCGCGCCCCTTTGATTTCTTTGAATTCTTTGTCGAACAGGGGGCAATCGAAGAGGCTTCTCACGCCCAGTCGCAAAGGATCATCGCTCGATGGCAGCCGTCTTGTGTTAACGTTGTGACTTTGCGTCTTTACTCGAGATCTTCCGAACTGCACGCTTCATGAAAACTCGCCACTTCTTTGATTTCTTCGCCGGCCCCTCTTCGTCCGTAGGATGGGCACTCTTGCCCGTCAATGAGTTCGGCCCATCTCCGTGCGACGGTTTTCCAAGCCGGACCAAGTCCGAGCGGACACGCCCTAGGCATCCGTAAAGTCATCCCCAACAAAGACTTATAAATCATTTCAGGTCGCCCGTGAGTTTGCCCCACGACGAGGTTCTGTCGTCCCGACCGGGACTGGATTGCAGCGACACCACTTGGCGTCAGGGTTCAGCGAAAACCTGAAGTGACAGCGATGAGAACTCGCCCACTCTTTGAATTGGTTGCTCCCTTCGCCCCCCTTTATTAGACACGGGCATTTGACGAAGGTTCTCGCACCACGACCATCACTCGATCGATATAGCCGTCTCGTCTTAACTTTGCGCCTTGGCGCCTTTGCGTGAGATCTTCCCCACATCACATACCATGAAAACTCACGACGTCTCTGCTCCCGTTGAACTCTTTGATTTCGTCATCCCTTGCCGCTCGAATTCCAAGCCCCCTTCGATCATACAACGCAGCAATGAGCCCACCCTAATGCCCCCTCATGCCGGGTGGTCTATCTAGTGCAGGGCAAAGGGGGGCGGGTCTGGTCGATTCAAGGAAGAAAGACCCCCGAACATTCCGCTAATCTTGGAGATCAAAATCCTTGCTCACGGAACCGGCGCTCTTGGCCACGTTCAACTCCAAGTCCGTTGTTTTGTAGCTCGTGTATTTCTGCGGGATGATAAATTCGGCGGCGGGCTTTCCCCCCGGTTTGGATTTCTGCTTACTCGTTTCGTTAAGGTCAGGGGGAATTCGCTGGACATTCACGACGACTTTGTAGTCACCTGCCGTGACCCCCTGTCCCTTTTCTGTTTGAAAATGGCCATGCAAAATGGGTGCGGAAGTCGCCGCGGCGACTTGGGGATCAACGGGAGAAAACGTCACCGTGCCAAATTCCAGTGGCTCACCTTTGTAACTGATTTTCCCCGATGCAGAGATCGTTTTTAGTCCTGAGGAACCACCACACCCCGTAACAAGGACCGAGATCATCGAAAACGCCAGCAAGTGCCAGCTTCGATTCGTCAACGCGTTCATCAAACTCGACTCCTGAAGAGAATGAATTGAATTTCCTAAGCAATCGGCAAAACGACACCGCCTGACCACTGGGACCAGCGGATCAGGCGGTTGAACTGTGTCCGTTTTACGCGGCAATGAGTGCGTGCATCAAAGCTCGCCTACGATTTCGCCTTTGTCTCTCGAGCCCATCGCGTTGAAGGTGACTATGTTGATATTTTCACTGATAAATCGAACAGCACCATCTGCCATCAGGAACTGGGCTCCGCCAACGTGCCAACTGCCGAATGATTGGCCATAGTACCCCAAGTTGGCGATATTGTCCCGATTGATGCCGCGTGTGGTCGGTGTCACTGCCGCGGTATCGGTCCATTGGTGGAAGG
>JAZKFE010000109.1:21499-26935 GCA_040386595.1 Planctomycetota bacterium | reverse complement strand
AGGGGTTGTGTCCCGGCGTCAGAAGATCACCCCACCATTGGTTAGTTTTGGTTCCCAGACGCTCTTCCCCCATGGCAAGCGTATTGGAAGTGCCATCAGTGATATCCCCCATGCGAACACGGGTTGCCTGAACGCTGAACAGACCGCAGCCGCCGTTCGCAACGCCCGCGCCGAGATACGCACCGGATCCATTGTACACAACACACCCGGGTGTCTGGTGACAAAGATCGTCGGTATATGAGTGCTGTGCTTCTGGACCAGCACTCCCGAAATAGCTCGATCCCGCGGCGGTCGCCGGCTGCGGTGACCAGGCCGGCCCTTTCTGACAGGACGTATTGCCACCGAGCGGATCGCTCGGGCAAGCATAGATCGCAAGGACTGTTTTATGAGCAGTCAGATTCTGATATGCCGCACTCCACGCACTATCTGGACTCATCATCGCGATCGGCTGTCCCGCGGCAGCCATTTGAGCCGCCATGGCATTGTATAAGCCAGCCTGATCGATATAAGGCAGAATCATGGTCCGCAAGTTGTAGATACATTGTCCGGTGTTTCCGCCCCCCCAATTGTAGTTCGTGCTATCGCCGCTACCGCCCCAGGGGAATGTATTGAACGCATCATGATAGTTGTGGACTGCCAAGCCCAGCTGCTTGAGATTGTTCCGGCACTGGGTGCGCCGTGCTGCCTCACGAGCTTGTTGCACGGCCGGCAGTAACAGTGCGATCAGGACCGCAATAATGGCGATGACCACCAGTAGCTCAATCAGAGTAAAACCTGACTTGCGGCGAGATTGGGACATAAAACCTCCTCAATGAAAACACCCTCAAAAAGGGCCGGATCTTCGGAGAGCTGAAGGATTCCGGACTCAAGAATTCTGACCTCCGCTCGGCATGCGGTCCGCGATCTCGATCACATGCCAGCGGGCATATTGTTCAGCGGCATCCGGTGTCCCTTGTTCGATCAGCCGTGCGTACTCGACGTGCTGCTGCCAAAGGAGATCCGGTTCGCCGCGTTCACCGGTTAATCGCGACATCAGCATCGGGACGTGCGACAACTCGTAGGCGCGGACCAGCCGCGGTGACTTGGTGGCTTCAATGATTGTGCGATGAAATTCCAGATCACATTCCGCAGACCGGGCATCCTGGTCTGCTCGCAAGTACTTCGCCATCCGATCTGCCAGCAACAGCAGTCGTTTGGCGACCGACCGACGCTGAGAACCTTGAGCCACCAGTCGAGCGGCGACCGGCTCCAGAGTGCGCCGCATCAACCAGATTTCCTGCACGTCATCCGCAGTCAGGTCCTCCACAAAACTCGTCTGTCCGGGAGTATGGCGAACCAGTCCCTCACTCACCAATCGCAACAGAGATTCGCGCAACGGAACCCGACTCGTGGCAAATTTCAGCGCCAATTGCCGCTCCACCAATTTCTGCCCCGGCTTGAGCTGGCCAGAGTAAATGGCTTCACGCAATTCCCGATAAACTCGCTGTTGTTTCATGTGAACTTCACCAATTCGGTATACCAACCCGGGACTGTTTTGGTATACCAATTGGCGATCAAGATTGTCAAGCAAATTCCGCAGCAATGCGCTTTTGCCGTAGCGATGGGCCACCGGGGAGAAGGGGGGGAGCGAGAGATTGAGATCTACCTCAACCTACGTTACGCTTCGTGCGGAATACTAGAGAGTAGATTTTAGTTACCGCGCCCCACTTACTGATCCGGGGGCAATTGGTCATGCGATACCTGCTTTTTGGAAGAGGAAAAGGGGCAAGTTCTTTATATTCGGACACAAATCGCCGCTCTGTTGGGGCGAGAATCGGTCAGATAAATGAACCTCTCTCCTTTTCTCTCCCCGCAACACGAGTCCCAGATTAGAGGGGTATTACAGTGGGTCACCGGTATTTTACGATCATCATCGCATCGTTGATGGCAATCATCACCAGTCAAACCGCGACAGCAGAAGAGCTCGACGCAACTTTCTTTGACAAATCGGGCCTGAGTGCGCAGTCACCGACCGATGACGAGTTGAAATTGCTCAAAAGCGAATTCTCCAATGCTTGTGCGTTGCTGATGGCGAAGGCGCCAGATTACGCCAAGCCCGTCATTCAGGCAAGAATTTTAGCTGAAGCGCCCAAGTACAGAAGAAAGGTCGATCAGCATGTTACTGACGACATTAAGAGCCGCGAAACGAAGCGGATTTTGTACAATATTACGATCAATTTGATACGACTAGCGAGTTCGCGTTTCCCTGCAGAGGACGAGTGGCGCCGCACGAAGGCCATCTATTCGGCTTGGGGGGAGCGGTTTGAATCAGAAATCGCAAAACATAGTGCAATTCCGCCAAGTGTAGTCGAGGACTTGAAGCTTCAATTTCGGTCACTTCTCGGACAATTGTCGGAAGATGCACTCTCAGCGACTTGCTATGCGCCTATTGATAAGGCGGTTTCAGATGAAGTGGATTTAAAAGTTGTAAAATTCATGGGCGCGGTGAACCTGTATTTTTCACGGCAGGGAAAAAGCGAGGTCAAGAAAAGTGACAAAACTTTTGTCGATGAAGCATACAGTGATTTCTTTTCGAGCATCATTGAGTCAGTGAATTCTCGTTTGGCAAGTGAGGTTCCTGCGGGCGTACATAATGCTCAAGTAAGATTAGATTTAGTACGAAAGAATTTTTCTCAAGGTTTTGACGAAGCAATGGACCGCGAATTCGCGGCAAAACACGCGGTAAACCAAGCGAGATTCAAAGCGGCAAGTACACCAGAAGCAATTGCGGCTGAGGTTGCGAAGAATCGAGCTGAGATTCTGAAACAGCAAGGTCCTGTTCCCACGGAAGCTCCCAAGCGAGCACACTAATCGAAGCCGAAGCTCGCTCGCCCTCTCACAAAGAGAAGAATTAAGGTGTCAGGACTCTTTGATCAAAGTGCTCGCGGCCCCTTTGTTACCTCAAACGGCTTCGCTCACACAGGCTCAAGAACCTGGGCCCCCCAGCGGTTCACAAAAATCCATTTCACGTTAGGCGCTGGACTATTTATGAATTCCTCGTATCTAATTGTAGCTTCAGCTGTGGTGTTTTCTGTGATCGGCTTGCTGGCTGCATTCGGTATCGCCGCCTTTGCTCCCACGCCATCGCCGATGGACCCCCATTTCGAGCGAACGACGTTCGTTCTGTTGCCAATCGGCGGAGCGGCTGTCGGCTGATTTGTGGGCTTCATGACAACCCCCTGTCGCAATGAGAGGTAGGCTCTCACGGGAATGGAGCGATCTTGGTTGGGTGGCACAGGTTCTCTGAACCTGCGTGAGCGAAGCGAATGAGAGACCACTTCGGTTATCAGCGCCACCCCACAAGTGTTTCCGCACACGGGGAGCGCATAATGTTGCATCTTGGGATTCAATGCATCGGGGAAGCCTTGGCCTCAAAATCGCTTCACTCCCCCCCAAGCCACCGAGGCTTTTCACCTACAACGCCACAGACGAATTGACCACTCTTCTGATTGGGGATAAATTCAACGAAGTCCCTCTGATGTAAACGGGAGCGCGGACATCAATTTCACATCCTTAACCAAGTCTAGATACTTGACAATTATTCCCTGAACACCAGAGCAAGACAATTTATAGATTTCATGCACGGGCCTTTCAAGGCACGATTGACAAGACAGATCCTGGCAGTATCATTCGTCCATTGATACTGCATAGAAATGATCTCACAGTCACTGCATGAAATATCTTCAATCTATTACATTGTCGATCATACAAAAGCGGCGATCTCTCAAGATAGAAAACTCTCCGAGCAACAAAGATATGCTTGTTCTTTAAGGTCGATTTACGCCAAAGCCCGGCCAAATCGTTTGAATGCACCGCTTTCCAACCGAGCACAATCGGTATTAGGAACGCGTAGTATCGCGATATTCCAGCATCTAAAACGACGACCAAGCTCCATTTCACTTGGGTGTAGTCTCGTTCGCGATCATCCTGACGCAAATCTTGTATCGAAGTCACTGCCAGATCGCGTCATCGGATGATGACGATGAGCCGACTCGATACAACGCTAGTCGCGTAGAGAGTAAATCGCCTTTTTCACGCGAAGCGACTCCGCAAGAATAAAATCTTATCCACTCCGTGGCAAGTAAGCCACAATCATGTCATTGGAAGACATTTGGTAAGGTGCCATGCGCGTATTTTTGCCCGACCAACCAACGCTAAGATCGCCATCGGGGCCAAACTTCCGCCGAGCGATAACCCTCGTAGAAGTCCTCGTCGTCATTTCAACTATTGGACTGACTGGATCCATTATTTTGCCTGCCGTACTACAAGCCCGTGGTTCGGCGAGAACGACAGCCTGCAAAAACAACTTGCGGCAAATTGGGATCGCCATCCACAACTTCGAGGCATCTAATCGCAAGTATCCTAATTTGTTTTTTGGCGTCGTAGACCGCGCCCCCGAAAGCTTCAGCATGTGGTGCGTTTCTCCGACAGCACAACTTGCTGCGTTTTTAGATGAGCCTGCCGCGACGAAAGCCATCAACGACGCGCGAACACCGCCCCTCTGGGACCTGCGCGACTTGGCAATTCCATCTCCTGCCGTCATTCAATGCCCCGCAGACGGTCTGATTACCAGGTCCGGTGTCAGCTATCGATACAACCGCGGGGTCATTCCGGTGCATCCCGAAGATCCTCTCGGTGTGTTCACGGGGTTTCGAGGCAGGCGTAGTGGAGAAATAACAGACGGCCTCTCCAACACCGCGTTCGTTTCCGAAAGACTTGTCTCGGATGTTCGTTTCCAAGAACAATCCAGAACCCCGATGGAGATAACTTCCACACACTCGGGCAATATCGGGCAAGGCTGTATCTCAGAAAACCAGCTTGGCGGCACGAATAACTCTGTTGCCGACTCCTGGGGCTCAAACTGGCTTTCATCCGAATCTAGGCATGCGACCTACTATCATTTTTTTCCCCCAAATTCAATATGGAAGGACTGCGAAAGCGCAGCCATGCATCCGGATTCAGTCCCCAGCGCGAGAAGCTTGCATAACGCGGGCGTCAACACCCTTTTCGGTGATGGAAGAGTTGAATTCGTCGGAAATTCAATCGACTTAGACGCATGGCGTGCATTGGGAACAAGAAGTGCAGCAGACCATGAGCCCTGAAGCCTGTTCTGAATCGTCGCAGCCAGCCGATTCTGTCTATCTAGTACGCACGACTCAATTACAGCGCAAGCCTGGTAACGAAAGAACTGCATGCCCCCGCGAATTCGAGCCTCTCTATTCAGCTCAAGCCCTTGCCATTTCTACGGCATCACAGTTGCCCTGATCTTTGGCCTCGTCGATGTCGCGTGCGGAGCTCAGCCAAAAGCGATTGATTCAAACGACCTGAAAATCATACGCACTTCACTTGAACAGCACCTTTCTCGCATTACCGGCTATCACCTCAAGTATGTTGATG
>JAZKFE010000109.1:0-21489 GCA_040386595.1 Planctomycetota bacterium | reverse complement strand
GAGGTCAAAAGGCTGAGTTAAATTGGAAAGTGGAGAAGGAGATCATTGCGTCAAATGACTCGGTGAAGTATTCACAGAAAGAACTCCTATTGAAAGATGGCGAGCCCCCCGCCAACAACGCGCACACGAGCTACTACCACAAAGGCAGGACGACTTCGATCCGCGACGCAACTTTTGTAGAGATCTATAATGTCGGGGCAGCAGCCCCGCGCCATCCGCCGGAACTACTTCTATCCATGGGAATGAGCCTCACGATTAACGGCCGGTCCAAACTCACCGACTTAATGACCAGAGACGAAACAATCACTCGTTATGACGACGAAGTCCTACGCGGAAAAAAAGTTGCCGTACTAGGAATCGGGCCACAACTGCGGATCGTTGGCAACCCCGAAAGCCCGGAGCTCCAGCACCTATGGATTAAAGCCTGGCTTTCTATCGACGACCAGTATTTTCCGTTAAAGATCGTAGTCCACTACCCGCTCCGCGAAGACATTTTCAAGTTGGCCAGCACAGTCCAAGTCGAGACCATCCAGAATCCCAGTGGCCAGTCAATGTCCTATATGTTAAACACATACGAGGTGTTGGAATTGGGTGTCGCACCTGACGAATCTCGCAAAAAAACGATTCCATTTCCAAAGAAAGTCCGCAACGAAACAGGTCTTATATCAGAGTCAACCTGCACCATGGCCATTATTAATCCTAAGGTTCTTCCATCTGTATTCGAACCAGTCATTCCCACAAATGCACAAGTGACTATTAACGGAAAGTTTCAGTATGGTCGTAGCCCAAAGACTTCGGCTGCAGCGCGCCACGCGGTGAATGCCGCGACTACACGAGACATGTTGGCAGAGGAGATACCAGCATCGCCAGAGAAATCGACTGTTCAAAAGATGTGGCCTTGGAGCATCCTCGCAGCCGCTTGCATTGGCATGTTGTACTGGATTGCAAGGAGATGTCTTAATAATTAAGAGGCCACTCTGCGATCAAAGAGTCTTGATCCGTTTTCTCTCTTCTTATTATTTAGTTTGTCGAATCGAGAGAATGTCTGAGTTTTTCGATAACTCTTACCAAATCGCCATCACAAGATGCAGATAAATGAATACTCAGATCAATAAGATCTCCCGCGTACTCACTTTGACATTCTTCCAATACTTTCAAAAGCTGGCGGCAATCGGTGATAGTAAATGAGACCTCTGACTCACCCAATTTTGGACATTGACTCCTTTTATCGGCCAATGTATCGAATAGCCGTTGAAGTTCCACTAAATCGGTGCGTGAGATCACAGGCTTTCGAATTCGAACAAATGGAATATGCTTATAAGTGTTAACAGCATCCATAAAAATCGTGAGATCGGATTTTGAAAGATTTATATCGCATGTAGTATTGCCGGGTTTCAATTGTTCCTCCAAAGACTTTGGAGCAGAATAATGGAGTCAGGACTCTTTGATCAAAGTGCGCGCTGCTCCCTTATTCCCTTAAACGGTTTCGATTGGCTTCGGCAGCCTTCAAGTCATTGAAATAGGAAACGGCATCGGACTCTCCGTCGACCAATTTTTCCAAAAAACGTCCATCCACTGCCCATCGATCAGGCAGTACCGAGACACTCCCAACATTGGAATCCGCCACCGAGAGACTCCAGCCCGAAGAGATCGCCCCATCGATAAGTTCAAAGAATGCCGAACAATAAGGAGTGGGATAGTTGTCTGTGATCTCTTCACAGAGCAAGTACCACACAACTCCGGCTCTGAAAATGACTCCGAATACTGGATAGCAATTGCCGATTGCTAGCTCGATTGAATCCATGTGGACATGCTGTTCCACATGCGCACGAATCACCGGATCGTCCAGCGAAGCAATCTTGTTCTTCATGCATCTGACCAACATTTGTTGAGACCTCATTCAATTTCAGTGTGGCGGCAGAGTCGCACAGGTTCTTTGAACCTGTGCGAGCAAAGCGAATGAGAGATCACTTCGGTTGCCCGCGCCAACCCACAGGTGTTTCCGCACACCGGGAGCGTATGATGTTACTCATTGTGATTCAATGCATCGGGAAAACGTCGGCCTCTAAGTCGCTTCGCTCCCCCAGGTTCAAGGACCTGGGCCACCAAGCGAAGCGGCAATCGGTGAACCGGATTTCCCAATCTCCGGCGGTGGGCCCCGGGGGGGCCGTCACGAAAACACAGCTTAGCGATCGAGTACAGTCGCAAAGCAGTGCCACGATCTTAAGTTTCGTTGGATTCAAACTACTGCCACCCAGCCACTTGAGGTAAGCCACGTGAGATTTACGCAGAAAAAAACTCAAATCCGAGGTGGATTCCGAGTTCTGTGATAGTCGGAGTTGGTGGCATGTTAAAACCGAGCGCAAGCACGTTGGAAAAGACAGCAACATAAACATCGACGTAGTACTTCTCCGTTGTGAATTGTCGGAATGCCGGCTTTCGAATCTCAATGAACTCCTCCGCCCACGAAATCGCGATGTCCGGGCGGTCAGGAGCATCAATTCGGTGCTGAAGGCACCAGTAACCTGCCGATCTACAATCGCCATACGGAACCCGGGACTCTCCAGGCTTTTGAGCGATTTCCGGCGTTGCGTTCAGTAACATTGATAGCTCGGACGGATCCAGATTCGGATGGCAAATGCGTATTGAGACCGAGGAATACCATTCCGGTTTCGTGCTCTCCATTTAAATTGGCTCCCACATTTTTCCTATGTACTCACCGGCTTGAGAGTCCCACATCCCCCCCGCAGGGTGGCACAGGTTCTCTGAACCTGTGTGAGCGAGGCGAATGCGAGGCCACTTCATTGTCTGCTTCAATCCGCAGGTGTTTTCGCCCATGGCAAGCGTAGATGTTGCTTATTGGGATTCAACGCACCGGGAAAGCCTCGGCCTCTAAGTCGCTCTCCCAGGTTCAAGAACCACCTGGACCACCCAGCGAATCACACCCCTTATCACGATTTCGCGACAACGCAATGAGCAATTTGAGGTGAGTCAAGTCAAATCGGTGCAAGGAGCAGGCAGCAAGATCGATCTTAGAATCTCGCTTAACTCCTCGATCGTCTCATCGGGGGTGTCTTCCAAGTATGTGCCTTGCCTGATTCCCTGCGCCCGCATCCAAAGTCCTTTGCCATACCGATGCTTTCTCACTTCAACAATTGAACTGCGCGGGTACTGCACCGAAGTGCGTTCCCCATCTCGGGGTGACCAGAATGAGATTCGAAGTGTATTCGAGTCGATTTCAAATAAGGCACGAGGCGGAGGTACAAGGGGATTTCGATACCGATGGATGGCAACGGCCAACTGCCAGATCGCCAGAAGCGGAGAAAACAACAGCACAGCACATGGGTCCTGACCATAAACCCAAATGGGAATCGGGTCCGGGGAGTAGGGCAACGGCATTGGTAGAGTGACCCGCACAAGGTCGTCTTTTCGTTCGAGGGTCACCAATTGCGAACTCATTTTTGCAATCCGAATGTTTTCGCTACGCGTCATTATCGTAGCGCCGGCACAATGGAAAATGCCAGGAACGAATGGCATTGCCGCTTGTAGTATAAGGGGTTATATCATTTGTCCGTAATCTTCGCGAGTAGTGCTTGCCGCGCTTGCTTACGCGGGGCGGCACAGGTTCTCTAAACCTGTGCGAGCGAAGCAAATGAGAGGCCACTTCGATGATCTACTTCAATCCACAGGTGTTTTCGCCCATGGGGAGCGTGTGATGTTGCTTATTGGGATTCAACGCACCAGGGAAGCCTCGGCCTCTAAGTCGCTTCGCTCCCCCCAGGTTCAAGAACCTGGGCCACCCCGCGGCCTCTCTTTTCTCAGCCCTCCTTTCTCAGCCCTCCTTTCTCAGCCCTCCTTTCTCACCTCTCTTCGCGCGCGATCGAGTGCCTCTTTTGCACTCACTAAAGAGACACCATACTGGGTTAAGATCTTGCATTCCGGCAAGTCGGTCATTGCTAATATTCCGAAGACCAAACTTTCAGTCCCAATCGCTTTTCCCAATCCAACGTCCAAAGTCTCTCTCCCACCAAGCTCAATTAATTGATTCGAAAGGCCGTCAAGCTCAAGGGCAATCATTGGAATTTTATCCAGCATGCCTCCGAGAAAATCCGGTGGCATCCCAACGATCGCAGGCAAATCAATGCTGCTGCGCTCTAGTATCGCTCGTCCGTTGCCCCGCTCCCCCCATGCTAGTGCTTGTAGAATATGCGATGGCGAGACCAAGGACGTGGTCTGACGCGCGAGTTTTCCCGCCAGCAATAGGATTCGAATGGCACGATTTGTAAAGAGGAGTCCTGATCCAGGAAGTAGCCGCTTAGAAGGAGTCATATGTTGTACCCTTCGCGTGACTCTGCACGACTCAAATATGACGGTGGTAAGAAGTCATCACCAAGAAAACAGGGGGCATCTTCATTCGCGGGGTGCGGATGATGCCGCTCATTGAGATTCTCGATGCATTAATCACACGCGACGCGTCGAGGAAACCTCGACCTCAAAGTCGCTTCGCCCCTCCAGTTTCAAGAACCTGGGCCACCCTGCGTGAAACATCAATAATGTAGAACACCCCCTTTTTCCTTTCCTGCATCCGCTACTCGCTTCCGGCTTTGCTGGCGCTTTCCCCGTCCCCCTTTTCGCCCCGTCTCCTGCGGATCCAAAGTGAAAACGCATATATCCCCAAACAGAACAATACAGCATGCCATTTCTCGATTGGAGGAAATGGTAGATCTAGCACGCCCAATATCGTGACTAATATAAGGCAGAACAGCATCACGACGACTGCAATTCGACCACCCATAACCATAGGATCCATGCTTCACTCCATCGTGTTGCTTTAGTCAGGACTTCTTACAAGCTTTACATGCCAGTGCGCACTCCGCCGAACCAAGATAGGCGTGACCGCGGGGTGGCACAGGTTCTCGGAACCTGTGTGAGCGAAGCGAATGAGAGGCCACTTCGACTATCTGCTCCAATACTCGGGTGTTTTCATCCACGGGGAGAGTATGATGTTGCTTATCGGGATTCATTGCACCGGGGAAGCCTCGGCCTCTAAGTCGCTTCGCTCCCCCAGGTTCAAGAACCTGGGCCACCCAGCGTATTTACTTTGTGGGAAAAAGCTCATCGCTGACTTGACGCGCTGCGTTTGTAAGTGCTTCCAAATCATCTGCTACGAAAGAGATCTGTATCGTCGTCGGCCCTTGTGTTTGGATGCAGAGAAAACAGCGGTCTGGGAATTCGACATCTCTCACGATTCTTACCGCACTTCCACCAAGTAGTCCGATCTCCATCTCATTAGGGCTTCCAACCGACGGTAATTGTGAGGCTTCCAGAAATGCGAGCATATCAACGATGACTCTTGGAGATGAAATCTCAAAGTAGAGATACACCGAGGGACCTTCGATTTGGGCAAACCATCTGTCCGTACCTGATGTCGTTTCATCAACAGACAGTTCCCATTCTTTTGAGCGTCCGAATGCCGAAAGGCCCAATGGGAGGGAGCGTGCATCACTCAAAGGAAATGGTTGTTCTTGGTTGTCCATCGCACTTATCCATCAATAGCCCAACGTTTAGGTATTCAGTCGCAGGGTGGCCTAGGTTGCTTCGCAACCTGGGTTTACAGGAGTCACATCCGGCAACCGGACTACGGTGTCAGATTCGCAATATCGAATGTGATGCGTCACATCGAAAATGCCAACTCGTTATTAGGCCTCCTGTAGACCCAGGTTGCGGAGCAACCCGGGCCACCCTGCGTTCGGGGGAATCATTTGGCGAGCTTCGTTCAGCGTCGTAGCAAACTGCTGCGGCCCATGACTCTTTATGCTGGAGGTGAAATCCAGATTTTCATATCCAACCACCATGTATTGTTGCTCTTCTGGATACCCGGGAGGAGCTTGAAGAATGCGGTAAATTATGCTCATGCTGCTCTGTTAGCATAGAAATTCAAGTCTGGTCGCCCCATCGCCTTTTAAATCGCTTATCGAGCAAGCTTGCAAAAAACGAGATTGCCGGTAGTTGCTCATTGAGATTCTCTGAATCTTTCAATGCATTGATCACATACAACGCATCGGAGAAGCCTTCGCCGCCTGGTCGATTCGCACCTCTAACTTCAAGAAGCCGGGGCATCCATTGGAAAGTTCTTGTCGACGAACATCTCAACAAAATCTTCCGGAGTAAGTTCCTCTCCGCTGGATGTCGACTTCTCCCGATTCGCGATCCAGATCCCTTCAATCTGTTTTGGTAATGACGCTGGAAAGTTCATCACCGATGCGACGATTAAATCCCACGAACCATCCACACCGTACACTTGCCGAAGCTGCGGTGCCATGTCGTTCAGACGAACCCGATCTTCAGTCGACAATTTTCCAATGGCTTCAAGAACATAGCATTCGACAAGACGAAGAAATGGCTTTCCAAAGTAGCGTTCGTTTACGCTCATATCATGTCCTCGTCTACTTCAAGCAAGTCCAGAAAACTTAAGAATGACTCGGCAACGTACACTCTTTTGAACGACTCATCGTGAATGCACAAAAACACTTCAGCGCCACGAGTCAAATCGAAATAGATTTGATTGCCGCCACCGTCCTGCGCAAAGGGGATGCACAAACTCCCAAGAATATCTCGCCAATCTCGTGCCGCCCGCCAAAGGTTCAAGGTGTCGGCTTCACTAAAGTCCGACAAGTGGTAGAAACTATCAACATTGAACCGATTGAGATTGTGACATCCGAATGGCACAAACGAATCAATTTCCGGGTGACCGCCATTTGTCTGACGCAAAAATGCGACGTAGTCACATGGCAGCGATACCCCAAATTGTCGTTCAAAGTCGCCGACAACTGCGACAGATGGCCCCTCACGAACCACCGCGGTTCCACCCTCATTGATATTCAGTTCGTTGACATCTCTCACTTCATCAACCTATTCAATTGGGATGTACCCCATTAGGAATCGCGTCGCTCCCCCTGGTTTAAAAACCTGGGCCACCCCGCGAATTCTGATAGCGGCTAGATATCCTTATGGCGGCAAGACTTGGATGTTTTTCGCCCCAAGGCTTAGGAGCAATGAAACTATCTGATCATTTCTCGCAGATCTTGAGATTATTCCCCACATCAACGGAGTCATTCCCTCCTCATCCTTCGCCTCAATGTCTGCGCCGTTTCGAACCAGAATTTCGATGACGTCTAGATATCCTTTGTTTGCGGCAAGATGTAGCGGAGTTCGTCCATTGGTATGCCTCGCGTTGACATTGGCACCGAGTGCTAGCAATAACTTGACGATGTCTGCTTTTCCATCATATGCCGCAGCGTGAAGGAGTGTTGTATTTCGAATCCCGAATGAAAGTTTCGCCTGGTTCGGATCCTCATTTAAAGATGCCACGACTCGATCATAGTCCTGCCTCAAGAAACCTTCCTCGTAGGCCGGTGGATACGGATTACCATTGTCGTTGTTGTCCTGAGGAATCGGGTCATCGCCTTTGCTAGACATTTAGTACTCAGTCGTATGGGTTCGTTAGTTAGGTTCGCTTACCGGAGCATGATTGGTTGTGGTACCGCTACAATCGTCCGATCACTCGACCTTCATTGCGGTGGGCCGATGCCAAACGTCCAGGGCCGGTGTCAATTTCGGTGAAAAGGACACCAAGCCCTGGCGAGAGGGGGCTTATTTTCGTTTCGCGCGGGGTGGCTTCTTGGGCTCTGTTAGGACCGAGACGTCGCCTCGGATTCCCATCAGGAATGAGCGGACTCGCAAGTTGATCTGTCGGGCCTTGGCCCAGGTCGCGATTTCTTCTTCCAGCAATTGCGCGTACTTTCGATGACAGTCTGCCTCTTTCTTGAGGTCCGCATCGCTGTCGCCATAGTCCGGAGCCACTTGGAACACCTTGTGATAAGCGCCACAATTGCGGTGCTCTAAGATGTAAACATCCTTGATGTCATGAAGCGTGTGGGCTGCCTCAAGGTGATCGAAAAATGATTGACGCCAATGGCTGTACTTTCCATCACCCCCGCCCAGGGCTCCTAACGCGGCTCCGGCCAAGATAAACTGGTCGTATCGATTCGACAAATTGTCCTGCTTCATGAACTCGACGATATCGTCCAGTAACCGCAAATCCATGCAGCTGAGCAACAACACGTTGCCGCGCGGGGGTGGGTAGGACAGATCGGGGTATTTTTCAAAGTGCGAGATGGCCATCTTGAGATCCTGCATCCAATGGTGAACGTGAACATTTTGCCCCACTCACATATTCGACGCAAACCGGCCGATCCGTCAACCCACGAGATCGATAGTACAGATGCCACCTCCGGCTTGGAGACTTGGGGAGGGTCTGGTGCCTTTCAAAATTTCCATTCAATCAGGCGAATCATCTGGATCTCTGTCGCAGGAATTGATAGCATTACATGTTTATAAGTTAATGCGTAGGTTGATGTGAACCCGACGGTGCTCGGGGCGTCACGTCAGGAGTGGGACGACGTTACGGGTGCTTCATCGCTGGAATTTCGGGTGTCACATGCCATCACATCGTCACGGGTGCCAGTCCGAGGATCATCCCCGATTCGGTCGACGCGATCTGCTGCAGATCGGCGGCATGAGTCTGGTCGGTATGGGCCTGAGTGACCTGCTGCGTCTGGAAGCGCAGGCTGCGGCGCCCCGGCACGCGGGTCGGGCGAAGTCTGTGGTGTTTATCTTTCAGTCGGGTGGGCCCGCGCAGCACGAGACGTTCGACCCCAAACCCGAAGCGCCCGATACCATTCGCGGCGAGTACGGTGTCACGCAAACGCGTTCTCCGGGAGAGGTGTTTTGCGAGTATCTGCCGGGGCTCGCGGCACGTTCGGACCGATTTTCGATCATTCGAACGATGAACCACACCGCGGACCGCCAATTTCGAAATGAACATAACAGTTGCCATTATCTGCTGCACACGGGCACCACCGAGTTGCCGGCAGGTGACACCAACGCCTCGATTGTCGCTCCGCGCCCGGGTCGGATCAGCTGGCCTTCAATCGGTTCGATGATCGCCTACGCCACCCCCACGGCCGCGGATGTAGGCTTGCCGGCAACAATTGAATTACCCCGCACGAAACTAATGAAATACCCGGGGCGCGAATCGGGGATGTTAGGCCCGCTCTATGATCGGCTGGGCGTCGACCTTGCAGCCCCGTGTGGTGCGGAAGGTGGCTCATGCCCCAATTGCTTCCGACATGCAGACCCCAATCTTGATCCGGAACGCCTACCTGGGCGTTCTAAGGCCTGGTGGGACAATTCGAGCTGCCGCAATCCGGCCTTCAGTTTGCCCGATTTTGGACATGCGGAAGGGGTGAGTTTGGGGCGGCTGGAGCGACGGTCGGAACTGCTGGTGGAATTCGAACGGTTGCGGAAGACTCATGATCGCCAGGAACAACTGGGCAATCTGATGGCTTGGGATGCACACCGGCAACAGGCGATGCGGTTTGTGATGACGTCGCGTCCCGGAAAATCTAATCCCTTCGATCTGACGCAGGAATCAGACCGCACGCGGGACTTGTATGGACGAGACCAATGGGGCCAGGGGTTCCTCGTGGCACGTCGCTTGGTGGAAGCGGGTGTGCGGATGGTGCAAGTCAATCTTGCCGGCTGGGATACGCATCAGAATGCGTTCCGTGACCTCAAGAACCGACTGCTCCCCTCGCTGGATCATAGTTTAAGCGGGTTCCTGGATGATTTGTCGGAACGTGGCCTGCTGGACGAAACGCTGATCGTCATGTGCGGCGAGATGGGTCGTACCCCCCGTATCGCGCCGATTGCCGTCGGTGGCAAGAATGTCGCGGGGGAAGTTTTTACTCCCGGTCGACACCATTGGGGCGATGCGTTCCCGTGCTTCTTTGCAGGGGGCGGCATTCAACCCGGTCGCATCATTGGCCGGACCGACTCACACGGTGGTATGCCGGTGACGGAAACCTATACTCCCGAAGATCTTGCTGCCACGATCTTCCATTGCATGGGAATCGGGCCAGATCAACATTTCCACGACGCAACTGGCCGCCCCTACGGAGTTTATCGCGGCCAGCCGATCAAAAATTTGATCTAAAACAGTCTCGCTGAATGCAACTTGATCGTGATGACACGGCGGCTGCGACGGAATACGCCCCTTAAAAAATGCTCGGTGGAGACCTAAGTTCTTTAATAATTCGCCATTGGACCGTACGGCAGGGGTATCTTCATCCAGCACAAAATGTCCGACAGGAGTCTGAAAAAGCCCCCTGTTCAGATTGCCGCGTCAACAACTCTTGATGTACGATCTTGTTGTGTGTTTGGGCCGTCGAATTTTCCGTGCAGAAAGAACAATTGAATGGTCTCCATTTTCGGTCAGCGGAGTGCGGCGAATTGCGACGGGCAGTCTCGGCGGAAATTTTTGAAATTGGGCGGACTGGCCTTGGGAGGGCTCGCGCTGCCGCAGATTCTGCAAGCGCAAGAGACCTCGCCGTTGGTGCGTGGAAAATCGCTGTCGCACAAGGCCACGATCATGATCTACTTGTCCGGTGGGCCGTCCCATCAGGACATGTACGACTTGAAGATGGACGCTCCCGCTGAGATTCGTGGCTCGTTCCGACCGATTTCGACCAATGTTCCCGGGATTGAAATCTGCGAACACATGCCGCGGCTGGCCACAATGATGGACAAGTTCGCCATCATCCGTTCGCTGTATGGCGGCCCCGATCAGCACGCGTCGGACATGTGTCTGAGCGGCTATCCGATTGGTTCCAAGGGACGCCAGGAAAATCATCCGTCCCTGGGTGCCGCAGTGGCGAAGATTCAAGGTCCGGTTGATCCGGCCGTGCCACCGTTCGTGGGACTGACGACGAAGACCGGGCATGCCCCCTATTGCAATCCGGGATTGCCGGGTTTCCTGGGGTTGGCCTATGGCCCGTTCCAGCCGGACGGCGAAGGAATGGCCAACATGCGACTCAACGGAGTCACATTGGAGCAACTTCGCGACCGCCGCTCATTGCTGTCGAGCCTCGACGGTTTTCGACGCAACGTGGACAGCAGTTCGACCATGCAGGGTGTCGATGCCTTCACGCAGAAAGCGTTTGAAGTGCTGGCCTCCAGCAAGCTAGTCGAAGCGTTGGATTTAGAAAAAGAAGATCCGACGTTGCGCGATCGCTACGGCCGCGGTTCCTCGTCACCGGCGTTTGGCGAAGATGCCGGGCCGCATTGGATGGATCAGTTCCTGATGGCTCGTCGGTTGGTCGAAGCGGGCGTGCGTTGCGTCACGTTGTCGTTCGGCAGCTGGGATCGACACGGCGCGAACTTCGAACGGCTCCCCGAGCAACTCGCGAAGCTCGATCAGGGAGTGACGGCACTCGTGGAAGACCTGCACGCACGCGGGCTCGATCAGGATGTTAGCGTCATCGTCTGGGGTGAGTTCGGACGTACGCCGCGGATCAATAAAGACGGTGGTCGCGACCATTGGCCGCAGGCGTCGTGTGCGTTGCTGGCCGGTGGCGGGATGCGAATGGGGCAGGTGATCGGGTCGACCAATCGTTTGGGCGAAGTGCCGCAAGACCGGCCGATTCATTATCAAGATGTCTTCGCGACGTTGTACCACCAGTTGGGAATCGACGTAAATACCGCCACCATCATCGATCCCACCGGTCGCCCGCAGTACTTGCTCGACCGTCGCGATCCAGTCCGCGAACTGCTGTAAACACAGCAAGTTCCGAACTCGGACCATCATCACGCTTACTCAACGCGAGCCCCACCGGGAAGTCCCTGCGGGGCTCGCTGCATTGTCAACCGCGCTGCGGGTTCACACAGGGCAGGGCGGATGATGTGCCGACTTCCGCTCATTTTGGATCGTCGCCCATCACCAGAGAGGCCGGTTCTCAACTTTTTCTCCGCAATTAACATGTCTCATCGTTGATGTGATGAGTATGATTGGCCATCTTCTAGTTCAGATCGGCCTCGCGGGACCACAGAATGAGAGCCACGCTGCTACCGACGCTCCTCGCCGCAGGGCTGGCATGTACGCTGACTCTCCTGGCGACCGTCGCCCAGACCGCCGATCTGCAGGATCCGGAAAGAGGTCGCCAACAACTGCGCGTTGGGTCTCCCGGCAAGGGCGATAACCAGCCCCCTCCAGTTTCAAGATTCCAAGATGACCGGAACCTGACCGCATCCGCCCCGATTGGATTGCTGGCCGGGCCAACGTTGCTGGCCACTGCCACGCCGGCGGCGGTGAATTTCAATCGTGACGTGCGTCCCATCTTGTCCGAGCATTGCTTCCCGTGTCATGGTCCCGATGCAGCAGGGCGACGGGCTGGTCTGCGACTTGATCTGCGGGAAGCGGCGCTGCAGCCTGCGGAGTCGGAGGCCGTGCCAATCGTTCCTGGTGACCCGGCCGGTAGTGAGCTCATCGAACGCATCACGGCTGCGAATGAGAGCGATCTCATGCCGCCGCCAAAGTTTCAGAAAAAGCTGTCAGCCGCTCAGATCGACACGCTCAGGAAGTGGATTGCCGGTGGTGCCGCGTATCAAAAACATTGGGCCTTCGAGCCTATGGTATCTCCGCCGTTAGAGAAGCCGACGCAGGGCACCGCAGGGGAGAATCCCATTGATACTCTCGTGACGGCCAATTTGAAACGGCAGGGCTTAAATCTTTCCCCCGAGGCCACCCCGGAGACGCTCTTACGGCGCGTGACGCTCGATTTGACCGGGCTGCCGCCGACGTTCCATGAAATCGAAGCATTTCAAACGGAATGTCAACAGGCACCGAATGACTTCGAGGCCTGTTACGAACGGGCCGTGGATCGTTTACTGCAGTCGAAACACTTCGGGGAACACTTGGCGGTCGGCTGGCTGGATGCGGCTCGCTATGCCGATACGAACGGCTATTTTGGTGACAAGCCCCGGCTGATGTGGCTCTGGCGGGATTGGGTCATCAACGCCTTCAACGCCAACATGCCGTTCGATCAATTCACCATCGAGCAGCTGGCCGGTGACTTGCTCCCTGATGCGACACTCTCGCAACGCATTGCCACGGGCTTCAACCGCAACCACATTGCCAATAATGAAACGGGCATCATCGACGAAGAGTTCCGTACCGAGTACGTCGTGGATCGCGTCGACACCACGATGACCACCTGGATGGGGCTGACGGCCGGCTGTGCGCAGTGCCATGACCACAAGTTCGATCCGATCTCACAGCGGGAGTTCTATCAGCTGTACGCCTTCTTCAACAACGTGCCCGAGTCGGGCCTGATCACAAAGGACAACCCGCCCCCCTTGATCGAGGTGCCTTCACCCGAGCAGCAACAGCGGCTTGGCGAATTGTCCGCAGCGTCCAGTGCTGCTGCGAAGGCATTCGCACCGCTGCAAGCGGCGCTCGTCCCGCAGATCACCGCATGGGAAGCACAAGCCTCGACGACGTTACCATCCCCGCCGCAGGAGCACGTTGTCTTTCAGGAGGGCTTTGATGGCCAACTCAGCGGGGGCGCTCAATCGCAGGGGACGACCGTCATGTTTGAGACGGGCATCCGTGAACAAGCCGCGAAGTTTGACGCGACTCAGCACGTCGAAACGCAGCTGCCTGATTTCAATGTCGACGCCCCCTGGAGCATCGGCCTGTGGGTGAACGTCAACGCCGCACTCAGTTGCCCGCTGTCATTGATCGAAGCCGACGGGAATCGTCGCGGTATCGAGATCATCTGTCAGAAAGGTCGCCTGCAAATCAATCTGGTGCACCGCTGGGGTGTGAGTGCCATCGAGCTATTTACCATCGCCGCCATGAGCAACAATGCCTGGCATCATGTGGTGGTTGCTTACGATGGTTCGCGTAAAGCCAGCGGATTGCAGGTGTTCGTGGATGGCGTCCCCGCGGCGTTTGAAACGCGACGCGACACGTTGGACGGCAGCCTGAAGAATGCGGAACCGCTACGGATTGGGCGACGTGATTCCGGACTGGGTTACTACGGTCTGATCGATGAAGTTCGCCTTGTCCAACAGTGCCTGGAGAAACAAACCGTCAACAACTGGTTCTGGGGCGAGCGGATTCGCGGCATCGTCGCGGTGGCTCCCGCCAAACGCAGTGCCCAACAGACCGATGTGTTGCTCGACTATTATGTGGACCGCTTTGCTGATGTACCGCGACGTGAAGCGCGTCAGCAGGTGAAGGCCACAGTCAAAGCAGAAGCCGAACTGCGGGCAGCGATCCCTACCGCGTTAGTCATGCAGGAAATGGACAAGCCGCGAACCGCCCATGTTTTGGAACGCGGACTGTACACTAACCCCGGCGAGGCAGTATCACCGGACATCCCGGCGACGATTGCCCGGTGGCCGGAAGGAGCACCGCGGAACCGGCTGGGATTCGCCCATTGGCTGGTTTCGGTAGATAACCCGCTGACCGCACGCGTGGCGGTGAATCGGCTTTGGCAGCACTGTTTTGGTGAAGGTCTCGTACGCACCGTGAATGATTTCGGTTCCCAGGGTGAGCCGCCAACACACCCGGAGTTGCTGGACTGGCTGGCGGTCACGTTCCGTGACAGCGGCTGGAATGTGAAGGCGTTGCTCAAGCGGATCGTGATGTCACAGACCTACCGACAGAGCTCGCAGTTCACGATCAGCGACTCGCAAATTCGTGATCCCGAGAATCGGCTGCTCGCACGTGGGCCGAGCTTTCGCCTCTCGGCAGAAATGCTGCGAGACCAAGCATTGACGGTGTCTGGGCTCTTGGTACGACGTATCGGCGGCCCCAGTGTGAAGCCTTATCAACCGCCGGGGCTGTGGGAAGCGGTCTCCTTCAACGGCGAGGATAGCTATGTTCCTGATACTGGCGAGGGTCTGTGGCGACGCAGTCTGTACACTTATGTGAAGCGACAAGCTCCTCCACCCGCGTTGCTGACTTTTGATGGCCCGACGCGTGAAAAATGCACCGTGCGACGTGCTCGCACCAACACCCCATTGCAGGCCCTCGTATTGCTCAACGACCAGACGTATGTCGCGGCCGCGAGAACGCTGGCAGCCCAGACACTGAAACAGCCCGGAGACTCGGAGTCACGTCTACGACATCTGTGGCACCGGGTTCTAGGACGCCCCGCAAATGTTGAGGAAGTGACAATCCTGAGCGGGCTGCTGCAACGTCAACGAGATCGTTTCGCGAAGGCTCCAGAGGCCGCGCAACAACTGATTTCCGAAGCAGAACCAAACGCTGCGGTAAGTGACGATGCGCAATTGGAAGTCCGGGAGCACGCCGCTTGGACCGTACTCGCGCAGACCGTGTTGAACCTTGATGAGGCCATCACCAAACGATGAACACCGCACTCCATCGCCGCCAATTCTTGAATCAGTCCGGGCTGGGGCTCGGTAGCCTGGCGCTCGCGTCGTTGATGAACGACAGCAAGATGAATGCCGCCGGAGCGGCAACCCACTTCGCACCGCACGCCAAGCGTATCATCTATTTGTTTATGCATGGCGGGCCATCGCAGCTTGACCTGTTCGATTACAAACCGGGTCTAAAACCACTGCATGGCCAAGAGCTACCCTCCTCGGTACGTGGGGACCAGCGCCTCACCGGCATGACCAGCGGTCAGAAGACACTGCCGATCACCTCTTCACTGTTTCACTTCGCGCAGCACGGCCAGAGTGGTGCCTGGGTCAGCGAACTGCTGCCCAAAACCGCATCCATCGTGGACGAGTTGTGCATTATCCGCTCGATGAATACGGAAGCGATCAACCACGATCCGGCAGTCACTCTCATGCAGACGGGGCATCAACAGCCGGGCCGACCAAGTTTTGGCGCGTGGGCGAGTTATGGCCTGGGGAGCGAAAACAGCAGCCTGCCCGCATTCGTCGTGTTGCTCTCGCACGGGAGTGCCGCGCGTCCGGCAGATCCGCTTTATGCGCGTTTGTGGGGCTCGGGCTTTTTGCCATCGAATCATCAAGGCGTGTCGTTCCGCAGCAGCGGCGATCCCGTGCTGTATCTTTCTAACCCGGCGGGCATCAACGAGACCACGCGCCGCGATCAGCTCGATGTCATCGCGGCGTTGAACACAAAACGGCTGGAGGTGCAGCATGACCCCGAGATTGCCACACGTATTGCTCAATACGAGATGGCCTTTCGGATGCAAAGCAGTGTGCCAGACCTCACTGACATGCGCGATGAAACCGCGGCCACGCTGGACGCCTATGGTCCGCAGTCACGGCAGCCCGGTACCTTCGCGGCCAACTGCCTGCTCGCACGGCGGATGGCCGAGCGTGGTGTGCGTTTCATCCAGTTGTATCATCGCGGCTGGGATCAGCACTACAACTTACCTAGCGATCTGCGGCTGCAATGTGGGGATGTCGATCAGTCCGCGGCCGCGTTGATCGGCGACCTCAAACAGCGGGGGATGCTCGACGAAACGCTCGTGGTGTGGGGTGGTGAGTTTGGCCGCACCACATACAGCCAGGGCAAACTCGAAGCGGCGAACTATGGCCGCGATCACCATGGGCGTTGCTTTACGATGTGGCTCGCAGGTGGTGGAATCAAGCCGGGCATCAACTTCGGCGAGACCGATGACTTTTGCTATAACGTCGTCCGCGATCCGGTGCATGTCCATGACCTCAACGCGACGCTGCTGCATCAAATGGGCATCGACCACACCAAGCTCACCTTCCGCTTCCAAGGCCGCGACTACCGCCTGACCGACGTGCATGGCCAGGTCGTACGCAGTATCCTCACCTAACTCAATCTGATACTGCGACAGCTGCTGAAGCCAGCTTCGTTCGGGCACGGGCAGTAGTCGAATTGGCCATACGGAATGCCCCAGTAGCAGCAAACAGTTGGCAACGGCCCGACTGTGGATAAATCATCTCGATTGGCGGATTTGATGGTGATCGTGTCTCTGCTGTCCTTCCTTCAAACCGGGCGATTCGGGCCGATCCGCGTTGGCTCTAACCGAACAGAACTGGAATCGCAGATTGGCCCCCCAGAGGACACTGGCGGAACTTCACGCAACCACCCGCACCCCGTGATCTGGAAATACGAGGATATCGAGTTTCATTTCGACCGGGAGACCGGTGAATTGTCAATGATTCACATCGACAGGTTCACCGGTGACGAGGATTCACCTCGTGGATGGGGATGCCTGCAAATTGCCCCCTGGATCGTACGCAGCGGTCTGCCACTGTCGGAATTCCTGACGGCATTGGATGACCAACCCGTCGCTTACAACGTTCAACACAAAATGGAATGGGGCCAAATCATCGTCACGACTGGCTCTGAAGTCCTGATTGGGTTTGGTGACGGAATTGACGATCCAGACTTCGCAGGCTTGGCCTACATCACAATGTCAGCAACGTAAGCCTAGCGTCGAGTTCCACTCGTTCGGAGTCCGTGCTAGCTTCAAGACCTTATCTCGCCATATGCGGGCAATCTGGGCGTCAGGCAGAGGAGTGACTATCGAAAATGGGCCTTGATATTGGGGTTGGTGTCGGGGCTTCCGCGGTTCCCCAGCCGAATGAACCTGTACTCACCTTGGATGACGACGCCTACTATTGGTTCATGTGGCCGTTGTTCGAATCGTTGTACGCTTCCACGGGGCAAATCATCGACCTTTATGGTGCTGCGTCGTTCTCTGGTAGTGACTTGGCATTGGTTCAAGCCATGCTGGTGGACGCTCGAAATGCAGTCCTGCAACAACCCGCTCAATGGGAAGTTTGCGTCGGATTGCCCCTCGTTTCCCGTCAAACGAGGACTCGTAAGAAAGCTCAGTTCGAGAAAAGATTTGCGACTGCGACAAAAGAACACTTTCTGACAATACTCGATCAATGGGATCAGATTGTCTTGCGTGCACGGGAACTGCAACAAGCCGTTGTTTGCTTCGGCGACTGAGAAACATCGTCACAACGGATGCGGCCCAACATTCACGGGGGGGACGCCCAAGTTTTAACGCCATACCTTTAGTGTGGTGCTAAAGGGCCTCCTTGCTATCATATGTCGCGCATAAAAAAACTCGCTCTGACGACAGATTGAAGGAATTGTGGAAATGACGGAATCGGCCCGAATTCTAGTCCTTGGCGGTTACGGTTGTATTGGCGTGCAAGCGGTGAAGTGGCTCCTGGCAAACACCAGTGCCACAGTCGTTGTGGGCAGTCGCGAAGTCAGTGCGCAGCGAACGCAACGCCTGTTCGAAAATGATGACTGCACACGGTTGAAATCGGTCGCCGTCGACGTCCAGAAGCAGCAGCCACTAGAGGACGTGCTGACCTCTAACGAGATCACGCATGTCATTCATCTTGCCGCCCTGCAAACTCCCGACTGCAATGCCCATCGGGATTTGGGCCTGCAGATCAATCTGGCCGGAACGCAAAATCTGATTGAGGCGATCAAGAAATGTCGGCCATCTTTGCAGCGTTTTGTGTTCGCCAGTTCCATCGCCGTTTATGGACCTCGGAGCGCCTACCCGGGTCCTAAAGTTCCCATGCTCGCCGAACCGGCTCCGGTGAATGTCTACGGAGTCTGGAAGCTGGCCAGTGAGCACGTTTCGCGGATGTTTTGTTCGGAGACTGGCATTCCCACAGTCAGCCTACGTCCGGGCGTATTGTTCGGCCCAGGACGTGACGCCGGTCTGACTGCGGCGGCGACAACCGCGATGAAATGTGTCGCTCTCAACAAACCCTACGAAATCCCTTTCCGCAGTCGCCAGGATTATCTGTACGCCCCTGACGTCGGCGCGGCATTTGGCATGGCGGCGACGGCCCCATTCAATGGGTACGGCGTATTTACGCTGCCCAGCCACACGGTCGATACCGCGGAAATCATCGCCACACTACGCCGAGCTGCGTCCGAAGCTGGACTCGCGGAGAATTTCAATATCACAGCAGGAACCGCAGAAGTCCCATTCATTTGCGACCTCGACTATGCACCGTTCCTGCAAGCGTTTCCCAAGGCTCCACATACGCCCTTGGCGACTGCCATTCGAGAGTCCCTGCAGGTGTTCCAGGTGCAACGAGAACGCGGCTGGCTGAAACCATAGAAGCCCGAAGGCACTGAATTAGAGCGACTCAAATCGGAAGCGGAGCGATGCAGCCGGGTGGTTCCGTATTGCTGGTTGATTACCAGCGTATCGCGCGTAACAAGTTTGATCGATCGTCTGTCCAGACACCCGCCGCAGATTTCGGCTTGCAAGGACGCCACTGACCGCTGGTCAGAAGCGGCTCTAGGACTTCCACGGAAGGTGCCATCACCAACCAGATTGAGGGATTTTTTCCCAGTCGCATTTCTTCATTGGTGACTTTGTCGTCGACACGAATAAATGCGACCTGACCAAGTTCAGCGGCAATATTCGATAAAATCGGTTCCAGATCGATAAACAAATTCGAGATATGGAAGGCAAGCACCCCATTCGACTTCAGCTTGCTGAGATAGAGCGAAACCGCTTCTTTCGTCAGCAGGTGGATCGGAATCGCGTCGCTCGTGAAGGCGTCGAGAACCAGAATTCCAAATTCCTGATCAGGCGCGTCGACCAATCTCAGCCGTGCATCTCCGATTTCGACCTGCAGTTTCACACCGCGGGCCTCGGCATCATCCAGAAATGTGAACCAGCGAGGATTCCGTGCAATCCGCTCGATGGCTGGGTCAATTTCATAAAATGTGTATTTTTGCCCGGGATCACCATAGCTCGCCAGCGATCCAATTCCCAGACCGACGATCCCCACAGATTGGGTCAGTTCGGTGCGCCGGTAGGCAATGAAAATCTCTCCGACGGGACCGGACCAGAAATAGTACGTTAACGCGGGACGCCGCTCGCGGGTCGGGGCCTTCACGTTTTGTGTGCCGTGGTTAGTGGTCCCATGCACCAATTGATGCGTGACTCCCCGTTTTCCCTGAGTGATCGAGAACGGGCCAAAAAAGGTGCGTTCGCGATACATGACGTAGTGCGACGACTCCGAGAAATACACGTTCCACGACAGTCCGAGGAACATCAGGGCCGCAACGCCTGCTCGAATCGCCCCTTGAAATCGCCAATTGGATTGGAACGCGGGAAAAGGCCAGGGAATCAGCAGCAATCCGCACACAATCGCGCAGGGATACTCTGCCAGCCAGTTAAATAGAACTGGCGCCAGCAGCGAATTAAAAATCCCTCCACACAGTCCACCAATGGAAATCCACAGATAGTATTCCGCGAGGTGCGCTGGACCGGGACGATGCCGGGCGAGTTGAGAGTGAATCGCCGTTGTCCCCACGAACAGCAGCGAAATGTGAAAAATCAGATCCCAAACCGGAGCTCGATGCAGAAGATTCGCTGAAACGGCAACGATGATCGCAAAGACAAAGTAGCCGATATCGTTGAGGCGAGCGAACCAAAGTGGGGGATTGGCAAAAGCGATCATCAATGACAACAAATAAACCGCGAGCGGCAAGACCCACAGCACCGGGATCGGAGCGATCTCCGACGACAGATAGATTGTGACTCCCAACATTAAACTCGACGGGCACATCGACCAGAGCAGCCAGTTCACGCGCATGCGATGAGTCACGACGGGGCTGGGCAAGTCGGAAGAGCGGCCGGCGGAAGAAGCCTGGGAAGGCACCGCAAGTTCGCCACGCCAAAACCCAGCACACAACCCGCAAGCCAGCGATAGGCTAGCAAACCCGAGGAATGAATAAGACCAATACTGTGACTGTTTACTCAAAGGTAACCAGTCCTCAAGGAAGAATGGATAGGCAATCAGTGCCGCCAGGCTGCCCGCGTTGCTGGCGACGTAAAGCCAGTAGGGACTCTCGTGAGTGCGCACTCGAGCATACCAAGCCTGGACGAGTGGGCTCGTCGTGGAGAGTGCGAGGAACGGCAGGCCGGCTGAAAGAGACAATATCTGCACGAGAGAGACGATTGGCTGCTCTGATAAGTAAGCAACCGGCATGGTCGAGAGCCGTAAGGGGAGCGTCGCCGCGGCAGCAACGATTGTCGCGACATACGCGAGCACCTGCATCGGGATCGAGAGATACCGGCAAATCACATAGACATAGACGTACCCGACCAGCAGCATAAACTGGAAGAAGAAGACGCAAGTGTTCCAAACAGCCGGAGTGCCGCCGTAGAGAGGCAACAGCGACTTGCCGAAAAAAGGTTCCATGAGAAAGAGCAGCAGTGCCCCCGAAAACGACGTGACGGCAAAGAGTCCCGGCACGACGACCGCAGAGGCAATACCCAAGTACTTGGATTGACCTGGCATTAGAATAACTTGGTATTTCTCAGGTTGTGAGAGGGCAATCGATTACCAGCAAGATCGCTAGAGGCGAGGCGTCGACATTCTATGATCTCGACTGGCCGCCGAACAGTTGGCGTTCGGGCTCTTCATCTAATATTGCCTATGCGTCGATGGGCCGCTGGTAACGGAGTGCGCTGAGATTGAAAAGTAGCGGCGTGATTGCGGATCTGATGAGTGGTCGCCTGCGTATTTCCGCAGTCCCGATAGGGACGACAGACTACGATGGACCCCGAAAACTGGACCAGGAAATAAGGTAGAGTTTCGTACCTG
>JAZKFE010000108.1:0-13401 GCA_040386595.1 Planctomycetota bacterium | reverse complement strand
CTCGATGCGAATCCCACCTCGCTACTGCGAGCGCGTTGTGTTCGCGGAGCGAACAACGACTATGGTCGGCAGTCGCCTCACTGTTGCGCGCTAGCCCTCGATGCCTCGGGCACGAAGTCTCTCTTGTAACTTCTCTCGTGCCAGGCGGAGGCGGCTTTTTGTCGTGGGGACGTTGGCTTCCATCGCGTCGGCGACTTCGGCCAAAGTCAGACCGCCGTAGTGGTGCAACAGAAATGTCAGACGCTGTTCTTCCGGCAGTTGACGTAGCAGCTCGTCGACGATGGCTGCCATTTCGCGAATGTCGGCGTGCGAATCGGGGGACAGAATTTCTTCGGTCAGCCGCGCCAGGCCGTCTTCTTCGTCCTCTTGTTTTCCCGTGACGGCCTTAATCAGGGCGTCGTGCGATTGACGACGGACGTTGTCAATCAGCAAATTTCGGGCGAGGCGGTACAGCCAGCCCCGAAATTTTCCCACAGGGAGAAAATCCCACGACTGGTTGTGCAATCGCAGAAACGTTTCCTGGGTCAGGTCTTCCGACAATTGGCGATCACGCGTGTTGCGAAAGAAAAACCCCAGCAACTGCCCCTGATAACGCTCGACCAGCATGTCAAAGGCGCGTGATTCCCCAGTTTGCAGCTGGACCATCAACTGGTCGTCGGTGAGCGAACTGAGATCACAACCAATCATGCAGGAGTCTGTCGTTGACCAGGAGGGGACGGCGGCGATAATCTGCCCGGAACAACCCGCGACGCACAATCGCTGGTGACGAGGCCTTGGGTGATACAAGTACTATTCTGAACACGGGCACTTTTGTCGCCACTTACTATAATTGTTTGAGATGCGATTGGATACCGCGAACGCATCTCCCGGTTGAGTCAGCTGCTGAGGCTGCACTGGACGGAGTCTGGTCGTCGAGAACTCACACACGGCCGTAACGAGACCGTCGCTGAATTGACCTCGATTCAGAAGCAGGAAGTCGCTGCCGCGAGACGGACGGAATTCACGTGAATTCGTCTCGCCCCAGGGTTTCTTGAATCCACGTTATTGTTACCGCTTCGAAGGAACGCAATTGTGTCAGTCGTGTTGAATTACGGTCAGCAAGGCCGCTTTGAATGTGTTGTGCCGGAAGATCGAGTGCTGGCGTTTTACCCCGCGCCCGAACCGATTGCCGATTTGGCGTCGGCGGTCCGTCAGGCGCTGGAAGAACCGTTGGATTTTCCGCCCCTGTCCCGAGCGGTCGTGCCGGGGGATCAGGTCGTGCTGGCTCTCGATCGCCATACGCCTCAGGGGGCCACGCTGATTGCGGCGGTGTATGAAATCATTGCGGCTCAAGGAGTCGATCCAGCGAACATCCTGATTTTGCAGCCGACGGCATTGGCCGGGCCCAAGGTCACGGATCCGCGAACAGAATTGCCCGAAGCGGTGCGGAATGTGGTGCAGTGGCGTGTCCACGATGCCACCGACGCGACGCAGCAGGCGTATCTGGCCACGACGGCAAACGGCGAACGCATCTATCTTGATCGTGATGTAGTGCACGCCGATTTTGTGATGTCGATCGGCCAGATTGGGTTTGACCCGGTTCTGGGGTATCGGGGGACGAATACGGTCCTCTATCCGGGCCTGTCATCGACCTCTGCTGTGCAGAAGGCGCGCGGGTTTGGTCACCAGGAACTGACGCCGGAAGATGATCGACCGCTGCGGCAGTTGGTCGATGAAATCGGCTGGTTGTTGGGAATTCAGTTTTCGTTGCAGGTTCTGCCGTCACGGGGCAACGGTGTGTCGTCGGTGATCGCCGGCTTTGAGCAATCGGTCTGGCACCGTGGGCGAGAACTGTTGGCGGCGCAACGCGAAGTGGAACTGGTGGAGCGAGCGGAAACGGTGGTGATTTCCATCGATGCCGACGCGGCCGGGCATGGCTGGGAACAGGTGGGGGCCGCCTTGGCGACGGCTCGCAGCCTGGTCGTTCGCGGCGGAAAAGTGGTCATTCTGTCGGAATTAAACGGAGCTTGCAGCGACTTATCCGACGGCATGCGGTTGGTGCGCGATGTCCGATCACCGCGGGAAGCCCTGAAACCGTTGCGTGATCACGTACCACCCGATTTTCTGCCGGCAACACAACTGGCTCAAATGGCCGACTGGGCCAAGATCTATCTCCTGAGCCACCTCGATTCGACGCTGGTGGAGGATCTGTTCATGATTCCTCTCGATAGCGAGCAGGAAGTCTCACGGCTTCTGGCCGGGACCTCGGGGTGTGCCTTCATTGAAGGCGCACAACATACGCATGGCCGGCTGCAGTTGGCTTCTGACGACGAATAGAGCTTGGTGTTGAGGGGGAATAATCTCACGCAAAGGCGCCAAGGCGCAAAAAGAAGTGATTCACCACGAATCACCTCTTTTATCTTTTTGCGCCTTTGCGTGAGATTTTCCGAAATTTCCGCACCAACGACTGTACTACCGGTCGCCGGAAACGGCTGAGATCGCTGCGGATTCTGCTATCTTGCAGGCAGGTCGCGGATTATGCTGAATTCACATTCTACTGGCAGACGGGGGCGAAACCTTTTTCGTGTTTCGGTGTTTGATTCCCTAACTGGTTGCCGCGCTGGGCGCTGGCGGACCAGGAGTTTCCAGTTGGATTGTGAAACACGAGGAATTCGGCATGTCTCGAATCAGCCCGCGGTACGCCGTGATGTGTGCGGTGGTGTCGCCAGTCATACTCGGAAGTGTGCTGTTTTTGTCGCTGCCGCGTGTCTCGGCTGCTGAAACCGAGATTGCCGGGGCATTGCCAGCCCCGTTGGCCGCGCGAGAAATTTCCGAACGAGTTGATGCGATCATCGACGCGGAGCTCAAACAGGGAAAAGTCGTTCCGGCTCCGTTAACAACCGATGAAGATTTTCTGCGACGCGTCACGTTTGACCTCTCGGGAACGACCCCTGCGCCAAATGTGGTGAGCTTGTTTGGATTGGATCCTGATCCCGGCAAGCGAGCCCACACGATCGACCGATTGCTGGATTCGTCCGAGTATGCTCGCAACTGGTCGCAGTATTGGCGGGAAGTTCTCTATTCCCGGGCAACCGATCCTCGTTCGCGGATTTCTCAAAAGCAGTTCGAATCGTGGCTGGAAGAGAATCTGGCGGCCAATCGTGGCTGGGATAAAATTGCGACTCAATTGCTGACGGCGACTGGGAGCGTTCAAGAGAACGGGGCGACGGCCTTGTTCTTCGCCCATCAGGGAGATCCTGAAGAGGTGGCCTCAGAGGCATCGCGGATCTTCCTGGGGATTCAAATCCAATGTGCGAATTGCCACGATCATCCGACGGATAAATGGAAGCGCGAGCAGTTCCACCAGTTGGCAGCGTTCTTCCCGCGAGTTTCCTTGCGACGTGACCCCATGGGGGGAGTGGCCTCGTTCAATGTGGTGTCGTTGGATGCCGGGCCGGGCCGCGGACGCTTTGCAGATCCGGGGGCGATTGCTCGAGAGCCTGAGAAATTTATTCAACAGGTGGACCGGAACAACGATCAAAAAATCACGCTGGATGAGGTTCGCAACGATCAATTCCGCCGTGTGTTTACCCTGATTCTGGAGCGGGCTGATTCGAATAAAGACGGGGCCTTAACGGCGGCGGAACTGAAGGCGATGCCGATTCCGGAGCAACAGGGGCGTGGTTCTCTGGAACACTATATGCCCAACTTGGAGGACCCGGCGGATCGTGGACAGAAGATGGATCCGGTCTTCTTCGTCAGCAATACGAAAGCGGATGCTGGATTGAAGGATGTCGAGCGTCGTGAGCTGGCCGCGAAGCTGTTTACGAGCACCGGCAACGAGTGGTTTGCGAAGGCGTTCGTCAATCGCATCTGGTCCGAGATGCTAGGCGAAGGGTTTTATATGCCCATCGACGACATCGGCCCCGAGCGGACACCGAACTCACCTGAAGTTTTGAATCTGCTCAGTCGCCAGTTTGCGGCACATGACTACGACATGAAGTGGCTGTTCCGCACCATCGCTAATACACAGGCCTATCAGCGGTCGATCCGTGCGAAGTCTGCTACCGAAACTGCGCCGACGTTTGCAGCGGCCGTGCCGACGCGGTTGCGATCCGATCAGTTGTACGACGCCTTGACCTCGGTATTGGGGATCGGTGATCTGGCCGGGAATCGTCCACCACAGCGTCCCATGGGAGCTGGTCCGCGTGCAGATAACAGTCCTCGAGGTCAGTTCAATGCGGTGTTTGGATTCGATCCGTCGATCCCGCAGGATGAGATCACCGGGACGGTGCCCCAGGCTTTGTTCTTTATGAACAGCCCGATACTGCAAGCATTAACCCGTGGTGCGGGACAGACGCGACTGGCCCGCATTTTGAAGGATTTCCCCGACGATCAAGATGCGTTGACGGAGATGTATCTGCTGGTGCTGTCGCGACAGCCGTCGGAGAAGGAATTGAAGATCTGCAAGAAATTCCTTGGTGAAGCTCCCAATCGCCAGGAAGCGTACGAGGATCTGATGTGGAGTTTGCTGAACTCCAGCGAATTCTTGACGAAGCGCTAACTCATAGTCGTTGTTCGCTCCGCGAACTTAACGTCTTCGTGTGCATTTTAAAATGATTGCTGGCCGCCTTCTGGGCCAACCGGAATACTTTGACGCGTTCTGTTCGCGGAGCGAACAACGACTATAAAACAATGACTCTGGAAAGATGATCTATGAATTTGTTTCATCATCAAGCCGTTAGCCTGTCTCGGCAGGGGCTGACGCGGCGGAGTTTTCTGCATACGGTTTCGGCGGGCGCACTGGCTGCGGGAACACTCAACTTTCGCGACCTGATCAGCTTGCGAGCTGACGATTTGCGACGCCAGGGAATGTCGATGATCCTGCTCTATATGCAGGGGGGCCCTAGCCAGTTTGAGACCTTCGATCCGAAGCCCGGAGTGGAAACGGGGGGCCCGACCAAGTCCATCCAGACGGCCACCGCGGGGATCGAAATCGCCGACAGCTGGAGCAATGTTGCCCGCCAGATGAATGACATTGCCCTGATTCGCTCGATGACGAACAAAGAAGGCAATCATCAACGGGCTCTGTATCAAATGCATACGGGGTATGTTCCCTCGGGGAGCGTGAAGCATCCGAGCTTAGGTTCGGCGATTGCGAAAGAGATTGGCGATCCCGCCCAGGAACTGCCTGCGGTGGTGTCGGTGGGGCGGACGATTGGGGCCGGCTTTCTGGGGATTGACTACGAACCGTTTGCCGTCCAGACCCCGGGGCAGATTCCGCAGAATGTCACGCAGTTGGTCGATAGCAGTCGCTTCAACCGCCGCTTGGGGATTCTGAGTGAGCTCGAACAAGACTTTGCCGAACGTGGCGGCGAGACTGTCGTAGCCAATCATCAGCGACTGTATGAGAAGACCCGCAAGCTCGTACAAAGTCCGCAGGTGAAAACGTTTGATTTGAGCTCGGAACCGCAAGCCTTGCGGGATCGTTATGGCGATACGCAATTTGGAAAAGGTTGCCTGCTGGCTCGAAGATTGGTCGAAGCGGGCGTGACGTTTGTGGAAGTGTCGCTGGGCAACTGGGATACGCACGACAACAATTTTGATCGATGTAAAACGTTGTCAGAGCAATGTGATCCCGGCTTCGCGACGTTAATCGCCGATTTAAAAGATCGCGGCCGGCTCGATAAAACTTTGGTGCTGTGGGTCGGTGAATTTGGTCGTACGCCGCGGATTAATCCACGCACGGGCCGAGATCATTACCCGCGAGTATTTAACGCGGCGATCGCTGGCGGCGGGATTAAAGGGGGCCAGGTGATCGGGGCCTCGACGCAGGACGGAATGGCCGTGGAACGTGATCCGGTCTCCGTGGCCGATTTGTTTTCCACCGTTTGCAAATCGCTGCAGGTAGACCCTCGTAAAGAAAATATGAGCCCCATTGGCCGACCGTTGAAGATCGTCGATGGCGGTCAACCGGTTGAAAAATTGTTTGGTTAGAACGCATTCACTTTGGGGCGCGTTCGAGATGACCGGGTAGCCCAGATTCGAGAATCTGGGCTACCCATCGACTGCGTCGATGTAAGGCGCAAGCATTAAGTATAAGCCGCTCTGAACGACGACATTCAGTACGTCTCGCTCTGCCGTAACTCGGTCGATGAGATGTCGACTCGGAATTCGGATTCGGGGATTTCTGTAAAGAGATCTCTCGCGAAGTCAGGGACGTCTAAATCGCCGAGGGTGAGCGGTTGACCGTCCACCATTCTCCAGGCGACTTCAAAGCGACACCCGGCGTGGCGGATTTTTTCCAGGGCGGTGTGCAGCGCGTCTTCGTCGCCACCGTAGTATTTGGCGTCGACCACGCGCAGCGCGGTGTCGCTGCCGACGATAAATGTTGTCCCTCGAAAGATCTGGGCTTTTTGCCAGAACCGGGGGGCATTCGTCAGCGCCAGCGGGGTCTCGTAAAATTGCTGGCGGCGGCGGTCGATTGTGAGAAAATCGAGCGGTGGTTTGTCGACGTTGGTGATCGACAGTTCGTAGGCGACGGGGCCCCCGAGGCGTTCTTCCGCGACCAGCCGCAGTTGCTCGTGCCCTTCGTGCAGTGGATCGAATGCTCCACATAGCAGGCCGCGAGGTGGAGTGGGCAGAGACGCGGCGAAGGACCAATCGGGCAGCGACCAGAGGCAATCTGCGGTGCCGTTCCAGACCTGCGACAAAGCGTCCCCGGCGGTTTGCAGTTCGACCTCGATTACTTCCGTCGGCCTGAGTGCGACCTCGGGCATGTCCGTGAGGCCGGTAGCGATGGCCAGAGCCCGAACGATCAACTGGCCGACGATTGCGTCTTCCTCGGCACGTGAGCGAGCCCCTTTTTCCAGTTTGAGCGAATAGCTGATAGTGAGGTGCGAGGCTTGCACGGCGATGAAACAGCGGTGGTCACCGCGCTTCGGCCGATCGCTCGCCAGAGAGGCCGTGCAGCTGACTCCGAGCGGTTCGACGGGAGTCGAGGCCGGGGGGGCTGCGGATAAAAGTGTGTTGGCTCGATAGGCGGCGACCGACGCCATGGCGAGCGCGGTGCGTTCATCGCAAAATTGATCGGGGCGTCGGCCCAGCCAGGCGACCAGAGCTTCGGTTGAGTAGGGGACCTGAGCATCCAGAATCGTGCGCGAGGCCCCGGGAACGGCGAGTAATTCCGCAATGGCGGACGCTCCGCCCCCCGTGACGACCAGGACCGTGGGGCGGCTTTGGTCGTGGATGGCGGTAATCAGAGTGTTCCAGGCAGATGACCACATCGTTGTTTGCCCGCAGTTTTTCGAGGGAGATCGAGAGTTTGTAAAAGCGTCAGCCAAATGGTGCTTACTTCGCGGCTCGATTCGTGAGCGGCACGGCGCTAGCCGCCGGCTTTTTCAATGTTTAAGACAGAGAAGAGCCGGTGGCTAGCGCCATTCCGCTCACAACGTGAGTGCCATGGAGTGTCAGCCCCAGGATTCTTTCTCTCGTAGCCTGACTCTCCGAGTCGGGTTTTCTTCGTATTCGTAGGAAAAAAGACCCGACTCGGAGAGTCAGGCCACGGTATGCAGAATCCCCTCAGCGATTAAACGTTGCGCTGCAGGCGGGCGAAGATCTGGCCCCCTTGGTAGTTGGCATTGTCGCCCAATTGTTCTTCCAGACGCAACAATTGATTGTATTTGGCGAGTCGCTCGCTGCGGGCGACGGAACCGATCTTGATCTGGCCGGCCCCGGTGGCGACAGCGAGGTCGGCGATGGTGGCGTCTTCGGTTTCTCCGCTGCGGGCTGAGATGACCGGCCAGTAATTGTTGTCTAGCGCCAAGCGGATGGTTTCCATCGTTTCCGTCAGAGTGCCGATCTGGTTGACCTTCACCAGCACACTGTTGGCGACATTATTCTCGATGCCGGTTTGCAGGCGGGCTCGATTGGTGACGAACAAATCGTCTCCGATCAGTTGCACCCGGGACTGGAGGCGGTCGGTTAGTAACCGCCAGCCCTCCCAGTCGGCGTCGGCGATGCCGTCCTCGATACTGATGATGGGGAATTGATTGACCAGATCTTCCAGAAGATCGACCATCTGCAATGAGGTCAGTTCCTGGCCTTGCGTGGCGACCAGGCGGTAGACCCCTTGTTCGTAGAAGTGCGTGCTGGCGACATCGAGCCCCAGGCACACATCGCGGCCCGGTTGCAGGCCGGCGGCTTCGATGGCTTGGACGACGAATTCGGCGGCGGCGTGAGGGCTGGTCAGCTTGGGGCCGTAGCCCCCTTCGTCACCGACCAGCGTTCCTTCGAATCCCGCCTGGTTCAGCAATTTGCCGAGTTGACGGTAGATCCGAACGATCCATTCCAAGGCGATGCGGTAGGACGGGGCACCGACGGGAATCGCCAGAAAATCTTGAAAATCGAGATTGCCCCCCGCGTGCAGTCCGCCCGAGATCATGTTGACCATCGGGAGCGGGATGCTTGGAGGGCCGGCGTCTTGGCCCGTTTGAGTACGAGACACGTCACGCCAGACTTGATGCAGATGTTGATCGACCCGGATCTGCTGGCCAGCGGCGGCGGCGTAGGCGGTGGCTAACGAGACACCTAAAACGGCGTTTGCCCCCAATCGGGACTTGTTCCGAGTGCCGTCCAATTCGATGAGGCGTCGATCGATGGCTTGCTGGTCGGCCGCGTTCAACCCGATGAGGGCCGGGCCGAGGATCTCATTCACGTTTTTAACCGCGGTCCGGACGCTGGTTCCGGCGTACCAGGAATCGTCGGTGTCACGGAGTTCCCAGGCTTCAAATTGTCCGGTGCTGGCACCGCTGGGGACAATGCTGCGTCCGGTGCGTCCGCCAAATGAGACTTCGACTTCGACCGTCGGGCGGCCGCGGCTATCCAGAACTTCACGGGCGAAAACTCGATCGATCCGCATGATGTCGGCTGATTTCCTGTGTTAGGAGGTCTCAGAGATTCGGTAGGTTTCGATTTTGTAATGCACGAGACGCCGTCGTGGGTTCTTGTGCAGTGGTTCCGCCGCTATTGTTTTAAAAATTCTGGCGGTACCTCAGATTAGATGGGGCGGAAGCCATCGTCGCAACGTCGACGCTCCGCGAATCTTAACCGGATGAACAAAATTCTGGGGATCGTCCACAATCGCTGACCTGTCGTCATTTGTTTTCCTGTTCAGAACGAATATATTTCCAACTCCAAACAAACAGGGGACGTCGATCATCCATTTCGCAGGTCGACGTTGCGGTTCATGTGGCCTGTGTCTTGGCAATCTACCCGGCTGACTGTTGCAAAATGAACTCCCGCTTGCTTGGATGTGTAGGGCGAAGGTTCACACTCGCTCTGATAGTCCGATAATCTGACAAACTCAATGAAATCAATCATGGCTGATGCGTTGCGTTGCACACCGGCAGACCGAGTCGTTACAGGCTGGGATTTCAGCACGGGTTCGGTCAAATGTCTGGCGTTTGATTTGAGCGGTCACAAGCTGGCCGAAGTGCGGTTGCCGACAGATTTGTATCGCGGTCCGATTCACGGTGATCGCCTCCTGGAACCCGGGACTTTCGAACTGAGTCTCCTGCAATTGGAAGGGCAGGCTCGGGCGACAACACGCGCGATTGCCGGGCGTTTGCGGGAACAGGGCCGGTTAAAGCATTGGGTGGCGGGAGGGATTTCCGCAACGCATCACACCGCGGGCCGGATCGATCGCGACCATGCGCAAGTTCGCCGCGCCATTTGCTGGAACGATTCCACATTGGCCGAATACCATCGCCAGGGGCTGGAACGCCTGGGGGGCCAGGAACAGGTTCAGAAATTGATTGGCGGGCCGTGGGCCGTCCGTTATTCGCTCAGCCACCTGGTGAAAGATGAAGAGCACCTCAGCGCGGATGATTGGAAGCGGACCTTCCGCATGTTGCCCCATGGTGCGTTGGCATCGGGCTTTCTGACGGGCAATTTCAACGCCTGCAGCGTGTCGGTGGCGGCTTCGACTGGCCTGATGGACTTCAAAAAGAAGAAGTGGGCCAAGGGGATGCTGAATGCTCTGGCGAATCCCGAGTACCGGAAGCTTGCCTGGAACAATCTGCCGGAAATCATCGATCAGTACGACGCCTTGGGGCCCTTGGCCGAACATGTGGCGTTGGATGCGGGTATTGACTCACGCAAGCGGCCGTTGATCTATCCGACTTCCGACGACCAGCAGGCAGGCTTGGTTGGTGGCGGGGCTGTGGACGCTGGGCAGCTGGCCATCGTCTTGGGCAATTCCGCAGTCGTCAATTCGTCGTCAAAGGCCACACCGTCCGGCGGTACGCTGGATGTGATGCGTCTGAATTGGGGACCGTATCTGTGGATGCGTTGCTATAGCAACGGGGCGCAGTTCCTGGATCAAGTTGTCGGACCGAAGCCTGATTGGAAGGCTCTGGAAGCCGCGGCCGAGAAGCTGTCGCCGGGAGCTCAGGGGGCTGCGGTCTGGCCGTTCGTGCAACCGGAACCCTCATTGGGGATCGGTCCCGATCAAGCTCAGTTGAAGTGGTTTGGGGCTGAACCACGCGAACCCGGGCAACGCTTCCGGGCGGCCTTGGAAGGTTTGGCTTATCTGATTGCTTTGGGCGTTCGCGAACACGAACGAGCCGGGCAGAAAATTCGTCGGATTACGGTCTCCGGGGGGATTGCTCGCAGCGACTTGATGTGCCGGATTCTGGCGTCAGTCCTGCAGCGGCCACTGTCGCGGCTGGAATCGGATGAGGGGCCCGCATTGGGGGCCGCCGTCACGGCGCTGGCTGCCTATGAGACCCACTTGCGACGTGAAAAGGGGATTGCGGAAGACTGTGAAATGTCCGAAGCAGTCGCCTGTATGGTTCGCTTTAAAGATGTTGTCGAGCCTGTACGGGAATGGATCGGTCCCTATCAGGCCGAGTTGGCTACATTTCAACAACGTTTGGCTGCGGCGGTCGGTGCTCGACCATAGAGTCCGTCAGGGCAAAATCGCGGCGAGATGATCGAGTGAGGAACGCCTTAAGTCTCGGTCTTCCGAGTTATTTGTGAGGATGGAATCGAGGGTGCCACTGGCTCTGCCAGTGCTGTTGCGAATCGACGATCAGTTCGCATTGGCAGGGCCGGTGGCACCCGGCGGAAGACGACAACGAACAGCGCTCTAGAAAACGCAGCAAAGAGAATTACGACATGCGCGACATCAGTATTATGCAGGCCACGCTGGAAGCTCTCTCGGAAGAGATGGCGAAGAATTCACGCATTTTTGTGATGGGTGAAGGCATTGGACAGCGCGGCGGCAATTTCAAAACGACCTACGGCCTGTACGATCTTTACGGTCCCGAACGGCTGTGTGATACGCCGATCTGTGAGCGCGGATTCGTGGGCATGGCTGCTGGTGCCGCGATGACCGGGACGCGTCCGGTGATCGACTTTATGTTCTCGGACTTCGTGCTGGATGCCGTCGGCGAGATCATCAATCAGATTGCCAAGATGCAGTACATGAGCAGCGGTCGGTTAAAGATGCCGATTCTGCTGCGGGGTTGCATCGGAATTGGACACTCGGCTGCGACCCATCACTCGGGCAATTATTATCCGATGTACGGTCATTTCCCGGGCTTGCGGGTGGTAGTGCCCTCCTGTGCCGCAGACGCCAAAGGTTTGATGAAGACGGCCTTGAACTGCGATGACCCGGTGATCTTCCTGGAACACAAGGAAATCCTGAGCGTTAAGGGACCCGTACCGGACGGTGAGCACTTTGTCGAATTCGGCAAGGCGCGGATCGTTCGTGAAGGGACCCAGGTCACGGTCGTGGCTTTGGCTCATATGGTGCACAAGGTGCAACAAGCCGCGACGAAGCTTGCCGAGGAAGGCATTTCGGTCGAATTGATCGATCCGCGAACGGTGTCGCCGCTGGATTCCGACACGATTCTGGAATCGGTGCACAAGACGGGGCGGCTGTTGATTGTGGACGAGGCCTTTGCCCCTTACGGCTTCGGAGCGGAAGTTTCGGCCCGCGTGGCCGATCAGGGCTTCGATGACCTGGATGCCCCCATTCGCCGGTTGAACGGAGCGTTTGCTCCCACGCCTTACAGCCCGCCGCTGGAAGCCGCCATTGTGCCGAATGTCGACACCATCATGCAGGCGATTCGCGATTTGGTGGCCGAATAGTTTTTCTTGTACAGTGGGACGTGTCGGCGGTGGAATGAATTTCACAGCGACATGGGGCGTCCCGCTGATTGATATTGAGTTTTTTAAACCTCTTGTACTGTTGGACGAGCGGATCCTCGGCGAGCCAAATTGAAGAATTGGCTCACACAATCTGAGTGCTCGCTCATTGAGAAAAGGATCTTGTCATGCCGATTCCCGTTGTCGTGCCACGTCTCGGGTGGACGATGGAGCAAGGCGTGTTTGTCGAGTGGCTCAAGCGTGAAGGGGACACGATCCGCATCGGCGATCCCATTTTCGTGCTGGAAGGTGAGAAGGCCACTCAGGATATTGAATCGACCGACGCTGGCGTGCTGAAGATTCTCAGCACGGGGCCGCGTCCGGGCGATACGATCGATGTGGGAGCTACCGTCGGCTATTTGCTGGCGGAAGGCGAAGTCTGGGATGGAACTCCGGGGGCGACTCCCGCACCGGCAGCAACCTCCGAAGCGCCTGCCGCAGAAGCTCCCGTCACGGAAGTCGTCGCCGACGAACCGGCTGTCGAATCGAATGTGATCGCCAGTACGGCCCCGCAACATTCGACACCGCGTGCTCGCCGCGTGGCGGACGAACTGGGAGTGGATTGGAAAGATGCGGCCGGTTCCGGCGCGAAGGGGCGGATTCGCGAAGCCGACGTCCGCGCCATTGCTGATGAAGCGATTTCCATTCCGATGGTGGCCAACACCGGTTCAGCACCGGTTTCCGAATTGTCGGCCGTGGCGGCGTCGCACGCTCGCCGGACGATTGCCGAACGGATGTTGGCCAGTGCTCAGCAGACGGCCGCCGTGACCTTGACCACGCATGTGGATGCGACGCATCTGGTTGCTCTGCGGAAGCAGTTCAAAGCGGCTGCTGATCAGGCCGAAGTGATCCCGTCACTCACCGATATTCTGGTGAAACTGGCTGCGGTCGCGTTGAAGCAACATCCCGAAGTCAATTCTCGTTGGGATGACGAACGCATCATCACCAGCGAAGAAGTGCATATCGGGATCGCCGTGGATACCCCGCAAGCCTTGCTGGTCCCGGTGCTCCGCAGCGTGACACGTTTGACGTTGCGGCAGGTGGCGGTTCGCTCGCGGGATTTGATCGAGCGGGCTCGCAATCGCAAAGTGGCCGTGGCCGAGCTGCAGGGGGGAACGTTTACCGTCACGAATCTCGGCATGTTCGGGATTGATGCGTTTACGCCGTTGTTGAATCCGCCTCAAGCTGCCATTTTGGGAGTGGGGCGGA
>JAZKFE010000107.1:0-8527 GCA_040386595.1 Planctomycetota bacterium | reverse complement strand
TACTAAGCCCTCCTAGAATGCGCTAGTCTAATACACAACGCGCTCTAGCCACGGAAAAACACGGATTGAACACGGAATAAGATTGCAACGCGTCGCATTTCAACAAAACCAATTCGGACCGGCTTCGCGTCGTATGAGAACGCAAACAGACGCTGACCCAATCCGTGTTTATCTGTGTGAATCCGTGGCTAAAAGTTCTTCTTAATGCCTTTCAAAACTCAGTGCTCTCCGTGTCTCCGTGGTGCAACCGCATTCGTAGCGTTCGACGAAGAATCCGGGGACTGACGTCGCCCGGCTTGCCTACGGATTCTTAGCGTACCGTAAACGGCACTGAGTACGTCCCGACTTTGCCGCTCAGCTCGTCTTCGATGATCAGCTTGAGGACATGCGAACCGCGTGCGCAGCGGGCGGGGATTTCCACGACGTAGCTGTGGAAATAGTCGCGGCGGTGATTGCGGCAGAAGTCTTCCGTCACCGGGTAGGTTTTCGTCTCGACCGGTTCGCCCGAGGCATCGGAACAGTAGACTTCCAGCGTCGATTTTAACCGCGTGCGATAGATTCCTTCCGCTGACAGTTCTGAGTGGAAATTGCCGATCTCGGCATAAATCAACACTCGTTCGCCGGGAGTAAACTCATTCTTTTGGTAGGTGCTGTATTCACCGTAGCCATCGATTTTGTTGCAGAACGTGGCGTTCTTCAGTTCCAGCGGGGCTCGCTCTTTCAATCGCAACATGGCCGTGTTGAACTGCGAGATCGTCTGCGCGGCCCGCTCGGCGTGGTCCGGGATCTGTGGCGTGTCAAAGTAGTTGTGGACACCCCACAGGACCTGCGTCCAGAATTCTTGATCGGCGGGGGGGACGTTGGGAATCGGACGCAGTGCCCCTTCGGTCTGGCCGTTCATCAAGTAGAGCAGTCGCAGATAAACCTGCCGCTCAATGTAATACTGCAGCTCGGTGGCCGTTTCTCCCGGAGCCAGCGAAGCGACTTCCGACTCGGTGGCTTTGATCAGGAATTGCAGGGCTTCATTAGCCGTTTGGACGGCGGGTGCAGACTTCGGTGCATCCCATCGCGGACTGCCTTGGCTGATCGCTCGCTCGGGGGGGAGGCGACGTGGAACGCGCGGCACCGAGTCTTCAAAGCCCGGCATCGCTTGTCCGGGAGCCAGAGGGATCTCGCCCCCAGGGGGCACGGTGGGAGCGGCGTTGAATCGTGTCTGTTCGACACCGGTGTCGAGTTGGTCGGCGACGGCCCGTTCCGCTCGGAACGGTGTGGCGGCCAATAGGGGTGCGGCCTGAGGTGTGATCACGGGACTCGCCGAGCGGTCCGCTGCGACCACTCGCGGGGGAGTTGACGCTGTGTTTTGCCATTCCGGTGGCTTGACCATCGTTCGGGGGGATGTCTCCCCGAAGGGGCTGGAATGCTGACCGTTTCTTGCCAGTCGCGGTGATGTCGCACCCGCGACCGTGGACCAGTCGGCGGGGGATGGCTTGGCTGCAGTGGGGGCGGTGGCCGTCGCCCAATCCGCGGGAACGGCCGGAACTGCAGTCGCCATGGCGGTGCGGGGATTGGTCACCTGGTTGCCATTAGGATTCCAGGGGGGCGGAATGGTCAGTTGTCGCGACGGGGCCTGTTGAGCGTCGGAGGCGACCATTGCGGGGCCGTCTGTGGCATCGGGAAATGGGGACGAGAATCCCACTGACTGGTGGCTGATGCGGTTGATTTGTTGCGATCGCCCAGCGGTCGGTAAGGCCGGCGAATCGGCCGCAACCGAGACGCTATTGTCCTGCGGAGTGTAGCCGCTGAGTTGCTTGGTTTGGCTGGCCCAGGGACTGCTCTGTCCCAGTCCGGCATTCGGGGCACCGGTGGTGTGAGATGCTAACTGCACCGAGGACTCAAAATCCGAGGCCTTGGCCTGAGCCGTTACCACAGGACTGGTGGGGCTGGCCAAGGGCGAGATCAGTCCCGCTTTCCACAGCTGGAGGACCGCCGGCACACTTTCCGAAGGGATCGCCTTCAACGCGGCCACGGCTCGTTCGCGGTCGTCCTTGGAGAACTCACGCGTTTCTTTTTCAATCAACGCCAGAGTCGCTGCATCGTGTGTAATCAGTGGGGTTTTGGTGGCCGAGCTGGATGTTAACGAGACATTCGGATTGGCATTGTCTGAATTTTGAGCTCGTAGCAGCGGGACTGGTGGACGAGTCGGGGCCGGAATATCAGCGTCATCCAGGATTTTCTCGACCGTCATGGCTCGTTGTTGAGCCGCTGCATTCACCTTTCCCGGTACGAACGAAGGCACCGCCGCCTGTTGCCAATTGGAATGGGCACAGCCAGCGATCAATAACAAACTCCAGGTGATATAGACACCTGATTTCATTACGAAATCCTTGACGTATCCGCAGGGTACGGAATGCAATTTGGGTGAGTAATAGGGATGGGATTAGGGCCGGAACCCCGAAGGCAGGGGCGCGGAGACTCGTGTGAGGAGTCGGTTCTGTATGGCAATCGCCAATTTCGTGCAAGACCATCTCGCCGCAGGCGGGGCCAAATTGCATCACGAAATCAGGAGAAGTGGCCCAGCGAGAGAATGCAGTGTTAAGCTGGGGGCGATGGAAAGACTGGCGAGTCGCACAGCCCGGAGGGCTCGACGTCGGTAGCCAGAGGTGTGAGCCTCTGGAGAGAGAAAATCCACGGGTTTCATTGATTCCGCCCTGGAGGGGCCGGCCCCTCTTGGGCGGAATAATGGGGGGCGTTCGGATACCAGAGGTTTACACCTCTGGCTACCGACGACGGGCCCTCCGGGCCGAATACGATCTCGAATTGCTTTGAGGTCGTATTCTCAAATTAACATTGATGCGGTCGCGATGTTGATTGGTGCCAACCACGATTCTCGCGATTACGGTTGAACCGCGTGGGCACAGAAATCGAAATAGATCTCCGCCGCCTGGCGTAGCTCGGCGATGTCGATCCATTCATCCACCGTGTGGGCTTGATAGATGGAACCGGGGCCGAAGACCAGTGACGGGACATTCGTGGCGGACGTCCGTGAGGCGTTCGTTCCGTAAGGGACTCCCACCTTGTCGCGGGGGCCGACATGACGGGTGATGACCCCCATCAACTGCTCGGCCCAAGGGCCGTTGTTATGGTCTGATAGGCTTTGTCCGATGATCCACGGGGGGAGCATCTTGAAGTCGACGTCCAGGCGGTGCCGCAGGTATTCCTCGACCTGTTGCATGACTTTGACGCCGTCTTCGCCCGGCAGAACGCGGCGATCGATTTCGATCGAGCATTCATCGGGAACAGTATTCACGCTGATGCCCCCTTGGATCACGCCGACGCTCAGCGTGGCCGGTCCACACAACCGATGCTGCGGAACCATCCCGGGGAGTTCATTCGCAAAGTGCTCCAGCACATTCAGCACTTCGGCCATCAGGTAGATCGCATTGATCCCTTCGTTCGGGCGCGAGCTATGAGCGGCCTTGCCGATGGTTTGGATCTTCCACCGCGTGGCACCACGATGCGCGACCACGATGTGCAGATCTGTGGGCTCGGCACACACGACCAGATCGGGCGCGGCGGGAATCAATGGGCTGTGGCGTTTGGGGTCAGACCACAAGTGGGCGACGTCCAGAATGCCTTGAGCGGTGAATTCTTCATCGCACGTGCAGGACATGATGACATTGGCGGCATCGGCGGGACGTTCGCGAACTAACCGCGTAAACGCCGACAGCATGGCGGCCATGCCACCCTTCACATCGCAGGAGCCTCGTCCATACAGCCGGCCGTCGCGGATTTCCGGAGTAAACGGAGGAATAGTCATCCCTTCGATAGGGACAGTGTCCTGGTGCGCATCCAACATAATCGTGGCGGTGGCACCGGGATTGTCAAAACGTGCGATGACGTTCGATCGTCCGGGCATGACTTCGATGGTTTCGTACGGCACGCCCAGATCGCGGAAGAACTGAACCAGGAATTCCGTCATCCGTGTTTCGAGAAACTCCGGGGCAGCGACGGTTCGTCCCATGGGGTTAACGCTGGGAATCGCAACGAGTTGCTGCAGTAAAGGCAATGGATCCACAATGGACTCACTTCTGCGAAAAGGCGGGGTGAATGAAACACTGATCCCATCGTAATGAGAAGCACCTCGTCTGCGTAGGGTATCCACCGCCACGCGCCGAATTTCCGCTTTGAGAGAAGTTTGTCGCACCTGACGCGGGTGTTGGAGACTCGCGTCAGGCCAATAGTGGGTAGCCCAGATTCGAGAATCTGGGCTACCCACTATTTTTTAACTCATTGCCCACGAGCCGAGACTATTCGTCCTCATCCTTCATTTGGGCTGCCGTGATGACTCGCTGTTGTTCGTTCGGTGGCATGATTTCGTAATGGCTCATTTCCAACGTGAATGAACCACGGCCCCCGGTGATGCTCGACATGTTCCGGGCGTAAGTGGTCATCTCCGACACGGGGACTCGAGCCGTAATGATTTGATAACCATTGGGCTGTGGTTCCAGGCCCTCGACCCGGCCGCGACGGCTATTGAGGTCGCTGGTGATATCGCCCAGCTTTTCACCCGGGACGTAGATCTCGGTGCGGGCGATCGGTTCCAGCAGTTGCGGCCGTGCTTCGCGGAACAGGTTGCGGAAACACATGCTCCCCGCCATGCGGAATGCCGTTTCGTTGCTATCAACGGGATGGTCTTTGCCGAAATAGATTTCGACGCAGACATCCTGAATTTGATAGCCGGCCGCAACCCCCTTCGTCATGCGTTCGATCACCCCTTTTTCCACGGCTGGAATGAACTGGTTGGGGACCGAGCCACCCGACACACGATCCACAAACGCAAAGTTCAGCTCGGGGTCGTAATGGTATTCGCGGAGATGATCGAAACGATCCTTGGTGAAGTATTCTTCCGGGTCAATCCCCTGCGGCAATGGCGAGACCCGCAGATGGACTTCAGCGAATTGCCCCGAGCCACCCGACTGCTTCTTATGGCGATAGCTCCCCTCTTTGGCGGCCGCGATCGTTTCGCGATAGGCAATCTTCGGCAGGTGAGTGATGACGTCGACCTTGTCACGCTTCTGCAAACGATTCTGCACGATCTGCAGATGCAGTTCGCTCATACCTTGCATCACCATCTCATGCGTCTGGGACTCACGAGTGACTTTGAACGTGGGGTCCTCTTCTTCAATCCGATGCAGTGCTCCGGAGATCTTTTGTTGATCGGTGCGGCTCTTGGGTTCGACCGCCAGGCCGATCATGGGGGTGGGGAAAGTCATCCCAGGCAAGATGACGGTTCCTCGAGTTTGTCCGTTGCCAAAGCAGATCGTGTCTCCCGTATGCAGATCGTCGACTTTGGAAACGGCCACAATATCCCCGGCGAACGCCACGTCGACCGGTTCTTGAGTTCCCCCTTGCACGTGAAACAAATTGTGAATCTTCAACTGCTTCCCGGTCGACGGACACAGGATTGTCGAGTCCTTTGTCAGCTTTCCCGAGAACAATCGGATGTAGCTGAGTTTCGAAACGAAGGGATCAATCCGCGTCTTAAAAACTTGTCCGACCAGCGGCCCGTCGGCATCGGATTGGACATCGACATCAAGGCCGTTGACGTCTTTGCCCATGCGGTGTAAGGCATTCGGGGCCGCAGCGTATAAAGTCATCGCGTCCATGAATTCATCGACCCCCACGCCGGTGCGGGCACTGGCGCAGAACATCGGGATCAGGGTTCCGGCAACCATCGCTTTGGTGATTCCGGTTGCGATCTCTTCAGAAGTTAGAGTCTCTCCATTGAAGAACTTTTCCATCAAAGCGTCGTCGGATTCCACGATCGCGTCGATGACCTGCTGGCCGTAGATCTTGGCATCGACCACGCCATTGCGAGTGCTGACACCGGGAAGCGTGCTGACAACTCCTTTGAAGCCGGAACCTTTCCCTACAGGAATGTTCAACGGCAGACAATTGGATCCGAAGATGTCTTGAATATCGGTGACGACCTGGGCGAAATCGATGTTGTCGTGATCCAGCTTATTGAGCAGGATCATCCGCGCCATACCGTCCTGGGTAGCCTGCTGGAAGACCTTTCGCGTATTGACCGCGATTCCCGAGTCGGCCGCGATGACAATGACTGCTGTCTCGACGCCGCGTAACGCGCTGATGGTCTGGCCGATGAAGTCGGGATACCCGGGGGTATCAATGACGTTGTTCCAATGACCTGAACGAGAGAAATGTGAGATGTGAGAGCTGATCGAGAATTTGCGTTCGCGTTCTTCATCGTCCACGTCGAGCAAACTCGTCCCGTCATCGACCGATCCTTGTCGATTCGTGACCCCCGCTCGGAACAGCATCAAATCCGAGAGTGTGGTCTTTCCCACGGCCCCGTGTCCCACCAGGGCCACATTACGGATGCCTTCGATTTGCGAAATAGCCATACGCGACTTCCTTTACTTCATCGAGACCAATGAGCGGAATCCGCAGACGAGAGATGTTCCCGCTAGTTTACCCGTGGGGAAGTCTTCACGGCAAATAAATAATGCGACAGGGCGAGGAGGGAAATGACGAATGTCGAAATCCGAATGACGAATAGAATGTCGAATGACCAAACGGGGGCCGTCACCTCGAATCACTCTCTGGTAATTTCACTTACGCCAAGTTCTGTTGTGTGGTAGCATTAAATTCGGTGCGAATTCAATGCTAGAAGGGGCTTGCTATGTTGAACATCCACAGCGGTATCGACTCGCTGACGAATTTTAAGCGGCAGACGTCAGAGTATCTGGAACGTCTTCGAGAGACAGGAGATCCCGTCGTTTTGACCGTGAATGGCAAATCTCAAGTCGTGGTTCAAGACGTTGCAGCCTATCAGCGTTTAGTTGAGCTTGCGACGAAAGCGGATCGTGAAGAAACCATTGCAGCTCTTCGCGAGGGGCTGGCTGATGTTGCGGCGGGACGCACGAAACCGGTTCGAAGCGCGTTGCTCGCTTTGGCGAAAAAGTACGGAATCTCAGCGCCGGGCAAGTGACATGAAATACCGTGTTCTCATCTCGGAAAAAGCCGAAGCGGATATTGACGGCGTACTCGCTTGGTTTCAGGAGCAGTTGGCAACGGACGCTGGTCACCAGTGGTTTGCTGCAATTTGGAAGGCAATCGACACGCTGGAAATCAAACCAGAGCGGTGTGCGTTGGCTGACGAATCCACCGATCTCGGATTGGAGATTCGTGAATTGCTTTTTGGCAGGCGCCGTGGAACCTATCGCATTCTGTTCTCGATAAGTGGGAAAACGGTCCACATCTTGCGCGTCTGGCACAGTGCCCGTGACATTATTCAGCCAGAGGATTTGTGATACCCGAGCTGCGTCGTTGTATTTACCTCACTGGCCGCACGGTATTGTTCAAATACTCGATCCGATTTATCATCCGCTGACCGCGTGGGGTTTATTTACGCGAATGCGACCTGTTTGGCGAACTCAATCGGCAACGTCGCAGCTCAAAGGACTGAGCGATCAATATGAAGTCGCAGCAGCGCTATCTGGAATTCTTCTTTTTGTTGCTGATTTTGTACGGCATCGTCACGCATCTGTTGGAATTGGAATTTAACGATTCCGACCACGCCGCGGCCTTCTTTCTCTGGTCCGAGCGGATCGTGACCGTTCTCTTCACCGTCGAATACTTTGTTCGCTGGATCAGTTCCCGGAGTTTGTCGTATCCGTTACGCCCGATGGCGCTGGTCGATTTGCTCGCCATCCTGCCGTTCTATCTGAGCTTCATGTTCGATATGCGGTCGTTGCGTCTGATTCGCGCGGGGCGGGTCGTGCGGTTGATGAAACTGTACCGTTACACCAACGCCTTGCACGGCATTCAGAGCGCCTTCCTGCGAGTCCGCTATGAATTCGGGATTATCGGGTTCGCCGTGTTGACGTTGGCCTGCATCTGTTCGGTCGCCATCTACGAGGCCGAAAAGGTGGCTCAGCCGCAGGTGTTTGCGAAGCTGTCGGACGCCGCTTGGTACACGATGACGACCCTGACGACGGTCGGTTACGGAGACAAAGTTCCGGTGACCTTGGTCGGCCGGCTGGTTGCGGTCTTCATGATGGTTTGCGGACTGGGGTTATTCGGAACGTTCGTCAGCTTGATCGGCAGTGCCTTTTTAGAAGAGCTACGCAAACCCGCGCGTACGGCCGGTGCGGAAGCTCCCCCTAAGCTGGCGGTGGTGTCGCTCGATTACGCCAGTCGTCCCACGGAAGAGTTTGATCCGCACCAGGTCCTTTCGGCTCTCGATAACGGCGTCTACGGCCGCCATGTCGAGCACAACCATCAAGAAATGGCCCGCCTACTCACCCTGGCCTGCCAGCAGCTCGCCCAGAAAAAGCAACAGTCGGCATAGACCCGACGGGCATAAAGTGTCGAGTCCGCCTTTCCGTGGCCTGACTCTCCGAGTCGGGTTCTTTTTACGTAGGAACGAATGAAACATAGGCAAGAACGAAGAGGACCCGACTCGGAGAGCTGACTTCTTGGCACATTTTGTTGTGGTTAGTTG
>JAZKFE010000106.1:0-3133 GCA_040386595.1 Planctomycetota bacterium | reverse complement strand
TCATCGCCCACAGCCTACTGAAAAACGGACAGTCTCATGAATCCACAACTGGAAAATCTGAACCTGCAGACTCGACGGCATTTCTTGCAGCAGTCGCAGTTGGGATTGGGGGCCATTGCCCTGTCGGCGTTGCTCGGAAAAGATGCGGCGGCCGCGTCCCCCTCCGATACATCCCTGGATTCTGTGATTAACCCGCTGGCTCCCAAAGCGGCCCCGCTGCCGGCGAAAGCGAAGAGGGTCATCTATCTGCACTTAACGGGTTCACCTCCGCACTTAGATCTCTACGACTACAAACCGGATCTGGTAAAGCATTCGGACGAAGCCTGCCCCGATTCGTTCTTAAAAGGGAAACGTTTCGCGTTCACCTCGGGTGTGCCGAAGTTAATGGGGACTCCTCGGAAATTTACCCAGCACGGCCAGGGGGGCATGTGGTTGTCCGACGCCATTCCCGGCCTGCACGGTGTGGCCGACGAGATGTGCATGATCAAATCCATGTTCACGGAGCAGTTCAATCACGCTCCGGCTGAACTGCTGCTTTACACGGGTTCTGCTCGATCCGGACGACCGTCGCTCGGATCGTGGCTGACTTACGGACTGGGATCAGAGAACGAAAATCTTCCCGGTTTCGTGGTGCTGATCTCCAGCGGAGTTCAGCCGAACGGTGGCAAAAATTCGTACGGCAGCGGGTTCCTGCCATCGGTCTATCAAGGCGTGCAATGCCGTTCAAAAGGGGACCCGGTGCTGTATGTCACCAATCCTCCCGGCATGGACCGCGCCATGCGGCGGGAAAGCTTGGACGCCTTGCGGGATCTGAATGAATTGCAGTCCCAGGAATTGGGCAACCCCGAGACTTTGACTCGCATTGCGCAATACGAGCTGGCGTATCGCATGCAGACTGCCGTGCCGGAAGTCATGGATATCTCTAACGAAACGAAGGCAACCTTAGAGGCCTACGGGGCTCAGCCGGGGGGCGCCAGCTTCGCCAATAATTGTTTGCTTGCCCGTCGGCTGGTGGAGCAGGGTGTGCGGTACGTCCAGTTGTTTGACTGGGGTTGGGACTTCCATGGAACCGGAGCCGACACCGACCTGAAAAACGGTCTGACAAACAAATGCGCGACGATGGACAAGCCGGTCGCGGCCTTAATCAAGGACCTCAAGCAGCGTGGTCTGCTGGAAGATACCTTGATCATTTGCGGTGGTGAGTTTGGCCGTACGCCGTTCCGAGAAGGACGTACGGCCGGCGGCATGCTGCTGGGCCGCGATCACTATCCCGATTGCTACTCCATGTGGATGGCCGGTGGTGGGGTTAAGGGTGGATACTCACACGGCGAGTCGGATGAATTCGGCTTCTCCATTGCGAAGGATAAAGTTCACATTCACGACTTGCAGGCCACCATCCTGCACCTGTTAGGATTCGACCACACGCGATTAACGTATCGTTTTCAAGGCCGTGATTTCCGTTTAACCGACGTTCACGGCAGCGTGGTCAAACAAGTTTTGGCCTGACGTGCCGCATGGGGTATTAGGATACCATGGCAATTGCGCATTTGGAGATATTGTGCACGTCAGAAACAACTGCCGAGTGGCGTAACAACAATCCAGTCCCGATAGGGACGACATAATCTAGCCGTGGGTGTAAACCCACGGACTACGTTTAAACCTGATTCCCAGCCCTGAATGGGCGACACCTGCGAGACTACAGAGTGTCGCCCATTCAGGGCTGGGTTTCATCTGTGGGATACGTACCGTGGGTTTACACCCACGGCTAAGTTCTTTCGTCCCTATCGGGACTTCGGAAGCCGGATACTCGGAATCTAAAAATCCACTAAGGAATCTGCAGCTCCGTCTTAATCTCACCCAGCCGTTTGGTCAGCGTTTTAATCTCGGCGGAAATGGCTTTGAGATCTGCCGTGTCGGGCTTATCGGACTCGGCGGCTTTAGATAACTTTTCGTTGGACTCTTCCAGCTGCTCACGCAGCTTGTCGATTTCTTCGAACGCCTCTGCCGCCTTAATCGGATTGACCATGCGGGGGCGATTCGGGCGTGCCGGCACTCCGATCTGCTGTCCAAACCGAATTACCCCATTGCCATTGATGCCGAATTGAAGCTGAGCTCCATTGCCCCCCTTCGCGTATTTCTCGAAGATCGCGTGAGCGTCCGGGTTGTTCTTTTTCAGATCCTCGGCATCTTTACCGGTCGCCGACTTCGTCACCTTCTGGCCGTTGACCGTTTCGGTCGTGGTCACGGTAATATCCTTGCCGTTGTTATCCTTGATGACGGTTTGTTTGTCGTTTTCCAGGATATTCATCTCGCGGGCACCATTGACGACGTTCACGCGAACTTGTCGGATGTTCCGACCACCGACGACCGGGCGTCCGCCACCGACCGCATCTAGACCAACGGGTGTCTCCAAAGCCAACTTCGCCCGTTGTGCGACCGATTTGTTTTCGCTTTTGGCCAGGTTTTGCAAGGCAGTTCTGGCCGCTTGTTTGACCTCCTCGGTTTTGGAGTTCAAACCCTCGGTCAGGACGGACAGGCAGCGAGTCGCCAGTTCCAGGTCGTCGGTCTTGGCCGCTTCGGCCACCGCGTCCATGCCTCCCTTCCCCGCTTGCACCAGTTTTTGCGAGGCCGCCTGACGCACGGCAAACTTCGGATTTACCAAATCCTGAGTCCACTGCGACAACTCTGCGGCAGTGGCCGTTCCGGTTTTCTCTGCGTCTGCAGCCGGGGGCGTTTCAGGTTTTGCCGGATTGTTCTCCTTAGCGGGGGCCGTCTCTTGGATGGACGAGCCTGCTGGCGTTTCAGTCTTCGGATCCTCGGCCCAAATCGCGGAGATTCCACAACCCACGAGGAGCCCCGCAAGCAGCCATTGACGACACATGCTTCTACCTCATCATCCTGAATAGAACCGACTGCGAATCTGATCCTGACGCCTTGCGCCGCGGTAGCGCCAGTGTACCCGAGATCCTCAACGACCTCCAAATCCACTTTCCAGCTGTGAGGGGTCTTCCGCATCAATTGCTGCAGAAAACGGAGTGAGAGGCTCGCCCGGAATGTGCCACGCTCGACGACGCGAGGAGAAATTGGTGATCGCGAATTCTCAACGATGGCGGGCGGATTTGGGGTCGGGGGG
>JAZKFE010000105.1:28619-48204 GCA_040386595.1 Planctomycetota bacterium | reverse complement strand
CCGGTCAGGCTTCAATACAAATCTTGTGCCAAGAAGTCAGCTCGGAGAGTCAGGCTACGGCACTTGCTGGCGCTGCGTGCGGGGATTTACTCGGGCTGAATGTGATTTTGAAGGGTGATTTTGATTTTAGCCGGGGACTGCGATCGCGTTCAGTTCGCGGAGCGAACAACGACTATGCTTCGCTGTTCTGCGCGTTTAAGGTTTCGATTAGCTTGTTCAGAATCCTTGCCAAATGTTGCCGATCGGCCGCTGTCAGGTGCTCGTAGAGAGCTGTGACGGCGGCGTGATTGGCCATGGCGCTTTCTTTGCAGACCATCATTCCCTGCGGCGTCAGCCGAATCATGGTGGCTCGCCGGTCGTTGGGATAAGGTTCCCGCACGACCAGGCCCTCTTGCTCTAAACCGTCGACCAACTTCGTCACGCTGCGCGGGGTCACCTCGAGATAGCCGCCGATATCGGTCATCTTGCAACTGCCGTGACACTGCAGTGTCATCAACAGCCGCGCGCGAGCGGGTGTGGTCCCCGCCCGGGCCATTTCCGAAAAGATCTTGCGCGTGTAGCCGCGACCAAATTCGGCCATCAGCGGGGCGAGGTCCTGCGGTTCAACCATCAGCTGCACAGCTTTCCAAGACAATATTGACCCTTACTGTACCGGGCCATAATATACCGGTACCTATTCCAGGTGGGCCACCAAAACGTTTCAGTGGAGTGTTCCATGAGTCAACCAACAATGCAAGCCGAGCCTCAAAGTGTCGCGAATCCCCCGCCCAATCGACTGCGTCTGTGGCCGGGTGTGGCGATCTTCGCTCTGTTGGCAGCCGTCCGCGGGTGGGCTTCCGTCGGGGCTGGGACACCCTCGCAGTTCTTCTTCGGTCTGATTCTCGCCCCGGCAGCAGCCGTCTTGCTATTAATGTTGTGGTGGCTATTTGCCAGCCGGTTACGCTGGTCGGACCGGCTTCTGGTTCCCGGTGCGCTGGTGGCGATCTCCATCGTGACAATCGTGGTGTGCGGCACCGATTTCCCCGCGATGGGACTCATTCTGTATGGCTTGCCGTTGGTATCGACAGTCTGGGTGGTCTGGCTGGTTCTGACAATGAAGCTCGCCTGGCCCACACGCCGCGTCGGCTTGCTGTTGTTGTTCGTTGCTCTGGGGGCCTTCTTTAGTACGCTGCGAATCGAAGGGACCGATGGCAGTTTTAACGCCAAATTTAGCTGGCGGTGGACACCCACCGCCGAACAAAAATTCCTGACCGCTCTGAAGTCAGACGAGAAACCTGCCGCAGAAGTGCCCGCGAAAGTGGAAGAATCGGCTCCGGCGGTCGAACTGAGTGCCCAACCTGGAGACTGGACCGACTTTCGCGGGCCGCTACGAGACGGACGGCTGGAAGGGGTCGCAATCGGCACCAACTGGGAGAAGGCACCTCCACGCGAAGTCTGGAGACATCAGATCGGCCCCGGCTGGTCCTCAGTTACCATCATCGGCGACCGACTCTATACTCAAGAACAACGTGGCAATGACGAGTTCGTCGTCTGCTACAACGCCACCACGGGTGTCGAAGAATGGTCGCATCACGATACGACTCGGTTCTTCGAAGTGATCGCCGGAGCCGGTCCACGCGGCACGCCCACCTTCCACGCCGGACGGATCTATGCGTTGGGGGCGAACGGTCAGTTGAACTGCCTGCACGCCACCACCGGAAAATTGATCTGGTCGAAGGACATCGCCGCAGACTCGGGGGCGAAGATCCCGCATTGGGGATTTTCCAGCTCACCGTTGATTGCGGAAGGACTCGTGTCGGTCTTCGCGGGTGGCCCCAGCGGCAAGAGTGTGCTGGCTTACAATGCGGAGACGGGAGACATGGCCTGGGCCGCGGGTGAAGGGGACCTCAGCTATTGTTCCACTCAACTTTCCAAGGTCTGCGGGGTCGAACAACTACTCATCACGACCAATGCGGGGATGACGGCGTTTCGGCCGACAACGGGTGCCGTCCTGTGGCAGCACGCCTGGCCAACAGAAGGCATTGCCCGCGTCGTGCAGCCGGCTGTGATCAGTGAATCTGACATCCTGATCGGCACGGGCTTGGGTATCGGAACGCGACGCATCCACGTCGAACTCGACGGGGATACCTGGAGCACCAAAGAAGTCTGGACCGTGCGGACGTTCAAACCTTACTACAACGATTTCGTCGTGACGGGCGATCACGCCTATGGCTTTGACGGCAACATTTTCATGTGCGTCAATCTGGCCGACGGTCGCGTGGCCTGGCGGGCACGAGGCTACGGCAACGGGGAAGTCCTGCTGCTCGACGAGCAAAAGTTGCTGCTAGTGCTGACGGAGCTGGGAGAAGCCGTGCTGGTGGAAGCTCAACCAAAACAACACAAGGAGATCACTCGGTTTAAAGCCATCGAAGGCAAGACCTGGAATCACCCAGTTGTTGCCCACGGGAAGCTTTTTACTCGCAATGCTGAAGAGATTGCCTGTTTTGAATTGCCACTGAAGGCCACGAGTGAGACAGCTCTGCTGACGAAGTAAACGCAGAGAAAATTCGACGAAGAGTTTTTTAAGCCCGTAGCCTGACTTTCTGAGTCGGGTTCTTTTTCCTACGAAGAGGACCCGACTCAGAGAGTCAGGCTACGGTTGCGCGCGGAGTCTTCATTCAGCGATCGTGGATTTGTTGGAGCCGTCATGAGCCACAACCTCTTGTTCGCTGCGCTCACCCAGATTCGAGAATCTGGGCTACCCCACTCCGTGGGGGATGACTTTGAGATTCCGGTACGGCGGAATCCCCAATCTGTCGAATCTGGTGTTGTCTTAAATTTCGATTTGCGGTATCCCTGTCGCGGTTTGGAGGCGTCCTCCAGACACCTTCGTGCTTTCGTGTTCTCAAGGCCCTGCTATGGCCCGAGTTAATCTGTGGCCGCGAAGGCAGCTACTGGGAACTTGGGCAATCTTATTTTGCCTGCTGGTCCTGGAAGGTTGCTCGAGTATCGGGGTGCGCCGTATCAACCGGCCCGATGCGCTCGCGTACCAATCGATCTCGCCCGAGTCGCGGCAGTTCATGGACAACGGACGCCCAGACAAGACGGCGTTGCTGTCGCTGCTGGATGATCCGACGACCGATTCCGAGCCGGCCAAATTGCTGGCGTCCGCCGAACTGGCTTATCACGCCGGACGGGCAGCTCAGCTGCAGTCGACGGAAGAAGCGTCTCGCTGGTACCTCATTTGTGCCCGCCAGTCGTACCGCTTGCTGGGGTGGCCGGAGTCTCATGACCAGCAGCTGCAGCGCGGCAAGGATCTCTATAACGGAGCCGTGACGCAGTGCGTGCGACTCGCTCTCCGCTCCGGCACTCTGGATCCGCAATCCCAAATCATCCTGCCCAGCGTGGGACAAACGGTCCCTGTGGAGCAGGTGGGATTCCTGCGGGACCTCGCCGAATTCGGAAAGGTGGAGCTCTGCGACGATCTGGAGGTCGTGGGAATCGAACGCGGGCACCGAATCCCCGGCGTGGGCGTGCCAGTCCTGATTCATCGCAAAGAACAGAAACAGCCCCCGGGACACCACTATTCCCCCGACTTGGTTTCATTCGCCGCCACCATCGTGTTGCACTTCGACGAAGGCGCGAAAGTCCCGACACGGCTGCAGTTGGCAAATTCGATGACGGTTCCCACGACGATTATCATGGGAAAAACGCTCGGACTGGCAGCCGATTTCACCACGCCTTTGGCGAGCACCGTTTCGCAAACGCAGCTGGATTTGCTGGCCTATGTCGGCTTCATCCACTCAGATTGTGTTCGAGAATACTCGGGCATCTGTATGCTTGAGCCATATCAGCCGGGAAAGATTCCGGTGATTTTCGTGCACGGGCTGGCTTCGTCGCCGATCACCTGGGCTCCGTTGTTTAATGATTTGCTCGCCGACCCCGAGCTGCGCGATCGGTATCAATTCTGGTCGTACTTCTATCCCACCGGCGACCCGTTCCCCACATCGGCAGCCGACTTCCGCGAAGCGCTCGTGAAGCTGCGGCAAGACCTGGATCCGGAACACCAAGATGCGGCCTTCGATCAGACCGTCCTGCTGGGGCACAGCATGGGCGGTTTGTTGTGCAAATTAATGACCATCGACGGCGGCGAAGACCTATGGCAGATCGTCAGTGCGAAACCGCTGGATAGCTTGGACCTGAGCCCCAAAGTCAAAACGGAACTACGACGAGCCTTCTTCTTCGAACGACAACAGTCGGTCAAGCGGGTCGTGTTCATCGCCACACCACACCACGGATCATCCCTGAGCCCCGGGCTGCCCGGTCAGTTGGCCAATCGTGTGGTCCGCCTGAGAAGTGACTTGGCCGAGGCCTCGCGAGAGATGATCCGCAAGATCCCCGATCTGCCGGGAGGCCACGTTCCGACTAGCGTCGATTTGCTGGCTCCGAACTCGCTCGCACTACGAATCCTGCGGTCGCGGTCGCCTCCTCCTGAGGTCACTTATCACTCCATCATTGGAGTCCTGCCGATTTCGGAAGGGGCGCATTGCAAAACCGACGAGCAAACGGACGGTGTCGTCTCCTATGAGAGCGCGCATCTGGATGGCGTGGCGTCGGAATTGATCGTGCCTGCAGAGCATGTCAAAGTTCACCAGGCCATTCAAACGACGAAAGAAGTCCGCCGCATCTTGCAGCTCCACCTGGCACAATTGCAGGCGACGGAATCCGAGCCGGTAATCAGCGGTCCACAGCTCAGCGCTCCTGGCGAATGAGGCTCTCACCGGACCGTTGGGACGGTGATAGTCGTTGTTCGCTCCGCGAACATAACGCAGCCGCAGTAGCGGGTTAGGGTTAGTATCAAGTTGAATGCCAATTCCAACCCACTACTGCGATCGCGTTCAGTTCGCGGAGCGAACAACGACTATGACAAAATTCGCCCTCGCAAAAATCTGTATGAATTCCCCATGAATGCGGCAGGCATTCCGGATCACCGGGAGTAGGAACCTCATTCCGCTCTGACCTGCATCCGACGCCGGTTCGACCGGTGTCCAATCCGCACCGGATACAGAAAACTGCTGAGCATCCCGCAATTTGGTGTCGTGCGGTCAACGCGACACACCGGGGACGTATAAAATATATTGTCCTGTGTAGGGCATCCGCTGGGATCATTCACGATCGCCGCGAACGACTTGTCGCGTCGATCCTGATGCGAACTTAGCGGGCGTATCCCCTGTGTGCCGTTGACCCTGTGATATGGCGAGGGTAGTATCGGATTGCCGAGTCGGATATCGGCGCGGCAGTCCGCATTAAGTCGCCTATCAAGGAGGATGGAATGAGGGTAACTGCGTCCCACGTAGGTTCCAAGCTCTTCGTTCTCGATACCAACGTCATCCTGCACGACGCAGGCTGTCTGAGGAATTTTCAAGAGAACGACGTCGCGATTCCCATCACGGTCCTGGAAGAACTGGATCAGTTCAAAAAGGGCAATGACGACATCAATTTTCAAGCTCGGTCGTTTCTACGCCAGCTGGATGAGTTGACTGGAGATGTCCTCGCAGTCGCTGGCACGTCACTCGGCCCAGGACTCGGATCGATCCGCGTCGTCCTGGAAGCCGATCACACTCAACGGCTGAAAGATGCCTTTCTCGCGGATTGTCCCGATCACCGTATTTTGAATGTGGCCTTAACGCTGCAACAGCGAGAAGCACCGCGGCCGGTCGTCCTGGTGACCAAGGACACTAATCTGCGGATGAAGGCCAAGTCGTTCGGACTAACGGCCCAGGATTACAGCACCGATAAAGTGGAAAGCATCGACAAGCTGTACTCCGGAAAGCGGCTGGTCGAAGGTCTCTCAACAGAGTCCGTAAACCTGTTTTTTGGCGGTGGTGGCCACGTTCCCGCCGAGCAACTGGAGTGCGTGTCCAAGCCGATCGCGAACGAAAACTTCGTGTTGCGTAACGGTTCGAAGTCGGTCCTGGCGACCTACAATCCGGTTGAACGATCGTTTATCCGAATCGATAAGTTGTCGGCCTCGGGCATCTCACCACGCAATGCAGAACAGTCGTTTGCTCTACGAGCCCTGTTGAATGACGATTTGAAACTCGTCACGCTGACAGGGAAAGCGGGGTCCGGCAAGACGCTGCTGGCCTTGGCCGCCGCGATGGAATGCCGCCCGCGCTACCGCCAGATTCTGATCGCACGACCCGTCGTGCCTCTGAGCAACCGCGACCTGGGCTTTTTGCCTGGCGATATCGGAGCCAAACTCGATCCGTATATGCAACCGCTGTATGACAACATGGCCGTGATGCGGCATCCGTTGTCTGAACTGGCAGGGTCGCCGTCTAAGACCCAGGATCTGTTAACGGCTAATCATCTAGAAGTAACCCCTCTAGCTTATATCCGTGGCCGCAGCCTGCAGCGTGTTTTCTTTATTGTGGATGAAGCGCAAAACCTGACGCCACACGAAGTGAAGACGATCATTACACGTGCGGGCGAAGGGACGAAGATCGTGTTCACCGGCGATATCGAGCAGATCGATCACCCGTATCTCGATTCATTGTCCAACGGGTTGAGCTATCTGATCAATCGCATGGTCGGGCAGCCGCTGTTCGCCCACGTCACGCTCGAGAAAGGCGAACGCAGCGAACTCGCCGAACTGGCCAGCAACCTGCTGTAACCGAAAGAGCGTTCACGAAGTTTTTTCTCGATAACGACGAAGTCGCGGGGTAGCCCAGATTCTTGAATCTGGGTGAGCACAGCGAACAAGAGGTTGTGGCTCATTCGACTTCACACCGTAGCCTGATTCTCTAAGCCGAGTTCTTCTAACAGCGACGAAGAACCCGACTCGGAGAGTCAGGCTACGGTTGCGCGCGGGTCCTCTATAGGCCAGCAAATGGCCAAAGCACCAATGGCAACACCCGAACAAGTTTGTCCGGGCAAGTCGGCCATTGAAGATGTTTGAGGAATCGCAGCCCGATTTGAACCGAAGGGTTCGTCCTCGTGGAGGCAGGGCGTGCAGCGGAAGATTGGACAACTTCGAAATGATGCCCCCTGTATGTTCGATGGAACACCACAGAGGGACAGTCGATTTTACGAGAGGGGCTTAAATCAGTCCCAGCTGTTCCGCACGACGCTTGGCTTCCCGCAGATGAGGTGTGACACTCTGCGTCACTTCGTCCAAGCCGCTGACATAGTCAGGTCGGTCTGAACCCCACCGGGCGACCACCGAAGGGACGATGCAGCACTGCTCGCAAAAATACAGGTCGTATTCATTCCACGGCCCGAGATAAGTACAGCACGAACACGAGTGTGCATAGCGTCGCAGGGAGATGAGTTCGAGTTCCGTTTCGTGGATCGTTTCGGCAATGCTCATGGCACACTCCCTAGTTAAAAACTGAGCGTCACCAGCTCGGAATCAAAACTCCGAGGCGTGGGTACAGATACGAGACACCGTGATTCCTCGGGGGATGACACTTCGGGCATCCGATGGCAAGGAAAACGGCTGACACATTGGATTGATAAGCACAATCTATGCCAATGCGGACAAGTCAGCTTAGCCGGTCGTAACAAATGCGTAATATTTCAGGGAAACGCGAGTTCTTCGCATCAGAGAAAGGCCAGCGTGTGACACACGCTGCTCGTTAAGAGTTCGGCGAAGCGGTCGGTCAGCGGCCAGTATTTGGGACGGGCGACGTGTGAGAGGACACGTCGCCGGGCGAACATTCCGCGGCGTTCAGCGAACGTCCAGATGAGACTTCAAAGAATTGCGGGAAACGCCTGCGTTCCCGGTCTCGTGCGTCGCTGCGAGGAGGTAAAGCTCGCAGGGGAGCGCATTACGTCTGTGGCGGCTTACGCCAGACGGAGATGTTCGACCTGATATTCCACGACCCATTTCAGCCAGTCTTCTTGCTCTTCGGTGATTTCCAGCTCGGTGCGATTGTCGCTATCCAGCGGCGACACGATTCGAAACACGCCGTCATCCAACGTCACGCGGGCTTCTTCCAGCTGAATGTAGTACTCCCCCGGCGGCAGTGCTGGCCTCCCGAGGTCGGACGGATGAGCCGCAAAATACGTGATATCGTGCCGAAACCGCGGGGATAACTTCAGCGCGGGGACTTCGGGACGATTAACAGCATGAGCGTGAATATGCATGATGGATTTCGCAAAGAGACGTAAGGAGGTCAATCGCCGATTGTACCGCGAGAGTACGGAGGAAATGAATGACGAATGTCGAAACCCGAATGACGACTTCACGCGGCCGAAACCGTTTCGTCATTCGGATTTGGTCATTCATTCGTCATTCGGGTTTCGTCATCCGTCATTTCCCTAGAACCAGCTCTTGATCATCGGCCAGACCTCCAACTGGAGAGCCTGGATGCTGAAGTACCCGAAAAAGGCACAGGCCCAGACCATGGCCACGAATCGTAACGGGGTAATGGCCAGCGATCGGGGCATGATCTTCAGATTCAAATACAGTAACAGCATGCCGTAGATGCACATCACCAGGCCATTCATCGCGGCCGAGGTCTTCAACAAGAACAACGGCTCCGAGAACCCTGGCACCAGCGCCCCTGTCGCCAGAATGGCGACGCTCGCCAGAATTTCGATCCACAGGATCACGAAGTACAATCGGGCCAATGTCCAGCGAGGATTTTCACGCAGGACGTTGATCTTGATGATGTCGGCCGAGATCCGAGCGGCAGCATCCAAAACGCCCAGTTCGGTGGTGAAGAGCAGGGCCATGCCCATCACGCAAAACAGTAACCGGAACGCACTGCCCATCCAGAGACTGGAAAACTGACTTTGAATCAGAGTGGCCTCACCCCAGACGAAATCCATCCCGCCGCCAAACCGCTCCATACCCGGCAACAGCCGACCATCGGGACCGTAGAACAACGAGTACGAGATCAACGCCAATAGCATCAACGAGACCACGCAGGTCAGGTAGAAGCTAAAGAAATGTTCGATGTTGGCAGCTCGCCACCAGTCGCGCCAGCGACGCATATTTTCGGGCGTGTGATGGAAGTGGAACCCGACATCGGCAATGGGCTCTTCGTTACCGGTCAAGGGGCTGGTGATGCGGCCGATGTATTTGCCCATCCCATAGCCCTTGTCACGGATGAAATTGCTCTGCCCCAAATTCATCGTGCCGCCCGCTCCGGCGAACGCCAAAGCTCCCAGCAGCGCCATAAATTCCAGCCCACTGTCGGCCGGTGGCAAGCCCCCCACATTCATAATCCCCGACACCATCGCCCACACGGCGTATGGCTTGATGATCAATATTCCCAACGTGATGGCGATGACAAAGATCAGTCCGACGAGATACGACTGCAGGGCCTCCACCGTGTTATACACGACCGGGCTCGACGTCAGCACGATCCCCACTAACAACAGCGTGGCAATCGCCAACCAGGGGACGTACAAGGCGTCATGCTTCAAGCCCCCCGTCTTGCGGACCTTGTCCGAGATCGTGGCCGCGGCCTGTTGAAACTCGGGCGCAGGGTCCAGATTCTTGACGGCCAGGCTTTGTTCGGCCGTTTGGGCTCCCTTCCAGACCAAGGTTTGATGGTTCTGATCAAAGTGAAGTTGGGACTGCAGGTCCGCCGGAATGGTCGCCGACAGATGGCTCAAGGGAGCCGTCACTTCTAACGGTTTAATATCCACGCCGAACAGCATCCAGCTCAACATCGTACTGGCCCCCATAGCCCAGCCGGGCCAGATCCAGGGGACGATGTTCATCGTCAGCATCACCCAGGCCCATTTTCGACTGAGTCGACAAAAGCCCGTGATGGCACTTTCGCCGGTCGCCAATGTCCAGCGTTCGATCTCCAGATTCATAAAGAACTGGGTCAACACGCCGAGCATACAGGCCCAGAAAAAGACGAAGCCCGACTTGTAAGTGACGTAGGGCCAGAAGATGAACTCACCCGACCCCAGAGCCAATCCCGCCAGGATGATGCTGGGGCCGACCAGCTTGCGCCAATGCGGGGCCTCGGGCAGATCGCGATACCGCAACGGCGGCAACGTCTGATGAGGAATCACACTATCTGGAACAAATTCTTCAGCAAATTCCGGAGGGGGCTGCGACAAGGTGAGCTTCCTTTTGCAAGCAGACGGAATAGAAAAATGAATTGTGTATTGCTTAGCCGGACTCTTTAAGGCAACTCTTCAGATTTGATTCACCACGGAGACACGGAAAACACTGAGTGCCGAAAAGCATTGAAATTACGAAGAGTTTTTTTGCCACGGATGGACACGGATGAAACACGGAATAGATCATCCTTTGTTGGTGTTATCTTATGACGCCAACCAACTACTTCAGGACTGACTACAATCGTCGGACAATGTCCACAACACGCTGACCCAATCCGTGTTTGATCCGTGTCCATCCGTGGCTAAAAACTCTTCTTCATCCCTTTTAAAACTCCGTGTTTTCCGTGTCTCCGTGGTGCAACCTCTTTTGAATTGCCACCAAGCAAGCTACGGAGTTTGGCCGCGTTCGACTTTGGCATTCCACCAGGGGGGCAGTGCGAATAAGTCTCCCACGGGGTACTCAAAGCCGTCCAGAATTGAGCTGCCGTACAGGATTTGATGTTCCGAATAATGTTGCACCGAGCGATTGTGCTGGAAGACATGCACTTTCTTGTCGTGTGGATCAACGACCCAGATCAGGGGAACCCCCCATTCCTGATACTCGAGGATGCAATTTTCCATCTGGCGGCGGCGGTCGTTCGTGGACGCAATCTCAACCACCACCGCCGGCTTGGTGCGGGCGACGAGATTGTCGATCTCCACGAACTGCGGTCCGGATACGAAGTAGCTGACTGGCGGGCACCGCACAGTATCGGGGATTCGCTTGGTGACCAGCCCGATCTCGCAGCAGGCATAACCCAGCTGGGTTTTGTGAGCAAACTTGGAAAACGCCAGCATCAAATTCCGGACGACGTTTCCATGTTGGTCATCGGGCGGCTCCAGCGTGACGACCTCGCCCACCACAAGTTCCGTCCAGCGACCGCCCTCGGGCAGGTCCAGCTTGTGTGCGGTATATTGTTCGGCCGTGTGAATTTCAGGCGATGACATAAAGCACGTGTGACCAAAAGCAAAGGGAGGCGTTCCGTTGAGGTGTCGATCGCTTATCGTAATCGACAGATCAACGGGAGACGATAGTCCCAGCCCACACTCACTCGTGCGAATCCCAACACGCGTCGTCCGAGGGTGGGATGCGTTGGAGGATTTCGGTCAGTCGCTGTTCGAGGAGTTCGCGGCCGGCGTGGATTTCGGTACCGATCTCGACGGCCCAGAGGGGCGATTGGTTGAGTCGGGAAAGATCCAGCTTGACGAGGTCCTTCTGGGTGGTCAGTACCACCGGCGACCCCAGCTTGTCGGCCCAGTCGCGCAGGGCGTCAACGTCCTCACGCGTGTAACGGTAGTGGTCAGGAAACGTGCGAAAGCGGTCGGCGGCAATGGTCACACCGCGTCGGGCCAACATCCCTTGAAAGGCAGCCGGATTGCCGATGCCACAAAAGGCGGCCACGCGATCCGGGGCCAGCGTTGACCACTCGGTCGTTTCCCCGGCGGAGTTCACCAGGCGGCGTATGGGGAAACTGGACTCAACACATGCTGCCGTGCCACGAATGCGTTGCAACCGCTGCCGGATCTGCTGGAGGTCCGCCTCTGTGACGCTATCGACTCGAGTCAGGATCACCAAATCAGCCCGTCGCAGGGCACTCAAGGGTTCGCGCAACAAGCCTCGGGGCAGCAGGGCTCCGTAGCCCCAGGGGTTGGTCGCATCGAGCAACACAACATCCAGGTCGCGGCCCAGCCGCCGGTGCTGGAAACCGTCGTCTAGAATCAACAGCTGGCTCTCGAGTTCCTCAATGGCGATCGCCGCCGAGGCCACTCGGTCGGGATTTTGCAGATGGGGCACGTCGGGACAAAGTTGATTGAGCACCAACGCTTCGTCATTCACGGCCCCCGGGTCAGCACCATAGCCACGGCTTAAGAAGGCAACGCGAATATCACGTTCTCGAAACCACTGGGCGATAAACGCGGCGAAGGGAGTTTTTCCGGTCCCCCCGGTGGTGATGTTTCCCAGACTGATGACCGGTACGGAAACACGCTGCGTCTGCAGGAATCGCCGGGAATAGCCCAGTGACCGGCACCGCATTGCCAGACCATACCCCAGCGCCAGACCACTTAGACCAAGCCGTGTCAGGGCTGGTTGCCAGCCCTGGAGTTTGCCAGACACGAGTGCTCGGTGATATGCCTCATCCATGCGTGGGGTGATTCCGAATTACAAAGCTGATGGGGGAGAAAAAGGGCCGCAGCCCGCCCCACAAGCTTATCGCGTCTGACGGCGGCGCAACATGCTGAAGAAGTTCTTGAAGTTATGATTCGGTGCGGGAACGGCACTGGTTTCCGCGGAATCTACAACTTCCGGCCGCGGATCGACGCGGGTATTGGTGACCGCCGCATCCGGTTCCACGACATCGTATTGACTGGCCCGCTGGATATCTTCCAGCAGTTCATTCAGCTTGTTTGCCCGTTGACGGTTCACCAGTTCGGGGAACGATGTCGCCATGTTCTGCTGCAGATCACGGCCGACTTCGACAACCGTCGATCCGATCCAGTTTTCCAAGTCGACAGGCATCCGATGTTGGGCCGTGACTCCGGCAGGCAACTCGGCGTTGGCCGGCAAGTCGACGTCGATCCGCTCCACCCCATAGTCGGTAATCAACTCGACCCCGGTACCAGAGCGAGAATGTTCCTCGGACTCTTCCAACAACGCACTGATGGAGTCGATCCGTTCCAGCGGCTGACTCATGGAATCAGTGCGAACGGCCTGCCGAATTGTCTCGGAGAGCGGTTTTCTGGTCATCCGATCTGCCGCTGCCGGAGACGACTCCAGAGTGGCAGTCGCTGTCGCGGCGGGCCATTCCACAAACAATTCGTCCACTTCGGCTGCTGGCTGAGCCACTGCTTGAGCCGCGGCGAATACCGGAGTGGGCAGGGTCGGAGCAGGGCGGGGGAACATGGGCGTCGACCGGGCATCCAGCCGAGCGTACCCGTCAACAACGACCTCTTCCGGCGGAAGTTCCCGCTGCGCAAATGCGGGCCGCGACCTGACGGGCGACGCGACGCGCAGCGGTTCCGCAGCCCGTTTCCCCACCAGTTCGACACCGGCCAAGGGGGCCGTGCTGACGACTTCTTGCTCGACGGCGGGCGAACGCGTCCGCCCACGGGTCGGAATGGTAAAGCTGGATGAGGAGAAATTGCCCCGGGTCGGCGTGACTTCGGGTTCGGTCTTCTTGGGCTTGGCGAGCCACGCGAACAACGGAGGACCGTCTTCGTCCTCGTCGCTCTCGGCATCAGCTTCGACTTCGACGTCCGATTCGGTGTCCGCACCAAATTCAAATACTGACGCAGCCTCCGCGGGGGACTCGTTCGAATGGGAGGGCTCAAAGTCCGTTTCGTACGCGGGAATCTCTTCGATTTCAGCCTGACCAGCGGGGGCTGAAACAGTCATGGAGCTCGCGCCGTCTCCCGCACCAAATTCAAAGCACGCGGTTTCACGCTCGTCGGTGGCCCCGACTTCAAAGGCATCGTCGGCACTCGCCAAAGGGGCCACTGAGGAATGGCTGGTCTCTTCGACTTCGATGGAGCTGGGAACGATCGCCGTGGAACGCACCGAACGATCATGCAAAGCCGACGGATTCCAGCGCAACGGCAATTGCTGCACATCGGCCAATGCTTGGCGCACGATGGCGGCAGTCACCGTCGAGGCGCCGGCCAGATAGGCCTGCAGCAACGAATGGTCGGCCAGTTGATTCAGACAGCGCGGCACACCGTCGCTGGCATAGGCGATCAGCTTCAACGCATCTCGCTCAAACAGCGGCTCAATACTGCCACCCGCCCATTGAATGCGGTATTCGAGATAGCTGATCGATTCTTGCTGCGTGAGTGTTTCCAGAGCCACATGGCACGCGACACGCTGATTAAAGGCTGCCAGTGCGGGGGCAGTCAGCCGCTCTTCAAATTCCGGATTGCCACTGAGAACGACACGCACCAAAGGGACGCCATGCTGAGCCAGATCGGCGAGCAAGCGGACCTCTTCCAGCAAGCGGTCCGACAACAGATGGGCTTCATCGAGAATCAGCAAAAGACCGTCACGTTGCGAGATCAAATTGCGTAACGCCGTATTGAGCTCCAGCCGCAATTCCTGATCGGTCATGCCACCATATGGTTGGCCGAGTTCATACAGAATGGCCTGCAACAAAGCGCGCCGTGTGGGGAACTGCCCAGTGCCTAGATAGACGGTAGTAAAGCGATGTGCGGATTCAGCCAGCAGGACTTGAACGAGCAACGTCTTACCGATCCCGGCGGGACCGGTGAGGATAGAAATTCCCTGTCCGCTTTCGATGCACCGGCCCACGGTCTGAAACAGGGGCGTCTGCGTCGGAGACAGATAACAACATCCTGGATCGGGCGTCGCCGCAAACGGCCGGCGTTCCAAGTGAAAATGTCCTTCGTACATGGCTCACCACATCGCTTCTACTGCTTCGAGGATCGATCGCGCTCGGTCAGGCTCGGTCCCACGTCATTCATCTTACATCCGCACGAACGCTTCGCCTGTTAAACACACAGACTAAGCCCGTCGTGTGGCTCGCGCACCAATCCAGTCGCTACCCGAGGTGAGCCGCAAGTCACTCTGTATCGATCAGACGGACGCTATTCATTCCTCCGGATAATCGTGTCGTGAGGCGGTCCGACTTGAACCCAAGCCAGGAAGCCGTCCCAAGGTCTCGTGGTCTTCGTAACCCAATAATAATTCAAGGATTAGCACCGTTCCGAAACGGCAAAATAGAGAAGATTTACCGAGCAAGAAGATTGTTCCAAAGCCACTTTTTCTAACGACCAGGCGAGCTGCGGACGAGGAGGTTCCCGCGAGGCGACGGGGATTCCTCATTCACTCCAAATACCGATGCATCAGCCTTGCCTGTTAAGTTCCATTTCGAAACTCACGGATCAATCCGCCAGGCCCCCTGGGAGGTAAAAGCAGCGACGAATCTCCGCACCTCGGCGGGCGAAAGCGTTAACCACTGTTAACACATCCGCCAAGAGTTAACATTCCTCGATTCTCGCTCAAACTTGGCGGACTGGTTTCCGGTCACGGAAATGCCACACAACCTGTCCGCGCAATCCAATATTTCGAGCTTACCCCCTCAATCCACTCTGGCGTTTCCTGGACTCTCAACTTAGATGAGCATTGGCACAGCGTTTGTATTGCGTGGGGTAGGGCGCGGTGCGCAAACTACCCTATGATATAGTACGCGCTGTCCGCTCCTGACCGCATTGGGTTCGAAAGTAAGGTTGTTAACCGATGACGCCACGACGCCTATCCGCCGAGACTCGCAGGTCCCCCCTGCAGCGTTGCGGGGTGATCGTCGTGGAATTGATCCTGACGTTCCCGGTGTTGCTGGTCCTGTTGCTGGCGGTGATTGAGTTTTCCTTGATCATCATCAATATCCAACAGGTGTCTCAAGCCGCACGCATGGGAACGAAGATCGCCGCCGAGACGTCCGGGCTAGGCAGTCCGACCGACCCGCCCCTGACCAATACCACGGCCACCGCGATCCGGACCGCCGTCGACCGGCAGCTGTTCACGGCCGGATTCGGTCAAAATGCCAGTCGCGGAGTCACTCTCCGGCATACGGTTGCCTCCGGATATGTGGCTACCGACGGTCTGGCCGCCGATCCGAACCTGCCCGTTATGCCGAACAATGCCGTCCGGGTGACGGTCTCGGTAGACTTGTCACGGCTGACCCCCGATTTGCTCAGCACGTTCGGCTACAGCACCAGCGACCAGACGGTCGAATTGACCACGACTTATCCTTATGAGCAGTGACCGGAGAACGCCCCACTGCGACGACGGAATTTTTGTGATTTGTTGACTGTGTGACACCTCATTTGTGTTGGCCCTGACTGTTCCGAAAAGTGCTCTCATGCGACGCGTAACAACTGCTGATTCTCGTCGCTTCCCTGGCCCGCACCGGCGCGGCATTGCGACGGTCTGGATCATTGCGGCGGTGCCGGCGATCTTCACCCTGCTCATCGTTCTGACCGACGTGGGCACGGTGTGGCAGGCACGGATGGAATTGGAAACGGCCACCGAAGCCGCGGCCCTCGCTGCGGTTCAAGAATGGAAGGCCACCGGCGATACCAATCTCGCCCGCACGGCCGCTCAAAACTTCGCCCACGCGAACACCGTCCTCGGCTATCCGGTCACCATCAACAGCAACGCGGGTGGCGGCGGGACGAATGACAATTCTCAATGCGAAGGGGACATTCTGCTGGGCAATCTCACCAGCGATGGCGTGCTGGACGCGGGGAATGCCCCCAGTTCAACGAACTACTACGGTGCCCGTGTGATCCATGCCCAGCAAGTCCCCAGCTTGTGGAAGATGTTTGCCGGCGTGACGTTCGGCCCATATACCATTCATGCCGAAGCGGTGGCCCGGCTGCAGTTCAATCCCGGCGGAACGCCCGAATTGACACGCCCTCTGAGCATCACCTGCCCGTAGTCCGTGGCCTGACTCTCTGAGTCGGGTTCTTCGTCTTTTAGAAAAATCTCCCGACTCAGAGAGTCAGGCCACACGGGCATCAAATAAAAAATTCGACATGCTTGCCAAGTTCTTCCAAGCGATCTTCCAGTGACGTTATCACCGGAGTAAGCTGAACCCCATCAGGCGTCGTTTGCTCCTCGACAAAACCCCGCCAGTCGCAGCAAATTTTCCAAAGACGCCTCGCTGTCTTACGGTCCGTGGACTCGACATCTCTGTGAGGAAGAAGCATGGCGGCTCATGTCTCAACCGGAAATCGTCAACGTTTGATCGCCGCGGCACGTGAAGCCGCTCAATCCGCGTACGCTCCCTATTCCCGTTTCCGCGTCGGTGCGGCGGTCTTGGGTGAGCAGGGAATTCACATCGGCACCAATGTCGAAAATGCCAGCTACGGCCTGGCGCTCTGTGCGGAACGGGCAGCCCTCGCCGCCGCGGTATCACACGGCGATCGCCACATCACCGCAGTCGCTTTGGCCTGCATTGATGCCAGCGGCGAGCAGGATTTATCCGAACTGCTGCCCTGCGGTGCCTGCCGTCAGTGGATGTCCGAGCTGTGCCGGGAGGCCCAGATCATTATCTGCGGTGCGGAATCGGTCCATATCTTCTCGGTGGAAGAACTGCTGCCGATGCCGTTCCAATTGGCAAGTGTGACGCCGGCGATTGACTGAGCGCGTCCTGTACCTGATGGGACATCGGCACTATAATTCCGCCGACCATGACGGCCGCCAACGTATTGCCGGAGCTGGTGCCGATTTTGCGTCGGCAAACAGGGTTCTCGGAGGTCTTAGCGGCGTTGCACCGAGGTGCCGCCGCGACCATCGATGGAGCTTGGGGCTCAGCCTGCGCGCTAGCTTCGGCCGCCTTGGCCCAAGATGTCCCCGCCACACTAGTTGTCGTCCTGCCGCGACTGAGCGAAATGGACGAGTTCGCCAGCGATCTGGCCGGATTTCTGGGAACCACCCCCGTCGTCTTTCCGGCCTGGGAAGCTCTGCCCAGTGAGACCGAAGTCAAAGACACCGTCTTCGGCAGTCGCTTACGAATCCTGCGAGCACTCCAAAATTCGGTAAAAAAAGGCTCGAAAAGCGGAACGGTCAAGGTGGTCGTCACTGCACTGCCGGCCCTGCTGCAGCCGGTTCCGACTGTCGAGGAAATCGCCACGGCCACCCGCGCCTGGCGTGTGGGCGAGACAATCGATCCCGACGATTTGCTGCGCTGGTTGATCTCACAGGGTTGCGAACGAGTTCCGGCGATCCAGTTTCCCGGCGAAGTCGCCATGCACGGCGGCATTCTGGATGTTTTCCCTCCCGACGCCGCCGATCCGTATCGGATGGAATTCTTCGGCGATGAAATCGAATCGATCCGTCGCTTCAATGTCGAGACGCAGAAGAAACTCGAAGACCTGTCGCTGGCCGAGTTCACTTTTCTCTCCCCGAAGATCCATTCTTCCGATGTCGCCCAAACCTGGCTGGGAGGCGGCCACTTCGTGGATGCCTTGCCTCCTGACTCGTGGATCGCGCTCGTCGAATTGAACGAGATGCTCGACGAGGGTCGCCACTACCTCGGGCGGTTGGACAATCCGCGGGGATTTTATACCGTCGATGCGACGCTCAAACGGTGCACCGAGCGGCCCACGATTTCCATCGCCGCGATTGCCGGGGGAAGTTTTGAGGCCAGCTGCCATCTGCGAATCGAGTCAATCGAACGTTTCACCGGCGCGGGAACTCAGGCTCTGACCGAGCTGGCCACGGTCATCGGTCCAGGAGAACGGGTCTTGCTCGCTTGCCACAACAATGGTGAAGTCGAGCGACTCTCGGAGCTGCTGACCGAGACAGTCATCCCCCAGAAGACCGGCAAAGCAGATAAGAACAATCCAACTGCCGAGCCCCCTGCACCGATCACCTTGAATGATCGCGTTACCCTCTGCGTGGGCTATCTGGCGCATGGTTTCCGACTGGTTTCTGAGCGGATCATTGTCCTCAGCGATCACGAGTTGTTTAGCCGTCGGGACATCCGCCGAACGTCGAAGAAACGGGCGGTGGAGAGCCGCGCGATCGACAGTTTTCTCGAGCTCAACGAAGGAGATCTCGTCGTCCATGTGACGCATGGCATTGCCCGGTACCGCGGCATGAAGCTGATGCACAAGGAAGAGCAGACCGAAGAACATCTGCTGCTGGAGTTCCGCGACAAGGTTCAAGTCTATGTTCCGGTGTCGTTGATCCATCTGGTCCAGAAGTACGTCGGTGGCGGAGCCAGCGGCGGGGCGCAGTTGTCGAAGCTGGGCGGGGGAAGCTGGGAAAAGAAGAAGGCGGCCGTCGCCGAAGCGTTGATGGATCTGGCCAGCGACATGCTCCAGCTACAGGCCGAGCGTGAATCGAAACCGGGCGTCGCCTGTCCCCCCGACAGCCACTGGCAGAATGAATTCGAAGCCGCGTTTCCCTATCAAGAAACCGACGATCAGCTCCGCGCCATCGCCGACTTGAAACAGGACATGGAGCAGACCCGCCCCATGGATCGCTTGATCTGCGGGGACGTCGGATATGGCAAGACCGAGGTCGCCATGCGAGCCGCCTTCAAGGCGCTCGACTTCGGGAAACAGGTCGCTGTGCTGGTTCCGACCACGGTGCTCGCCGAGCAACATTTCCGCAGCTTCACCGAACGGATGGCCGAGTTCCCCTTCACGATTGATGTCCTGTCGCGGTTCCGTTCGACGAAAGAAACGAAGTTGGTTCTGGAAGGTCTGCGGGCGGGGTCGGTCGATCTGGTGGTCGGCACACACCGTCTGGTCCAGAAGGACATCGCGTTTAAAGACCTCGGACTGCTGATCATCGACGAAGAACAGCGGTTCGGTGTGGATGTCAAAGAGCGATTGAAACGACTGCGACTACAGGTGGAAGTCCTGACCCTGAGTGCCACACCCATTCCGCGTACGCTGCACCTGTCTCTGCTGGGGATCCGAGACATCTCTAATCTGACCACGCCACCGCACG
>JAZKFE010000105.1:0-28609 GCA_040386595.1 Planctomycetota bacterium | reverse complement strand
ACGCCGAGGCTCAGCGCTTCCTCGAGCATTCCGGCGAGTGTCGGAAGACCGACCGCGGCGTGGGCGGCATCCTCGGGCGCGGCGATCGGCGGCGCGAGCAGCACGACCGCCTGGCCATCGAAACCCGCATCTGCCGCTTTGACGAGAGCTTGATTCGGCAAGCCATCGTCCGCGAACTGAATCGTGGCGGGCAGGTCTACTTCGTCCACAATCGCGTGTACGACATCGAGCTGATCGCCAAACGGTTGCAGCGGATCGTCCCCGAAGCCAGCATCGGCATTGTGCATGGGCAGATGTCCGAAGGGCCGCTGGAAGAGACCATGTACAACTTTGTGCGGGGTCAGCTGGACGTCCTAGTAGCGACGACAATCATCGAAAGCGGTCTCGATATCCCACGAGCCAACACCATCTTCATTCACGAGGCCGAGAACTACGGTCTGGCAGACCTGCACCAGTTGCGGGGCCGAGTCGGTCGCGATAAGCATCGGGCGTATTGTTACCTCTTATTAGAAGAAGGCCGCAGTCTGAGCGATTCGGCGGCCAAACGGTTAAAGGCAATCGAGGAGTTCAGCGAACTGGGGGCCGGCTTCAAAATCGCCATGCGAGACCTGGAAATCCGCGGGGCGGGGAACATCCTGGGAACCGAGCAGAGCGGACACATCGCCTCCATCGGCTATGAACTCTATTGCCAGCTGCTGGAGAACGCCGTGCGACAGCTCAAGAAGGAGCCGCTGCGGGAAGTCCGGCACGTGTCGATCGACTTGCCTGTCTCCGCCTTTCTACCTGGTTCATTCATTCCCCCCGGACGCCATAAAATCGAGGTTTACCGCCGGATCTCCCAGATTGCCTCGACGAGTGAATTGGAGGACTTCGTCAGCGAGCTGCGAGACCGCTTTGGGACCATTCCGCGGGAGGCAGAGCTGTTATTCGAGCTGAAGGAACTGCAATTGTTGGCGCATGGCTGGCAGATTGACGATATTCATCTTGAGGAAAAGTTTGCAGTTTTTCGATACCGTCACGCGCGCCGAATCCGAGAGTTAGGATTTCTATTAGGTGACCGTCTGAGAATCGTTGACCAACGCCACGCCTACTACCTGCTCGACAACCCATCTGCTCCCGCCGAAGCGACCTTATCGGTTCTAAAATCGCTGTTGCGGCAAAATGCCAGTTAACCCTATACTTACCCGGAACTTCTGGCAAAATTTCATTGCCAGTCGGCCGATCCGACAAAGGATTGTCGAGACGTTGCAACCTGTGTAACCGTAGCCTAACCAATGAATTGACATGGTGTTAAACCTCTTCCGAGGCACTATCCAGTACAGAGAAAAGGCACAGAGAACGGGTCTAAAACAGAGACGAGATCCCTAACCTGCCGTGTCGGCCAATCAGCCAAGGAAGGCTGACCATGCGTCTAACCCACACATTAATTGCCGTCGGGCTGCTGCTATGCTGCGGCTGTCAGGGGACGGGGCCTGCCAAGAACGATAATCCCGTTGTTGGTCCGCCACCGCCACGCCTGCCACCGGAGAAAATTCAGGCCCGCCAACTGGCTTACGCCGGGCAATCTGGGGATGAACCGCACTCAAAAATCCGGAATCCCGAACGCGTCGCCATGCTGTCCGACAAGGTCGAGCTCGATTCGCAGCCGCCGGCATCGGGCGGCATCCAACGCGTGTCGCTCGAAGAAGGGCGCGAGAAAGATCTCCCCAACTTCGACGACGGAATGGTCGTGGCCCTCGTCAATGATCAGCCCATTTTCGCCGGTGAAGTGCTGGCGCCGATGAAGCAACATCTGATGAACGCCGAAAAGCAAATGAAGGCGCAGCTCGGTAAGCAATACAAACCCGAGATGCTGAACCGCGTACAAGGCATGTTTTTGCGCGACGCCCTGCCGCGTATCGTCGAGCGAAAAATGCTGGTGGTGGCCGCCAAGTCCGAGTTCAAAAAGAACCAGATTGAAGGCCTGACGAAAGCCATCGACGGGGAATGGGGCACGCACCTCGAACAGATGATGGTACAGAACAAGTGCAGCAGCGTGAGTGAGCTGGAAGCCTTGATGGCGAAGAATCACTACGATCTGGAAGAGCATGAAGCGGCTTTCAAAGATCAGCAGATTGCCATGAACTATGTCTCCTTCAAGTCGCATTCGAAGTTCGAACCGACTCGCAAGGAAATGCTCACATACTACGAAGAGCACCTGGCGGATTACGAATTCCCCTCGCGAGTTCACTGGCAGCAACTCGTCGTTTCTGATGCCACCCACAAGGGGGAAGCCGGGGCCAAGAGGCACCTGGAGACCGTCGTGAAAGAGCTCCTGGAAGGAGCGGACTTTACGGCGACCGTGAAGAAGTACGGCGACGGCCCCAAGGCCGCCAATGGCGGGACCTGGGATTGGACCGTGAAGGGCAGCTTGCAGAACAAGGAACTCGAAAACGAACTGTTCACTCTGCCTGTCGGCGAGATGAGCGGCGTGATTCGGACCCCCACTGGTTTCCAGATCGTGCAAGTCCTGGATCGCCAGGACGCTGGCCGAAAAGCGTTTGAATCGCAGCAGAAAGAGATCGAAGCCAAACTGAAGGAAGAGGCTTACAAGGTCCGCGCGAAAGAGGCCATCGCCGAGATCCGTGCGTCGACCATCATCAAGACCATCTTCGACTCCGACGCCCCCGCTGAAAAAGCCATGGAGAACGCCGACGACGAAGTCGACGCTAAGGGCAAGGCTCAGATCTAAGTCGGCCAGTCGATAGCCCAGATTCTTTTCCCGTAGCCTGACTCTCTGAGTCGGGTTCTTTTTCCTACGAAGAAGAGGCCCCGACTCAGAGAGTCAGGCCACGAGGACGCCGATCACAAGGCCGGACCGAACCAGCGTTCCATGACGTGGTAACCAGGCTGAGCCAACCCCAACTGCTGATACGTCCGCTGCGCCCGTTCGTTCTCCTTTTCGACATACAGCCGCACGCCCAGCACGCGTTCTTCAATCCCTAATGCCACCAGGTGTTCGAAGAGCTGCCGAAAAACTCCCTGCTGCCGGTATTCCGCGGCCACATAGACACTCTGCAGCCACCAGATTTGCCCGTTACGCCAATCACTCCATTCCATGGTGTACATCAGCTGGCCAACGACTTGCCCGTCCGCCTCGGCCACGAAGTAGCGGCCTTTGGCCGGATCCTGCAGCACGGCTTGCACGCCTGGTTCAATCTTCGCGGGGTCGAGTCGCTTCTCTTCCGACTCCCAAGCCAACCGGCAATTGAATTCGGCAATGGTCGGCCAATCGGCACAACAAGCGGCACGGATAACGATCCCGGTCATGATGATTTTCAATGCCTTCCAGGCCGTTAATCGAAGAGGTAACTGACCGATTCGTTCTTGTGAATGCGCTTAATCGCTTCGCCCAATAGGGGGGCCAGGCTGACGACCCGGATGTTCGGCAACATCTGGTGTTCGGCCAGGGGAATACTGTTCGAGACCACGATTTCCTTGATCGGGGCCGCTCGTAGATTCTCGATCGCTTTGCCGCACAACACGGGATGCGTGGCACAGACATAGATCTCTGCGGCACCGAACTGCTGCACGACATTCACGGCTCCGGTAATCGAGCCTCCCGTGGTGATCATGTCGTCGAACAACAACGCGATGCGACCATCAATCGGGCCGCCAATGAGATGGGCCTGTTTGGTTTGCGTCGCACTGAACCGTCGCTTATCGACAATCGCCAGCTCACCCCCCAAGTGCTGCAGATGCTGCAGGGTCCGTTTGATGCTGCCCTCATCGGGACTGACAATCACCAGCCGATCGGTGGGCAGTTTGAGGCTCTTGAAATAGTCATCCAGCACGGGGGCCGAGTAGAGGTGATCGACCGGAACATCGAAGAAACCTTGGATCTGTGCGGCGTGCAAATCGACCGCCAGCACCCGGTCTGCTCCGGCGTTCACAATCAAATTGGCCGCCAGCTTGGCGGTGATCGGTACACGGCCCGAATCCTTCCGGTCCTGGCGAGCATAGCCGAAATAGGGAATGACGGCCGTGATGCGGGCGGCGCTGGCGCGCTTGCACGCATCGATCATGATCAGTAACTCCATCAGATTGTCATTCACCGGCGGGCAGGTCGGTTGAATGAGGAACACATCCCGGCCACGGATGTTCTGATTGATCTTCAAACCAATCTCGCCGTCGGGGAAATTCCAAATCTCGATGGCCCCCAGCGTCAGCCCCAGGTACTCGCCAATTTCCTGGGCCAGCTTGGGGTGAGCGCGACCGCTAATGAGAGTCAAGTGGTCGTACATGAGGCAGATCCCTGGTGCTGAACAGACTCGGGGTACAGAGAGGGGAACCAAACGCGAAGCCAACCCACCACAGGCAAGACAGTCCGGCCCCTGGAGAATGCAGTGGCCAAGGCCCGTCGTGGCCCCACGGACTGGTTCCTGTCACTTCTTATTGTGGGGACCGACAGCGAACTGGCAATGCCGCGGGGCAAACTTTCTGAAATGATCACCCGTTACGGTGTCGTCTTACTTCACCAAAGTGAACGGCCCAATGATCGATCCGTCCGCCACAACCGCGGTTCCCTCGATGACCGCATGCGGTCCAATCTGGCAATTCGCTCCGATGCGGGCGGCTCCTTGAATGGTCGTAAAAGGATGAATAACCGTGTCGGCACCAATGGTCGCACGGGGATCAATCGCCGTCTGTTCCGGACAGATAATCGTCACGCCATCGGTCATCAAGCGGGCCAGGGCGACACGCTGCATGTGCTGCGTGACCTCAGCGAGCTGCTGGCGGGTATTGACGCCCAAGGCTTCCGAAATATCCAATCTGGGGCTGGCAATCACGGTCGCCCCCTGAGCTTTCAGGATGCCACAACAATCGGTCAGGTAGTACTCGCCCTGCTTGTTATTGGGCTGGAGTTGGTCGAGCGCCGCCAGGAGCTGACGGCAATCAAAAACGTAGCAGCCGACGTTGATCTCCGTGATTTTCCGCTCTTCCGGTGTCGCGTCTTTCTCTTCGACGATCTTTTGAAAGCCCCCCGCGGCATCCCGCACGATCCGGCCCAGTCCAAAGTTATTCTCGGTATTCGCGGTACCGATCACGCAGGCCGCCTGTTGCTGCCGAAAGTCCTGCAGCAAACCGGCAAACGACGAGCTCCGCATCAACGGAGCGTCTCCGGTCAGGATCATGACCGCGCCATCATGCGAGCGAAGTGCGTCGCGGCACATCATGACCGCATGGCCGGTCCCTTTTTGTTCGGCCTGCAGAGCGAACTCGACATCTGCCTGTCCTGACAGAGCCGCCCGCACTTGATCCGCCGCATGCCCCACGATGGCCACAATCCGCCCGCCCCCCGCCTCGCGGGCGGCATCCAGGACGTATTCGATCATGGGACGCCCACAAACCGGATGCAGCACCTTGGGCACCGCCGATTTCATCCGCGTACTCTTGCCAGCAGCCAGGACCAAGGCAACAGGGGCTTCCATGCGAATTCTCTTCTGGGGTGATTCAGGGGCACTGGGATTTCGGATCGATACAGGTATTAAAACGAAGTCGACAGGTTCCTGCATCCGAAGAGGATGCCAGTTTGCTGTACCGGTTTTGAGGGTGCGCGGTTCGTGTTGGCGAAGCGTACAGCCCGGAGGGCTCGACGTCGGTAGCCAGAGGTGTGAGCCTCTGGTCCCGGAAAACACGCAAATTCCGTCATTCCGCCCCGGAGGGGCCGGCCCCTCCGGGGCGGGATAACGGAATCAATTGAGCTCCAGAGGCTCACGCCTCTGGCTACCGACGACGGGCCCTCCGGGCCGAAAGACAACCAAATTAGACGGTCACTTCGTGCCCTGACCGAGAACACGCTCACACCGCAAGGTGCTAATTCCGCGGCGGACGCGAGGCTGGCGCCCCAAACATTCGCAGTGCGGATGGATTGGCGTTCCGTTGATCGGCATCTGACCGGAGATCGGTCGAACGCTGCGGAGCAGGGGGCGTCCGCGATGGCGTCATGCCCCGAACCAATGTCGCACCGCGTGCATCCGAGGTTCGCGGGGACTGCGGCGGGACTTCGGTAATGATCTCTTGCGGCTGCGTTCCGAACATCCGGCGGCGATCAGGTTTCAGCGTCAATGTCGGCGGGACGTCCTCTTGGAAGAAGAGATACGGGGTCAGCGTCTTCGCCAGTCCCGGCTGACTGTAGAACCAGGGCCAGATGTGCCGTGCTCCCAGGATCCCGGAAACCTCCACGTCACGCACCTTGGTGTAGTTCGCCCCCAGCAATTGCTGATCACGCGAATTGAAACCGACGCGGCCCAGAGACTCGGCCCCCAACGGCAACCGGAGCAAGTACAGCCGCAACGCGAAATCATTGCGATTACGCAGATTCACCAGGCTTTCAGCATTGTCGAGAGCGTGGCCATAGCGTTCATTCGGATCGAGCCAATGATGGTCCAAAGCCGCGGCCGCCATGACGGCTCGTAGGCGAGGCCACGGGGTGTCACGCGTCGCCATCCGATACCCATAGACGTCACCGCCACCAACCAGATTCAAGGCCGAAACCACCATCCGCGCCCCATGACTGTGGCCAATCATGCTGACAGACGTTTCCGGCGGCATCTTCGATAAGACGCGAGCCAGATACAGGCCGTTGAACGCACTCCGTTTCCCCAGGATGGAGAAGTCGATCGGCGCGACAATGGTCAACGGACGGTCGCTGGGCCAGGTCATAAAGACCATTTGAAACGGCGTATTTGGCTGGGCCGCTTTCAGCCACTCGTAAGTGTGATGCCCTTCTTCCAGCATCTGCTCCCATTCGATCAGGCTCCCATGAACCATCATGCACACGGGGACATCGGGACGCAGCGAGGCATAAAAATCAGCGGGGTTCCGTAAGCCACCGGAGCCGGTCGGACCATAATAATAGAATTGAGTGCATTGATCGGCGGTGCAAGGACTGCCAGCCTGGGGGCATTTCCGCGAGCTGATGACCCAATAGTTGGGGGGCATCTTGGCTTTGCGAGCCGGGGCGGAGTTGGGGACTGCGGTATCCCAGACAGGATCGTAGAACTCGGTCGTGGGGCCATTCGGAAGGGGACGCGTCGGAGGAATTTCCCCCGGGCCAAACTCCGACGGTTCAGTCGGTTGCGGCCCGACTCGGGGCACCGTAATAAACGGTCCGTCCATCTCGCCAGACTGCTCGCCACTGATGGGATCGATCAGAATCGGTCCAAGCGTTGCCGGAGAATCGCCACTCTGAGCAGAAACTGGCAGAGCGAACGTACACAAGGCAATCCAGAACGCCCACATGCTGCGACGGACTCGGCAAGATCGGGCTTGTCGTGCGAAAATTTGCATGGGGGATGGCGATGACGGCGAGCAAGGGGAAAATTCGAGGCACAAGCGTTCGCGAGCCAGCCTCTGAGCTGCCATCAATGAGACACCTACGTCGCAACAATGCGACACAAGTAGCCCCAATCGTGACCGCGCAGAGAGCAATCTCCACGAACGACGTAGGTAGCCTACCTTACGAATCTTGGCCCGTGTTTTCAGCCGATGAGGCGAAACGGCAACAACAGCCCGCAACACATCGCCAGCAACGAATATCCAGACAGCAGCAATCAAACAAAGTTTGCCGATTACTCCGAAAACTCTTCGACATCCCTTCATCGGTTTTCCCGTTGCAAATTCTTGATGTTTCAGACGTCACCAGAGGAAAAGCTCACCTGATCGTATGCTGCCAGAAAACGAGGACCGTCCGTCTGCATTCGGCCTGGAGATAATTCACCGCAAGGCCCAGAAATCGGCCTGAATCCATCATGTTTTCAGGGATGCAACATCGCGTCAGGGACCGTTCGCGATATAACTTAAGGCGCGAACGAACTGACGCTATTTCACGAGCTTCGAGAGAATTCAGTATGCGGTTATTAGAAGGGACGGCTTGGGACAGGCCCGCTCGTTGCGAGCGATGTGATCAGCTGGAGGCAGAATGCACGTGCCCACCGGTGGCTCAGCCCAGCACGTTAATCCCCCCAAAACAGCAAACGGCGCGCCTGGCGACCGAGAAGCGAAAAAAAGGCAAACTGGTCACAGTCGTTCGTGGGCTATCAGCCGCGGGAAACGACTTGCCAGCCTTACTGTCGCGATTGAAGACGACAATCGGAGCCGGCGGAACTCTCGAAGGGGAAGAACTCGAGATTCAAGGCACACACCTCGAACGGATCCGTCAGTTCCTGGAACAGCTGGGCTACAAAGTGAAGGGGTGATTTTTTATTAGGGAGCAATGAGGTCTCCGTGAGAATTGCCGCCCCCAGTCGAAACCGCCTGCAGGCCAGATCTAGCAAGGCAAATCTGACGCCTAGTCTATCGAGCCTGGAAGCGTGGGTGACGACGCGAAACGCTGGACTTTTCGCGTCTCGAAATTTGCAGGCGAACCGAGTGTCTGGAGAAATGTCAGTTTAAAGAGAGGGCGAATGTCGAAGCCCGAATGGGGCAATCGGCGTCCGCGAAGATGTGCGACGTGAAGACCCGAATGTCGCCCATCAGCCTCATTTCCCCTAATCCTTTGTGGCCAAATAGGATAGAGCGTCTCGACGAAAGAGCACAGGGAGAGCAGAAGGTTAAAGAAATCAAAGAAGTCAAAGAAACGCGAGAATTGTTGCGTGGCTTCTTCAAGGCTTCGAACCTCATCTTCGCAACGCCTACTGCAAGACGATGACCGCCAGTCTTTGGTCGGTCTCCCAGAGGTCGCCCCCTCCGTTGCGGCCGGTGGGGTGGGGCTGAAAATGATTCTGCCAGTAGACGTCGCGGACTGAGCCGCTGGTTTGCAGATCATTCAGGAGCTTGTCGCGTTCTCGGTCGACGTGGGAATCGATGTGGTGCGTGATCTGGCCCGTCGTGTGACTCAGGCCGATCGCCTTGTCGTAGGTGACGGCCCCGATCCACAGTTGTTGCCCGGAACGATCTCGTTCGGGACTGAGCCAGAAGCGGACATGGTGCCGCCGGCTAGGATCATTGCCGACGGGTTGCTCAAACGCCAGATCCTGTTTGCGACCTCGTAGAAACAGGCTGCTCACCGGGGCGTCGACATACGGACGACGCAGAACACTGGCGCCGGCGATCTCGATCGAACTCTTCAGAGACAGCGGGTCGGCAGGATGCCATTTCGACTGCAGCAGGGCCTGGATGACGTCGGCTTTGTCACCGATCAGGGCGATGTTCAAGGGGTCGCCGGGATGCCCATTTCCGGTGCTGGTGAAGGTTGGAGAATTGTTCAATGCCGGATGGCAATGTTCATATCCCCTCCAGACCAGGGGCAAGACCAGGTAGGCCACCAGCAGATACAGGGTCAGGCCACGGAACAGTGCCACGCGTGAAGTACGCAGCGCGTTCCAGTGTAATCTCTGTCGTGCTTGTGAGTCTGCTGGATTGTGGAGTTTGCGAATCATAGACGAGTTTCTGAGATGCGAATGAGTCGTTGACCGCCCAGGGGTTTGAATGGGACGACTTTGCCGCCTCGTTTGTTGATGAAGACGGGCAGGCTGGCAGTCCCCCCGCTAGACAGCGTGTGTAAGCGATCTTATAGTGAGCGAACGCTCGCCGTAAAGTTCGCTCGTTCAGGCATCTATGACATAAAAAGCGGCTCCGGAGTTGTCGCTGCCGTTGTGAAAACTCCATGCGATCCATGATCTACGGCATTCGACCGAATGCTTCTGCGGCAGGTTCCAAGTACGATTCCTAGGAGCGTCGATTCGGTGTTGCTGGCCGATTTCCACGCCATACCTCTTCATACCGTCTGGGATATTGACCCATGAGACGTTCCTCTTCCGCACCCTTCCTGTTGTGCGGCTGCGTGATTGGCCTGTCACTCCTTTCGAGTTGTTCGCGCCCAGTTCCGCCGCCGGTCGAGAGTGCGCCGCCGAAAGTCACCGTCAGCCTGCCCGTGCAGCGGGAAGTGACCGACTATGTCGACTTCACGGGGCGGACGGATGCGAAGAATGCCGTAGAAATTCGGCCACGCGTCACGGGGTATCTGGTCAAGATGCCATTCGTAGAAGGGGCGGAAGTCAAGGCGGGCGATCTGCTGTTCGAGATCGATCCCCGTCCTTATAAGGCTCAGCTGGATAAGGCTGCGGCTGATGTGACGCTGGCCGCGGCGTCTTTAAAGCTGGCAGAGGCGGATAATGCCCGTGCGAAGAATGTCGCAAAAATGAATTCCGGGGCGATCAGCCAGCAGGATCTGGATAAGTATCAGGCGACCGAAGATCAGGCGGCAGCCCAGTTGCTGGCGATGAAAGCCGCGATGGAAGGCTACAATCTGAATCTGGAATTTTGCCAGATCAGGGCCCCTGTGGATGGTCAGGTCAGCCGTTACATGTTGACGCTGGGGAACCTGGCGACGCAGGATCAGACGCAACTGACCACGCTCGTGTCGCTCGATCCCATGTATGCCTACTTCGAGATCGACGAAAACACGATGTTGCGAATTGTGCGGCGATTGCTGCCCGATACGAAGGATGCCCTGCGAACCAAACAGGTCCCCGTCATGATGGGACTGGCTGATGAAGAGGGAGAATTCCCCTATAAAGGCTACATCGATTTCGCCGACAATCAGCTGACTCCGGGGACCGGAACGGTGTCCTTGCGAGGTGTGTTCGACAATCCCATATTGCCGTCCGAACGACGCTTGTTGCGGCCGGGAATGTTCGTCCGAATTCGATTGCCAGTCGGTAAACCGCACCAGGCGGTGTTGGTTATCGATAAGGCGCTGTCGACCGATCAGGGGCAAAAGTACCTGCTGGTCGTCGATCAGAAAAAGGTCGTGCAGTATCGTCGCGTGACGACCGGTGCTCTGCAGCCCGATGGTCTGCGGGTGATTGAAACAGGCTTGCAGCCGGACGAATCAGTGATTGTCAGCGGCTTGCAACTGGTTCGGCCGTTGATGACTGTGGACCCGGAAACCGCGGCGATGCCCACCACGAGGTCGGTGAGCGAGACCAAAGCGCCAGCGGAAGCCCCGTCGAAAACTACTCCTGCGAGCAAGTGACCGCGCACCAAAGGGTCTGTTGTGATCTCTCGCTTCTTTATTGATCGGCCGATTTTTGCTTCGGTCCTGTCGATCCTGATCGTCTTGGCAGGATCGCTGGCGCTGTTGTCGTTGCCGATTGCGCAGTACCCTCCGATCGCCCCACCGACGGTGTCTGTCTCGTGCACCTATCCGGGAGCCAGCGCGCAGGTCGTGGCCGATACGATTGCGGCTCCGATCGAGCAGCAAGTCAACGGCGTCGAGAACATGCTCTACATGTCCTCGCAGTGTGGTAATGACGGGTCGTACTCGCTGACGGTGACCTTTGATCTGTCGACGAATCTCAACACCGCACTGGTGATGGTTCAGAACCGCGTCTCACTGGCCATGCCGCAGTTACCCGATTCGGTGCAGCAGCAAGGCCTGACGATTAAGAAGAAATCGCCCAACATTCTGTTGCTGGTGAACCTCTTCTCCCCCGACGGTCGTTACGACGACCTCTACATGAGCAACTACGCGACCATTAACCTGAAAGACGAACTGTTCCGTCTGGAGGGCATTGGCGACATCAATTACCTGGGGCAACGCGACTACAGCATTCGCGTGTGGCTGGATCCGCAGCGACTGGCGGCCCGTGGCATCAGTGCGATGGAAGTCACCCAGGCCATTCAGAGCCAAAGTCTGGCGGTGGCTCCCGGGCAAGTGGCACAGCAGCCGAGTGGTGCCGCACCGGGATTTCAGACGCCGCTCGATGTGCTGGGGCGGTTGACTGAACCGGAACAATACGGCGAAATCATTGTGAAGTCGCTGCCTGCGGGGAAAGGCTCGATCGCGCCACAATTTGTGCGTTTACGCGACGTCGCCCGGATCGAGTTGGGGGCCCAGCAGTATTCGCAATTTGCCACGACCGACGGCCACCCTACCGTAGGTTTGGCCATTTATCAGCTGCCCGGCACCAATGCCCTTGATGTCGCCAATCGGGTACGGGCGAAGATGGATCAGCTGAAAACGCGATTCCCGGAAGGTCTCGAATACGGCATCTACTACGATACCACGCCGTTCATCCAAGAATCGGTGGAAGACGTCGTCAAAACGCTGCTAGAAGCGATCGTGCTGGTGGCGATTGTGGTCCTGGCATTTTTGCAGAGCTGGCGAGCCACTCTGATTCCGTTGATTGCCGTGCCCGTCGCCATTGTCGGTACGTTTGCCGTCATGGCTGCGGTGGGTTTCAGCTTAAACAATATTTCGCTGTTCGGCCTGGTCCTGGCGATTGGTATCGTGGTCGACGATGCGATTGTCGTCGTGGAAAATGTCGAGCGTTGGCTGGCCCATGGGCTGTCTCCCCGCGATGCCGCTCGCAAGGCCATGGACGAGGTCACCGGCCCGGTGATTGCCGTGGCGTTGGTGCTGTGTGCGGTGTTCATTCCCTGTGCGTTTATCTCGGGAATTACCGGCCAGTTCTTCCGGCAGTTTGCCGTGACAATTGCCGTGTCGACCGTCTTTTCGGCGTTGAATTCACTCACGCTGAGCCCCGCGCTGGCTGTCATTTTGCTGCAGCCGCATGGAGCCAAGAAGGACATCCTGGCCCGTCTGCTGGACTTCACGTTGGGGTGGTTCTTCAAACTCTTTAACTGGAGCTTCGAGAAGGGGACCTCGATCTATACCTGGATTGTCGGCTGGTCCTTGCGATTGTTCGTGATCGTCCTGCTGATGTACGGCGGACTGCTGGGCGTGACCTATTACATGTTTAATAAGGTCCCCACCGGGTTCGTGCCGCAACAAGATCAAGGCTGGTTGCTGGTCAGTGTGCAGTTGCCCGATTCGGCTTCGGTACAGCGGACGAAAGAGGTCATGCGGCAGGTCGAACAAATTGCGTTGAAGACGCCGGGGATCGCCCATACGAATGCCATTTCGGGGTTGTCGGTCTTGCTGTCGTCCAACAGTTCGAACTTTGGTTCGATGTTCGTGATCCTGTCGCCATTTAAAGATCGCAAGAAGCACGACCTGCATGCCGATCCGATCATGGCGAGTTTGCGTAAGCAATTCGCCGAGCAGATCAAGGATGCCACGGTCATGGTGTTTGGTGCCGCTCCGGTGCCTGGTATCGGTTTGGCCAGCGGGTTCAAACTGATGGTGGAAGACCGTGGCTCACTGGGCTTGCAGCCGTTACAGGATAGCTCGGATGTGTTAATCAGCGAGGCCTTGAAGGTCCGTGGCTTGCTGGGCGTGTCGACGATGTTTCGCTCGAACACTCCTCAGCTGCACATGGAAATTGACCGGGCGAAAGCCAAGTCGCTGGGGGTGTCGGTCGACGATCTGAACAACACGCTGCAGACTTATCTGGGGTCGACGTTCGCCAACAACTTCAACCAGTTTGGCCGTTATTGGCAAGTCAATGTGCAGGCTGACTTGAACTTCCGCGATCGGTTGGAAGCCATCAATCTGCTGCAAGTGCGTAATGCAAGCGGTCAGATGGTCCCGGTGGGAACCCTGGTTCGGCTCAAGGAGATGGGCGGGCCGGTCATGATCACGCGGTACAACCTGTACCCCGCGGCCGCCATTAACGGCGTGGCCCATCCGCTGTACCTCAGTTCGGGGCAGGCGATTTCCATCCTGGACAAGCTGTCGGAGAAAAATCTGCCCCGTTCGATGACCACCGAATGGACCGAATTGACCTACATGCAGATCAAGGCCGGCAACACGGCGATGTTCGTGTTTGCCGCCGCCGTCGTCTTCGTGTTCCTGGTGCTGGCTGCTCAGTATGAAAGCTGGACGCTGCCACTGGCGGTCATTCTGGTCGTGCCGATGTGCCTGCTGTGCTCGATCGTGGGTGTCGCAATGCGGCATCTGGCGATGGACATTTTCGTGCAGATTGGATTTGTGGTGCTCGTCGGGCTGGCGTGCAAGAACGCCATTTTGATCGTCGAGTTCGCGAAGCAATTGCGTGAAGAAGAAGGTCGGACCTGTTTCGATGCCACCGTACAAGCGTGCGGTTTGCGGCTGCGGCCGATTTTGATGACGTCGTTCGCCTTCATTCTGGGTGTGGTCCCGATGGTAGTCGCGGAAGGGGCCGGAGCGGAAATGCGCTGGTCACTGGGCACCGCCGTGTTCAGCGGCATGTTGGGTGTGACCCTGTTCGGGATTTTCCTGACGCCCGTGTTCTTCTATGTCATTGAGTCCTTGGGCGAGATGTCAATCTTCCGGCCGGTGGCCGTGCAGTGGGTGATTTCCAGTATTTTCGGCGGCAGCGCCGGACTGTTGATGGGTTTTCTGGCCTACAAAATCGGCTTCCCGCACTTGCATTGGGCTCTGGTGGGCGGCTTCGCGTTGGGAGCGGCGACCACGGTTCTGGTGCAACGGCATCGTCGATTGAAGGCGAAGTAGCAGTCGGTAGAACCACACAATTGGGAAGACTTACTCCGGTCACTATGGAGTACAACATAGAGGAAACGTCGTGATCTCTCACTTCTTTATTGATCGCCCGATCTTTGCTTCGGTGCTGTCGATCGTGGTCACGCTGGCGGGCGCGGTCGCGGCGTTTACGCTGCCGATTGCTCAGTATCCCGACGTCACGCCTCCGACCGTCCTGGTGACGGCCTTCTACCCCGGGGCCAATGCGCAGACGGTCCGCGATACAATCGCGGCCCCCATTGAGCAACAGGTCAGCGGTGTTGAGAACATGGTTTACATGTCGTCTCAAGCCACCAACGACGGCATGTACTCCATGACCGTCACGTTCAAGTTGGGCATGGATTCGGACATGGCCCAGGTGCTGGTCCAGAACCGCGTGCAGCTGGCGACCCCCAGCATTCCCAGCCTGGTGCAGCGTCAGGGCATCAACGTTAAAAAGATGTCCCCCAGCACGATGATGATCGTGAATCTGATTTCGCCTGACGAGCGCTACGACGACATCTACCTCAGCAATTATGCGACTATTCAGATCAAGGATGAACTGGGGCGTCTCGAAGGGGTCGCCAATGTGTCGTATCTGGGCGAGCGTGATTACAGCATGCGCGCCTGGCTCAATCCTGACAAGCTGGCATCGTTGTCGCTGAGCGTGAACGATGTCGTCAACGCGATCAGCGAACAGAATCTGCAAGTCGCCGCGGGGCAGATCGGCCAGGAGCCGGTCAAATCCGGACAGCAGTTTCAATTGACGATCAACACGCTCGGGCGGCTGGTCGAGGTTGAGCAATTTGGCGACATCATTCTCAAGGCCGAGCAGAGCGGCAAATCGGGGCAGGCGTCGAGCATTGTCCGCTTGCGCGATGTGGCGCGGATCGAACTGGGGTCGCAGCAATACGATCAGTCGTGCACGCTGGATGGGAAACCGTCCGTCGCTCTGTCGATCTTCCAGTTGCCCGGGTCGAATGCCATCAAGACCGCCAATGGCGTGTACTCGAAGATGGAAGAGCTCAAGAAACGTTTCCCCGAAGGTCTGGATTATCAGATCGTTTACGACACGACTCCGTTTATCCACGAGTCGATCGTCGAAGTGTTTAAGACCCTCCGTGACGCCGTCATTCTGGTGGGAATCGTGGTGCTGGTCTTCCTGCAAAACTGGCGGGCCACGTTAATCCCGTTGATCGCCGTGCCGGTGGCCATTGTGGGCACGTTTGCGGTGATGTCGGCCGTCGGTTTCTCGTTGAATAACCTGTCGCTCTTCGGGCTGGTGCTCGCCATTGGTATCGTCGTGGATGATGCCATCGTGGTGGTGGAGAACGTGGAGCGGTGGTTGGAAAAAGGACTCTCCCCGCGCGATGCGGCTCGCAAGGCGATGGACGAAGTGACGGGCCCGGTCATCGCGATCGCCCTGGTGCTGTGTGCGGTGTTCGTCCCCTGTGCCTTCATCACCGGCATCACCGGCGAGTTCTTCCGCCAGTTCGCGATTACGATTGCGGTCTCCACGCTGATCTCGGCGTTTAACTCGATCACCCTCAGCCCGGCCTTGGCAGCGTTGCTATTAAAGCCCCACGGGGCCAAACGCGACCCGCTGACCTGGCTGCTGGATCTGGTACTGGGTTGGTTCTTCAAGCTGTTCAATCGCAGCTTTGAGATTGGTACCAACTGGTATGTGAAGGCAGTCACCATGCTGATACGGACGAGCGCCGTGTCGTTGCTGGTCTATGGTGGTTTGCTGTACCTGACCTATTTTGAATTCACCCATGTTCCGACCGGCTTCGTGCCGCAGCAGGACAAAGCCTATTTGATGCTCAACGTGCAGCTGCCCGACTCGGCTTCGGTGCAGCGAACGCAAGATGTGATGAAGCAGATCGAATCCCTGGCCCGTGACACGGCGGGTGTGGCTCATACCGTGAGCATCTCGGGGCAGTCCTTGATCCTGAATGCGAACGCGCCGAACCTGGGTTCTATGTACGTGATGCTGAAAGAGTTTCACGATCGGCACGGCCCCGACCTGACCGCGAACGGTATTGCCGCTGTGCTGCGTAAGAAGTGCCAGGACGGCGTCCGCGATGCGGCTGTGACGGTGTTTGGGGCTCCACCGATCGACGGGCTGGGGACCACCGGCGGGTTCAAGATCATGATCGAGGACCGCGGAAACCTCGGCTTGAACGACTTGCAGCGGATCAGCGATCAGATTGTGGACGAGGCGAACAAGGCCCCTGAATTACAAGGCGTCTTCAATAGTTCGCGGGCGAATACGCCGTGGCTGCATCTGGAGATTGATCGCACGAAATGCCTGGCGGTGGGCGTGTCGCTGAGCGACGTGTTCAGCACCTTGCAGGTTTATCTCGGGTCGTACTACGTCAATAACTTCAACGAGTTTGGTCGGTCGTGGCAGGTGAATGTGATGGCCGACGCCCGCTTCCGCGCTCGGGTGGAAGATATCCTGCAACTCAAAGTGCAGAACAAGTCGAAGCAGATGATTCCGCTGTCGACGCTGATGATTGCCAAAGACAGCAGCGGGCCGTTGATGCTGGCTCGATACAACATGTATTCTTCGACCTCGTTGACGGGGAACCTGGCTCCCGGCGCGAGCTCGGGGGATGCCATCCGCGTCATGCAGCAGATCGTCGATAAGCACCTGCCGCGGTCGATGGGTTCGGACTGGACCGAGTTGACCTACATGCAGCTGCAAGCGGGCAATACGGCCATGTATGTGTTTGCCTTGGCCGTCGTGTTTGTGTTCCTGGTACTGGCGGCCCAGTATGAAAGCTGGAGCTTGCCGCTGGCCGTCATTCTGGTCGTGCCGATGTGCTTGTTGTGCTCCGTCATTGGTGTCAAATACGCCGAGATGGACGTGAATATCTTCACGCAGATCGGCCTGGTCGTGCTGGTCGGTCTGGCCAGTAAGAACGCCATCTTGATCGTGGAATTTGCCAAGCAATTGCAAGACGAAGGGGTTGATCGCCGGACGGCGACCATCGACGCCTGCCGCTTGCGTTTGCGGCCGATCTTGATGACTTCGTTCGCGTTTATCCTGGGTGTCGTACCGTTGGTCATCGCCCAGGGAGCTGGTGCCGAAATGCGGCGCACGCTGGGCACCGCCGTGTTCAGCGGCATGTTGGGCGTGACCCTGTTCGGAATTTTCCTGACACCGGTCTTCTACTACGTCATTGCCTGGTTGGGAGTTTCGAAAGCTCCCTCGATCGGTCTGACGGAGTCCACGGAGATCCCGGTGCCGCCGACCGCAGGCCACGGACATTAACATTTTTTCAAATCGGGTACTCTGCCCCGCTGTTGCCAGCGGGGTTGAGAGTCGACAGATCCCGATACGCTTTAAAGGACAGTCTTACCAGAGTCGTGGGGGGCAGGATTTCTTGCAATAGTCATCGCAACACCCCTTCACATTCCCCCGGGGTTCGCACGGGAGTCGTTTGGGACAATAATCGTCACAGCACGACCGCGGTGTGTAACAGGGGGTGAATGGGAGTCGCTTCTGACAATAGTCATCCCCCCAACACTTCCATAACTCTCGATCGCAGCTGGTGCCTGGTGCACACCACGTTCGCGAACTTGTTGTTCGCCCGTTCGTCGAATACGAGTCAGCCCGTGCCTTCAGCGTAATCGTCGGCAGCCAGATCAGCACGACCGCGACCCACAACCTATTGCGTTGCCACATCATCTTGTTCCTAGAGTCACAGGGAGAGCGACACTGTTTGAGGCAGACAGATCACTCTGGATTCACGGGCGGCTGCGGGGCCGGCACCGGTTCGCCTTGCGGAGCTGCTGGCGTAGGGGCAGGTCCTTCGATGAACTGGGCTGCTCCACCGTCCTCATAGTCCATCCGCAGTTGCCAGCCGCCACCGAGAGCCTTGTAAACTTCAATCAGTCCCTGGGCGATGTCCCCTTGTGAGACGGCCAACAAGATCTGCTGTGTCACGAGGTTCTGCTGGAGCAACGCCACGCGGTTGAAGTCGGTCGCACCGGCCTTATAGAGGGTCACCGCGACCTTCACAGCCTTCTGAGCCGCCTCGACGCTATCCGCCAGTTCGACGGCACGACGTTGCTGCCACAGGAATTTGACGAGCCCGTTTTCGACTTCCACATGAGCCTGGAGGACGGAATTTTGATATCCGGCAACCAGCTCCTCGAACCGTGCCGTCTGGAAGGCGACATTGTTCTTGATGCGGTTATAGTTCAGGATCTTCCACTCGAACTGCGGTCCAATCGCACCGTTGAAGGCTTGAGAGGAGAACATGTCCTTGAAGTTACGCGACGAGTAACCGACCGAGCCCAGAATCGAAATCGCCGGATAGAAGTCGGATTCGGCGATACCAATTTCCGCACACTGTGCGGCGGCCAGGCGTTCCTGTTGCCGCACATCGGGCCGGCGGCGAACCAAGTCCGCGGGAACTCCCAGGGCGACTTCACGGGGTGCCGTGGGAATCGGTCCCAGCCCCAGCATGCCCTTCAAATCCTCTGTCGGAATACCCATCAGGATGCACAACTGGTTGCCAGCAGTACGCAGCTGGATCTCGCGATTGGCGATTTCCGACTTGGTCTGCGACAGATTGCTCTGGGCTTGGTCAACGTCAAGCTCGGTGGCTTGTCCGCCGTTGAATCGAGCCAGGGCAATATCGTACGTTTCCTGCTGGATGCCCACGTTCGTTCGAATGTAGACCAGTTCTTGCTCGCTGGTGCGGTATTGCACGTAATTAGACGCAATATCACTAATCAACGTCACGAGCACACTGTCGTAGTACTCGATCATTGCATCTAAGTTGTCGTCTGCAGCTTCGATGGCACGTCGGAAACGCCCCCAGAAATCCAGCTCCCAGGCCATATTGAAGCCCATGCTGTAGATCGAGAAGAAGCGTGTCGGAGTGGCGAACGCATTCGGGTTCTGGATACTGACCGCGCGTCGCGAGTAACCGCCGACCGCCTCTTGTGTCTGCGGAAACAGATTACCTTGGGCAATACCCAGCTGCATGCGTGCTTCGAGAACTCGGAAGCCGGCTTGCCGCAGAGTCAGGTTTTGCTGGTACGCATTGGTGACCAGGTTGTTCAGGATAGGGTCATTGAAGACGCCCCACCAGTGGCTGTCGTCACCGTATTCGCTGCGAACGCGCTCGTCGTTCGCATCGATCCAGTGGGCGGCAGCGGCGGTGGGCGGACGGCCAAAATTGACGCCGACTTTATAGCCGTTCTTGACATACTGCTTAAGACTGGTCGAGCAGCCCGTGGCAGTCAGAGCCACAGATGCCACGAATGAGCGGCGAGTCCATTGTGATGGGCGAGAGGTCTTAGCGATCAATTCGCCGTGCTGTGGGTTCTCGGCGGCCGGCGCGCAGTCTGCGTGCGCCAACTCGCGGGATATTCCATCCATGGAATGATCTCCGAAGGGGGATCAGCATCCCCAGTATCGAACGTAATTAGCTTCCCTGCCGATGCTCTCGGAGTGACCGACGGCCAACCCTGCTACCCCTGTCGAGGTAGCCGCCTCCGTCGTGCTTACAACATCGTCATTTGCTGTGTTTCTTCTGCAATTCCCGCAATTCTTACCCAGACTCCGGGAGGGCAGTAATGATTCATGACCGAACAGATTGGCCTGAAATTGACAGGATGACGGTGCGTTCACATGTCGCGAGCAGGTAACTCCAGCGGGCTTGCCTAACCGGAAGAAAAAGAGCCCGATTTGGTGACTTAAGAACTTAATTGAAGTGAAGTGGGTATAGTGTACAGTGAGGAGGCCCCTTCCCGAGGGACCAGCCCCTGCAAATTGCTTACTGACTGAAGCAATCCAGAATTTTTTAGGAGAATTCGATGAGGTCACAAAAATCACGCCGTTTGGGGTTCACACTGGTGGAACTTCTGGCGGTGGCGGGTGCTGTTTCATTGATGGGCACTCAGATCCTGGATGCCATCGTGCGAGCGCGGGAAGCCTCGCGGCGTTCCGAGTGCAAGATCAACTTGAAGCAGATTGGCCTGGCGCTTCACAACTACCATGAGGTCTACAGAGGCTTGCCGCCAGGTTGGTTGGGAGTCAACAACGAGGACAAAAAAACCGAGGTCTTCGGATTGAACGGATTCGGTTGGGTTGCCAGGCTGACTCCGTTCATCGATCAAGCTCCGCTGTATAACACCTTCAATATGAGCGTCAGCATCACGGACAAAGAAAATGCCAAAGTCATTGGCAAGACGCTCTCGCCGCTGCGTTGTCCGTCCGATCCCTTCAGCAAGCAGACATGGGGTATGAAGGACTCCGCCGGGAAAGCGGTGGCAGATGTCGGTGTTTCGAATTATCCCGGTTCATTCGGCACAGGTGATGTCAGCAAATGTGAAAAGATGAAGCCCGGTGAGGTCTGCAAGGGGGATGGAATACTCTTCCACAACAGCTTCATTCGATTTCAAGATGTGACCGACGGCACCTCCAACACGATGGTCGTGGGGGAGCGAGCGACGAGTGAAAAAAAAGACCGGCTAACAACCTGGACCGGCGTCTTCCCGACCGCGACATCGCCATTCTCGCGAATTCTGGGGACTTCCGAGCAACAGCTGGGGGTGAAAGAAAAGAACGTCTCCGGCTACACCAGTGCGCACAAGGATGGCGTGCACATGCTGATGCTGGACGGGGCCGTGCGATTTCGGGAGAACAAACTCGATCTGAAGGTGCTGCAAGCTCTGACGACGCGAGACGGAGGCGAAGAGATCCCGGAAGAATGAGTGGGGCTGTTCATCAAAGGAGTTTCTTGAAGTGTTATCTCCATACTGGGTATGAATTTATCGCAATTCTTCCTCTCTGGTGGACTTCCCCCTGTGGATTGCCGATGAATAAGGCTCGTTGCTGATGTTGCTCCAGAACATTCGGTGGTAGAGTGGTTTAGGACGATTTGTTGGAGAGGGTTCCGGGGGCGACGAGGGCAGAAACGGCCCTTGAACTGCAGAAATTGACATCTGTGCGTGTTGATCGATAACGGCTGGAAACGGTTTGCAATTGAATTTCAGCGATCGTTTGTTACAGTGTTGTGAAGAAATACAGGTATCGCCAGGCGCGGAATAGGTTTCCGGGCCATGTTGTGCGAGTCCTTCGGTGAGAAACTATTTTTACTCGTTAGTCGGAGTTTTTGGCTGAGTTTGCGATCGAGCTACCATCGCAGACGCGTTGTTTCCTTGGAAATTGACGTCAACCAGTCCAACTCGTCCGAAGAGTAAAAGGCCTTGCAGCCGGTGCGGCTGCGGAGAAAGTCGTTCATGTCGATTACGAAAGAGAAGAAGACGTCCCTGATCGGTGATTTTCGGCAGAATGAAGCCGACACGGGATCATCACAGGTGCAAATTGCGGTGTTATCACACCGGATTTCGCAGCTGACGGAGCATTTGAAGTCGCACTTGAAGGATCATGCTGGCCGCCGTGGCTTGCTGATGCTGGTCAGTCGTCGTCGCCGGTTGTTGGACTTCCTGCGTGCGACCGATCACAAGAGCTACCTCGACATGTTGAAGCGTTTGGAACTGCGTAAGTAGTTTGCCGACTCATGAGTTAACCAGTGCGGCCGGAAGATCTCGGCCGCGCCCCACCGGTCTTTGTTGGTGGTGGCAGTGGCATGGTGATGTCCACAGAGAGTATCAGGCTGATTGGCAGAGTTTGTTCCTTGCACGGCCCTCAATGAGACGTTTGGATTGCGGTAGTCAGATAGAATCAAATCTCATTGATGGACGCGGCGGGAAATTCTCCCAATCGGGTTTGAACTGTTCTCATCAACGTGGCAAACCACTCGCTGGCCTGTGGAAACCCCAGGGACGGGAATGCGTCTTATCCTGCGCTGTCACCAATCTCGGTGCCGGGCGGGTTCATTTCCAGCCAGTTGAATCTGTATTGAAATCCATCCCCCGAATATTGCGAGCCACTCCTCTGCCTAAGGGGCGAGTGTCTCAAAATTCGGGGCGTTTTTGGATCAATCGCCTGTCTCCAGTTGCTCCGCCTGGGCCATTTGCCCGCGGGGCGACGCAACTGAGCATGCATTCTGGACCTCAAGCGGTCACCCACGCGGTTTTTCATTACGCACGTCGTAGTGCAAATTCCCCGTTCTTGGCTCTGCGAAGTCAAAACTCACATTGCTAATTGTTGTTATGTGGAAATTGTTGTTGGATCGGAAAAGAAATAAGTAGTAGGAAGTAGGGTAAAAACAGTGAAAGTTACCGTAGAACGTGAATTTGGCGGCCGTACGCTCAGTCTGACGACCGGCGAAATGGCAAAACAGGCAGCAGGTTCTGTCCTGGTGCAATATGGTGAAACAGTCGTTTTCGTAGCGGCTCAAAATGGTCCGGCCAAGCCCGGGCAAGATTTCTTCCCCCTGACCGTCGATTACCGCGAGCGATCCGCCGCGGCCGGCAAGTTCCCGGGTGGATTCCTGAAGCGTGAAGGTCGCCCGACGCTGAAGGAAATCCTGACGGCTCGTTTGACCGACCGTCCGATTCGTCCCCTCTTCCCCGAGGGTTACATTGAAGAACTGCAGATCATGTCGAGCGTTCTCGCCTGCGACGGCGAAAACGACCCCGACGTGTTGTCGATCATCGGTGCCAGCGCCGCTCTCGGCCTGTCCCCCGTTCCGTTCCAGGGCCCCATTGCCGCCGTCCGCGTTGGCCGGGTCAATGACGAATGGGTGTTGATGCCCACGCAAGCCCAGATCGAAGAGAGCACTCTGGATCTCGTCGTCGCCGGTAACAAGACCTCGGTCTTGATGATCGAAGGCTTCGCGGCTCAGATGCCCGAAGACGAGATGGCCGACGCGATCATGTATGCACACTCACAAATCGTTGTGCTGTGTGAAATGCAAGACGACTTCCTGCGACAAGCCAATCGCCCGAAGACTCCCTTCGTGCCCAAGCCCAGCAACCCGTTTGACGCTCCCTTGCGTGACGAGTTCTACGCTCAAGTGCGCGAAGCGAAGGCCATCAAGGTCAAGCACGAACGCAATGAGAAGGTCGCCTCGTTGAAGGCTGCCGCCAAGGCCAAGTACTTCCCGGAAGGTGCCGACGTCGCCAGCCATGGTGGCACACCCGCCGAGTTCTCCGTGGCGTTTGACAACGTCGCTTACAAGGCGATCCGCGAGTTGATCCTCACCGGAACACGACCCGACGGCCGTGGTCTGGCCGATCTGCGAGCTGTCAGCTGCTCCGTCGGCGTTCTGCCCAAGGTGCACGGTTCGGCTCTGTTTACTCGTGGCGAAACCCAATCGTTGTGTACGATCACATTGGGCACCCCGCGTGACGAACAACGCGTCGACGGCCTGTTCGAAGAATATTCGAAGCGGTTCATGCTCGACTATTACTTCCCGTCCTACTCGGTGGGCGAATGTCGTCCGATTCGTGGGCCCGGTCGCCGTGAACTCGGCCACGGTGCCTTGGCTGAACGGTCAGTCGCGTCGATCGTTCCGGGAAGCGATAAGTTCCCGTACACGATCCGCGTCATCTCCGACATCATGGAATCCAACGGCAGCAGCTCGATGGCTTCGGTGTGCAGTGCCACACTCGGCCTGATGGACGCTGGCGTGCCGATTTCGCAGCCCGTCGCTGGTATCTCCATCGGCCTGGTGAAGGTCGCCGACAAGTTCGTCTTGTTGACCGACATCATCGGTGACGAAGATCACTACGGCGATATGGACTTCAAGGTTGCCGGTACCCAAAAGGGTGTGACCGGTATTCAGCTCGATCTGAAGATCGACGGTATCAGTGAGCAAATCATTCGTGAGACTCTGGTCCAGGCCCGTACGGCTCGGATCGAGTTGCTCAAGACGATGCTGTCGGCCATTCGCCGTCCGCGTACCGATATCGCCGAAACCGCTCCTCGCTTGTTGATGACCAAGATCGATCCCCAGAAGATCGGCTTGTTGATCGGCCCGGGCGGCAAGACGATCCGCGCGATTCAGGAAGAAACCGGCACGACCATCGACATCAAGGACGATGGCACCGTGACGATCGCTTGCAGCGAGAAGGCTGGAGCCGAAGACGCTCTGGGCCGCATCGAAGCCATGACCGAAGAGATCAAGGTCGGCAAGATCTACACCGGTCGCGTCAGCTCGGTGAAGGACTTCGGTGCCTTCATTGAAATCGCTCCGGGCAAGGACGGCTTGTGCCACATCAGCGAACTCTCTGACGGCTTCGTGAAGTCGGTCAGTGAGATCTGCAAAGAGGGTGACAAGCTGACGGTGAAGGTCATCGCTGTCGATGAACAGAACCGCGTCAAGTTGTCTCGCAAGGCCGTGTTGATCGAACAGGCCGAGGCTGCTGAAGCCGCGAAGTAATTTTGCACTCGCAGTGACAGTTTTGGGATTTCGGCAGCCCGGTTGTTATTAACAACCGGGCTGCTTGTCAGAATTGACGACGCTTCCAACGGTTCTTACGGCCGCAAACTCAGGTATTTGCCGAAATTGATTCCGTGTGGAGTGATTTCAAAAATGAAGCGCCCCCAATATTCTGAAGTAGATTTCCAAACGGCCGCGAGTGGCATCCGCCCTGGACCTGATCTGGAGTGGTTTGCTGTGGATCGCGAACTTTATGTTGGAGGCTTTTGTAACGCAGGTTTTGGCTGCGTACCCAAAAGTATTTTTAAATCCTATCAGCTCTTCGAAGACACACTCGAAGCAATCGCATCATTGCCTCGCACAGGTGATGTAACATGGGTCCAAAGCAAACATCCAAATGTGGAAACATGGGATCGCTGGTCGCAGCAAGGACTGTTCGCTTATGATTGGAATCACAGGGTTGGTCAACCTGATTCATCCCTTCCGTATCGACTGATGTGTTGTCCCGAAAAGCCTATTCACTTATCTGTGTTCTCTCCGGTGATTGCCGATTACATTTCACAGGTGCATTTCAAACATCTTTCGTTCCGCGACACACGCGAGTTATTTCTCGAAGGCTAGGCAGCAATTCGATCCGACGTGTATCGCAGCTGAATTTAAGACAAATTAACAATCACGGAGCCATGAAAGGCCTGACTGGCTGAGTTCCAATCTAGGGATTCGTGGTTAGCCTAAGGCAGGCAAAATGAGCGAACCGTTTTCTGACGACGAGCGACAACGACTTCTGGCGCAATATGCCGAAATCGCCTCGCTGGCCGGCGGCCTCGCCCACGAAATCAAAAACCCGCTCTCCACGATCGCGATGAACCTCGAGCTTCTCGCGGAGGATCTGGATGAGGCGGAATCACCGCGTGAGCGGCGGATGTTGTCGAAGATCGAGACCGTCCAGCGCGCTTGCAAAAGTCTGCAAAATATCTTGGACGACTTCCTGCAGTTTGCCCGGGCGGGTGAACTCAATTTGGAGCCGGAAGATCTGAATGCGGTGGTGTCGGAATTCATCGACTTCTTCCGCCCGACCGCTGCCGCACAGAAGGTGGAAATCAGTCCGCATCTGGCGGCCGACTTGGTTCCCGTGCAGCTGGATCGAGTGCTGTTTCGCCAGGTCCTGTTGAACCTGGCTCTGAATGCCCAGCAGGCGATGCCGCAAGGTGGTTTGCTGGAATTGCAGACATCCTGGAGTGACGGTCAGGTACGACTGGATCTGATTGATAACGGTTGCGGGATGGATGAACGCACCATGTCGAAGATGTTTCAGGTTTTCTTTTCGACCAAGCATCACGGCAGCGGACTCGGTTTACCCACCGTCAAGAAGATCATCGAAGCCCATGGCGGCGGGATCACTTGCCAGAGTGCCGTGGGCAAGGGAACCCGGTTCACGATTGGGTTACCTGCCGTCCCGTCGGCCTGATCCCGACATCCCTCGTTTACTCTGTTCCTGACACAAGGGCCAAACATGGACACGGACTTCTCTGGTGAAACAGTGTGTGCTCGCGGTGGCTGGGCTCCCAAATTCGCCACGCAAACGAGCAACCCGCCGATCTACATGACGACAGCCTTTGATGTCGATGGGCTGGAGCAGCTCGACGATATCGCGAACGGCCGGGTTGCCGGCTACATCTACACCCGCGACAGCAACCCGAACCACGAAGCGTTTGCGGCCGACGTGGCGCGGCTGGAAGGGGCCGAGGCTGGCGTGGCGTGTGCCTCGGGGATGGGGGCCATGACGGCCGTGCTGTTGGCCCATGTGAAGGCCGGCGATCATGTCATCGCGGCGAAAGTGTTGTACGGTCGCACGGGACAGATGTTGAATCAGCTGCAGTCGCAGTTTGGGGTAGAAGTCACGTTTGTCGACGCGCTCGATCCGCAAGCGTTCGGCCAGGCCGTGACGCCGCGAACCAAACTGGCAATCGTCGAGAACATTTCGAACCCGCTGATGGAAGTGGCCGATATCCCGGCGCTCGTCGCCGCGTTGGGGGAAGTCCCGTTGCTGGTGGACAGCACGTTCGCGACCCCCGTTCTGCAGCGACCGCTGGCGTTAGGGGCGAAGCTGGTCTTTCATAGTGCGTCCAAGTATCTCAACGGGCACGGCGACGTGATGCTGGGAGTCGTTGCGGGGAGCTATTCGGCCATTCGCAAAGTCCGGCAGATGATGGCCTTGTTCGGCATGAACAGCAATCCGTTTGAATGTTGGCTGGCATCGCGCGGGTTGAGAACCTTGCCCTTGCGCATGGAGCGTGTCTCTCAGACGGCGGGTGAGATCGCAAAATTCCTGCAGACTCAGCCGCAGGTGGCCCGCGTCTTTTATCCTGGCCTCCCCGAGCATCCGACGCACGGCACAGCCCAGAAATTCCTGCCTGAAGGTTTCGGCGGCATGCTGTCGTTTGAACTGCCCGGCGGTCGAGAATCGGTGGCCAAGCTGTTCCGTGCGTTGGAAGAAATCCCCTTCTCACCGACTCTGGCCGATGCCCGGACAACCGTATCCTATCCCACCGGGACATCTCACAAGTTCATCCCAGCCGCCGAACGAGCCGCCTTGGGCATCAATGATGGCTTGGTGCGCTTGTCAGTGGGATTGGAACATGCCGAGGACTTGAAACGCGAACTACAGACGGCGCTGGCCGTTCTGTAGTTTGCGGTTTCTTCGATCGGGAGTCGAATGAGCCGTAGCCTCTTGTTCGCTTCGCTCACCCAGATTCAAGAATCTGGGCTACCCATTTCAGGGCTACTGGTGCAATTAACGCGATAGACGTGGTTCGTTTTCTATGCCTGTTATCCCCATCTCTGATCTGGAAGATCCGCGGCTTGATGCGTATCGCAATCTCAAGCAAACCAACCACACGCGCTGGCAGCAGATCTTCATTGCGGAAGGGGAAAAGCTCGTCGAACGATTGCTCGACAGCCGGTTTGAGACGTTGTCGATCTTGGCGGCGGAATCGCATGTCGAACGTCTTCTGCCGCGAGTTCCCGCCGATGTTCCGATCTACACCGTGCGAGCCAGCGATGTCGACCAGCTGATTGGGTTTCAGTTTCATCGCGGCGTGCTGGCTTGCGGACGACGTCCAGCCAATCCCACGTTTGAAACCTTGTGGCCGTTGCTGGATCAGCCGCTGACGCTAGTGCTGTGTCCTGATATCAAGGACCCCGAGAATCTGGGGACGATCCTGCGGATCAGCGCGGCGTTTGGAGTCGATGGCGTGATTGTCGGCCACGAGGGGACTGACCCGTACTCACGCCGCGTGCTGCGCGTGTCGATGGGGACGGTCTTTCGACTGCCGGTGATCCAGACGAACGACTGGCCGAAGATGTTGGCGACATTGAAAGAAGCTCGTGTCGAGACGGCAGCTACCGTTCTGACCCCTCAAGCCGAACAATTAATCACAGCCGCACGCACGCCGCGTTTCGCGCTCGCATTGGGCTGCGAGGGCTATGGGTTGCCGCCAGAGTTCGTGTCGCAGTGTGACCGTCAGTTGACGATCAAGATGGCCGACGGGGTCGACTCGTTGAATGTGGCCATTGCCGCCGGGATTTTTCTGCATCACTTTTCGCGAGCATAGCAATTTCCTGGGAGGGTGAGGCTCCTGCCGAACCGTGTGGTCTACTGCGACTCACAAGCCCAAGCGGTTCGGCAGGAGCCTCACCCTCCCAAAATCCTGCACGCCGGAGGCTTGCCCGGTAAACACAATCAGCCGGGCTGTCGTGAAACAACCCGGCTGAAAATTGTGGTCTGACAACGCTGGTGCTTATGCGGCACGGCGTCGGCTGATCGCTGGTGAATCCAACGGTGTGGTAATCGGATACGTGGACGCAGCCACCGCTGCCAGCTGAGCTGAGCGGTTCCTGAGCC
>JAZKFE010000104.1:5583-9676 GCA_040386595.1 Planctomycetota bacterium | reverse complement strand
GTGGCAAATGAAACGCTCCGGGGATATCGGCCAGCTTCACTGTCATGGAGGATCTCGTTAGGGAACATGTCTCAGTCGTCGATGGACGAACTAAAACTCGGACATCTGATTTGATGGCGAGCGAGAACATCCCATATTCAGAATAATGTTTAGAGGACTACTGGTCAAATACTCCTGGTTGTCCAGAGACACAGGCGCGTCATTCGCCCGTTGATCACGCCGGTGCGTGATGCAAGATGTTTGGTTCTGGGGTCGGGTGTTCAAATTTCAAAATTGGCCAGTCACTCGCTCGACTTCATATGTTGATTTCGGGCCAATTTTGAAATTTGAACGCCCGACCCCTCTTACGCCAGGTCCCGTTGAGAATTCGCGATCCACAATTTCTCATCGCGTCGTCGAGCAAGATGCGTTCACGGCAGGCGTCTCACGCGCATTTTCTGCTCGTCAGTTCAGGAGTTGCTGCCGATCGATCTTACTCAGCCTTGTTCTTATCTTTGTCGAGAAAGCGTTTCGCTTTTTCTGCGGCGGAATTGATCAGAGAATTGGTCTTCTCGGTTGCGGTCGCGGAGAGTTTGTCGGCATCCATTTTCTTGATTGCCTCAACGGCCTTTCCCGCACCGGCACTCACGACCGGTTGCACCGCATCCGCAAAGTCATGGAAGCGAGCTTCAATGCGTTCTGTGGCCTTAACCGCACGCTCCAGTTTCGACAGCAAGCCGATACCCACCACTCCGGCGGTAATCGCGACGACCACGACGTTCGCGGCCAGCAAGTAAATGATGACGGTCAGTTTTCGCGACGATGAGGATTCAGATTCGATCATAGTTCAAATAGCCTTGGTATTGAATGGGGCACTGCATTCGACGGAAGTCGATCAAGACGAGAAATCATTCCCATCGGGGAACAGCTTTTACTCCCAGCATAACCACCTGTCAACTGTGTGAAGATTCCCTGTTATTTACTTCCGCCTGTTCAGAAACACGGGCGTGTCATTCACCCGTTGATCACGTGAATGATGCCTGGTAGGCGATGTGAGATGTTTGGTTCTGGGGTCGGGCGTTCAAATTTCAAAATTGGCCGGTCGCTCGGTCGACTTCACAGGTTGATTTCGGGGCAATTCTGAAATTTGAACGCCCGACCCCTCTTTCGCCAGCTTCCGTTGAGAATTCGCGATCATCAATTTCTCATCGCGTCATCGAGCGCGTTTACGTTTAGGGCAGGCGTCAAACGCAATTTTTTGCTAGCGACACCGCGGCTCGCTTCGAGTGTCCGAGCACAGCCGACGTGAGACGCAGCACGGGATGATTCGAACGGGGAGATTTCCGGCTGGATGTGAAGTTGTGCCTGTAACTTGATATCCAGTGGTGTGTCGGGAAAATGGAGGCCGAGTCCCTTCGTTTTCTCAGGATTGAAATCACGAAGAATTCAAGAGCCCTTAATCATTTGCGTGTATCAATCGGTCATGGCATCGAGCGATAGGCGATCTGGTTGAACAACAACAACCCGACTCTTGCTTACACAACGACCTCTATCGACTGACCTCCCACATTGAGGAATTTTTTATGTCTCGTCATTGGCGCTGGTGTCTTGCGGGTGCTCTCACGTTGCTTGTCAGCTTGGCGTGTTTGTGGAACCAACGGCCCGGCACGATGAGTCTTGGGGCTAGTTCGACGGTCCTCGCTGCGAACAATGCCGAACGCTGGTACCGGGGCAACTTGCACACCCATTCTCTGTGGAGTGATGGGGACGAGTACCTCGAAATGATTGCCGTCTGGTACCGCGATCAGAAGTACGATTTTCTGTGCTTCACCGATCACAACCTGCTGCAGCGGACCGAGCGTTGGATTGATGTCGAAAAGAGTCCGGGTAAGCGGTTGGCTTATGACAAACTGCGGACGCGATTTCCCGAAAATTGGATCGAAGATCGGATGCGCGAGGGGCGTCTGGAAGTGAAGTTAAAGACCTTCGCGGAAGTCGACCAGCGGATCGCGGAACCCGGAAAGTATCTGCTGATTCAAGGGCAGGAGATCACCGACAAGTTTCAGAAGAAACCGATTCATATGAACGCCACCAACGTGCAGGAACTGGTTCCTCCGCTGGGGGGCAATTCGGTGTATGAAGTCATGCAGAACAACACGAACGCCGTCATCGCGCAACGTGAGCGGACGGGGCAGCCGATTCTGGTGCATGTCAATCATCCCAACTTTGTCTGGGGGATTACCGCGGAAGAGCTGGCTAAAGTGCGGGGCGAGAATTTCTTTGAGGTCTACAACGGACACCCTGGCGTCAACAATAAAGGGGATGAGGTCCATACTGACACCGATCGCGTGTGGGACATCATTCTCGCCAAGCGATTGACCGAACTGGATTTGCCGGTGATGTACGCCATCGCTACCGACGACGGGCACAACTACCACCAGATCCCCAGCCGCAAGGCCGAGCCCGGCCGCGGATGGGTGATGGTTTTGGCGTCGGAGCTGACTCCGGGGTCGTTGATTGAGAACTTGGAAAAAGGCCGCTTCTACGCGTCGTCCGGGGTCGCTTTGAACCGCGTTGTGTCCGACGAGAAGGGTTTGACGGTTGATGTGGAAGGGGCACCGGATGTGGAGTACACCATCGAGTTTATTGGAACGCGTGCCGGTTTCGATCCGAAGAGCACTCCCGTCCTCGACAAGGATGGCAACGAGCTGAATGTCACTCGGCGGTATAGCGAGGATATTGGCCGCGTGCTGGCGAAGTCGTCGGGGACTTCGGCGAGCTATCAATTCACCGGCGACGAGTTGTATGTGCGAGCTCGGATCACGTCGTCGAAGCTCCATCCAAACCCGTCCGCAGTCGGCGATTTCGAACAAGCCTGGGTACAACCGGCGCTGGGGCCTGCTGCGAAGAAGGTCAAATCGGGTGAATGAATTTTAGGAGTGATCTCACGCAAAGGCGCGAAGGCGCAAAGAAGAAGATTGAGTACTAGAACTTTGCGCCTTGGCGCCTTTGCGTGAGATTTTCTGCTTTTTTAAGGTACGCGGTACTACAAGCAGAGATTAGTGCCAGACGACCATCTTTTCTTCGGTCATTTCTCGGACGGCGTAGCGGGGGCCTTCTTTGCCAATGCCGCTGTCTTTTAAGCCGCCGTAGGGCATCAGGTCGGCTCGCCATTGCGAGGTCCAGTTGATGTGCAGGTTGCCGCTATCGACCTCGCGGGCAAACCGGAGGGCTCGATCGACATTCTGTGTAAAGATTCCGGCGGCCAGGCCGAAACGTGTTTGATTGGCCAAGTGAATCGCTTCGTCCAACGAGTCGCATTCCGTGACCACCACCGCGGGGCCGAAGAGTTCCTCGCAGCTGACTCGCATTTCGGGTTTGACTTGGGCCAGCACGGTTGGTTGATAGATCGAACCGTTCCGCGTTCCGCCCGTGACGAGTGCCGCTCCCTGCTGGACGGCTTCGTTGATCCAGCTTTCGACTCGTTGTGCGTCACGTTCTCGAACGAGTGGACCCACCTGGGTTTGAGCCTGGAGTTGATCACCCGTTCGCAAGGCCGCGACACGGGGCTTCAGAGCATCCAGGAAATCACCTGTGATAGGTTTCATCGTCAGAATTCGTTGGGCCGAAATGCAGGTCTGGCCGGCGTTGGCAAAGCCGGTGGCGGTGACGGCCGCGACCGCTTTTTCGAGGTCCGCATCGTCTAAAATCACGACCGGGCTGTTGCTGCCCAGTTCTAAGGTGACTCGTTTGACCCCAGCCGCCCGGACAATCTGTTCGCCGATTTCAAAGCTGCCGGTGAAGCTGATTTTCCGCACCCGCGGATCACGGCTGATGGCTTCCCCCAGCTCGCTGCCGGGGCCCGTGACGCAGGCGACGGCTTCGGGGGGCAATCCGGCGGCCAGCAGGATTTCGACGAGTTTTAAAGCTGACAGAGGCGTGTCGCTGGCGGGCTTGATCAACACGGCGTTGCCGGCGGCGATCGCCGGGCCGACCTTGTGGCAGACGAGATTCAACGGAAAGTTAAAGGGACAAATGGCCGCCACGATCCCGCAGGGAACTCGCAGTGTGAAGCCGAGTTTTTCATGGACCCCGGGGGCAGCGTCGAGGGGGA
>JAZKFE010000104.1:0-5573 GCA_040386595.1 Planctomycetota bacterium | reverse complement strand
CTTCCTCGGCCGAGATTTCCACGACCTCTCGCGCCCGGCTGGCTTCCAGAACGCCTTCGGAGAGAACTTTGCCCTCTTCCTGGCTGATCAAACGGGCCAGTTCGGGTTCTCGTTCGCTCATCAAGACTGCGACGCGACGCAAGATCTGGGCGCGGTCGTACCCGGACAGCTTGCGCATGATCCGAGCTCCCTCCACCAGTCCCGTCAGGGCGCGGTCGATGTCGCGCGCCGTCCCTTGGGGAACTTCATCGATGGTCTCGCCATTAAACGGATTCTGCACCGGCAACGATGCCGAGCCCGATTGCCAGCGACCTTCAAGGAACATTTTCATGGTGAAGCTCTCTGCGTGATGAAACAATCGCCATCCGAAAATGTAGCAGAACGACGGTTGATGTGCCGAGGGATGAAGTCGAATCGGCCCGTACCATGGCCGTTCGCCGGTCCGACCTCTCGGCACGACTGATGGAGGTGTTATCGGCTGAAAAACGTTGGTAGCCCGACTCTGCGAGTGGGGAGTCTTAAGATTTGACTCCCCACTCGCAGAGTCGGGCTACGATTGGCGATATGTTTTCTGCTTTTCCCGCTGTTCCGCGTTCGACTTTGCAAAAATCCTTCGCACTAATAGGCGGTGATGCGAAACTCTGACGATCCCGTGTGACTTTGACCTTTGGGGACAATAATCAGGTTGGCTTCTTTGGTGAGACCACGAGCATGCAGGTTATGGGCATCGGTCGAGCAAGTCTGATTTTCGACACAGAACCACGGTTCGTTGGGGGTGTAGACGACCATGTTGGCGAAATCGGCGGTGGCGGGCAGTGTCAGTTTCAATTTGACTTCGCGGAAGTCGATCACGGCGGGCTTGTCAGCTTGCATCCCGAAGAAGACGTCGTCGATGACGAAATTTTCCAGCGTGCGAGCCGTCCGCAGGTCGTGGGGATTGCCTTGCAGATCCAACAGTTTGCCGGTGGGAATCAACCCCGTGGGAGTCGGATCGGAGACTTCAAACAGATGCGTCGCGGGAACTTCGAGGAACGTGTTGGCTCGCGAGCCCTGATAGACGAACCACGGATGAAAGGCCAAACCAAACGGCACGGGACCGGTACCAGCGGTATTGTCGACGGTGTAGGTGAGCTTGACGGCTCCCTCTTTCACATTGATCGCCAGCTTCAGCGTGTGGGGGAAGGGGAAGAGCTTGAACCACTCGGTCCCTTCTTTGAATTCGATCCGGCAGTGCAGGGTCGTTTCCGTCGCGGTGCCTTCTGCTCCGACATATTCCCAGGGGGCACTGTGGACCAGTCCGTGGAGGAAATTCTTCCCGTTGTTGGCGGGGAAGGGGTAGCTTTTTCCCTCAAAGGTAAATGCCGCATCAGCGACCCGATTGGGGGTGGGATAGCAGATCGGGTTGCCGTACATGAAGCCCGGCAGCTCTTTCAGCGACTTGGGCTTTTTGAGCAACTCGCGGCCGTCTTGCATGATCGAGAAGACGTTGCAGCCGGCCTGAGGCACTACGGAGGCGCAGGTTTTCCCCGCGCACATTGTGTACACAATCCAGCCAGTTTCGGGATCCTTCACCTGTTGCACTTCACCCGCCTCCAGAACCGACAGCAGACTGCTCAGCAAACACGACGATATGAGAATCCAGCGCATGGGGCATCTCCACAGAAAAAGTGGGATTGAACCCACGAATCGACCATTACTCGTACCATTCCCGCAGCCAAAAGTCCAATCAGTCGAGGTGGCCAATGAGGAAAGTTCAGGGACCCGCAGGTTGAGCCTCCAACCAAGCGGCCTAAATTACGTTTTGAAGGAAAGGGATGTTGACTTTCGGCATCGCGAGCGTGGTTTGGAACCCGGACAAAACCCTAGGGAATTCTTCGGAAATGATTCACCACGGAGACACGGAGTGCACAGAGATTAGGAGGGAACGTCGTACCGATAAGAATTCCGAAAGAGTTTTTCGCCACGGATGGACACGGATCAAACACCGATTGGGGCAGCGTTTGTTGGTGTTGTTCGATAACGCTGAGCCGGGCTCTAACTTGTTTTCTGGCAGATGGCTTGGAATGCTGCTCTCGGCGGTCTTGTTCCATGTTTCATTCGCGTCACTCCGTAGCGAAAAACTCTTCTTAAAACTTTCAAAACTCCGTGTTCTCTGTGTCTCCGTGGTGCAACATCTTCTTGTATTGCTTCATCACGAGGTCAAGGAAAGCCACGAGAAATCAATCATCACCAAGCCAATTTTTGCGGTGATTCCTGCTTGCCGGCCGTCTCTGTCGTGAATGTCATCGCGGCCAGTAGTTCTTTCGATAACATATGATTGTCTGACATGCTATGCTGTTGAGGAAATTTTCATTTCGATTGGATTCGGCGGCCGAATAGGTTCATTCACCCTCTACGCCGCACGATTCTCCACCTGATTTTTGCAACTTGATCTTGAGCAATGGGACCTGTCATGAAGACTGCGATCACAGATTACTCGTTTCCCAACCTGGACCTCGAAGAGGCAATTCTGCGACCTTCCGGGACAGAATTGGTGACCGGTCAGTGCAAAACGACCGAAACCCTGATCCCGCTGGTGCGTGATGCCGACGCCGTTATCACGCAGTTCGCGCCGATCAATCGGGACGTTATTGCGGCGATGGACAAGGCTCGCGTCATCGTGCGTTATGGGATTGGCGTCGATAACGTGGATCTCGAAGCGGCTCGGGCCAAGGGGATTCCGGTTTGCAACGTTCCCGACTACTGCATTGACGAAGTCGCCGATCACACTCTGGCCTTCATTTTGGCCAGCACGCGGCAGGTGGTGATCAACAGCACGCACGTTCGTGGTGGAAAATGGGGCATGGCGACCCCGCTGGATCAGATGCGAGCTCTGCGGGATCTGACGGTGGGTGTCGTGGGATTTGGTCGGATTGGTCGCGAAGTCGTGGCCCGGTTGCTGGCGTTCAAGTGCCGCGTTCTGGTTCATGACCCTGTCGTTTCGGCTCAAGATGTTGAGAAAGCGGGAGCTGTTGCGGTCGATTTGGCTCAGCTGTTGAGTACGTCGGATCTGGTGACGTTGCATTGTCCGTCGATTGCTCAAACGCGTGGCATGATCAATCGTGAATCCCTACAGAAGATGAAACGCGGAGTGATTCTGGTCAACGTGGCTCGCGGGGATCTGGTGGATTCCGCCGCATTGACGGAGGCCTTGCAAGAAGGCCAGGTGGCGGTGGCGGCGCTCGACGTCTTCGCCCCGGAACCCATCCCGGCCGATCATCCGATTTTGAAGCTGGACAATGTGATTGTGGCTTCTCACATCGCCTCCACCAGCGTGCCGGCCGTTCGCAAGTTGCGAGAAACCGCCGCGTCGTTGGCATTGATGGCACTGCGTGGTGAAACGCTGCCGAACGTGGTGAATGGCGTGGTGGGGACCAAGTCGTGAATCAGCCCCAAGCCTTAACAGCGCTCGTGACAGGTGGCAGCGGATTCATCGGAACTTGGGTCTTGCGGGAATTGCTGGCACGCGGGGTTCGCCCTGTCGTGTTTGACGTGCAGGCGAATCCGCAGCGCTGGAGTCAAATCCTCGGTGCGGACGCCGCTGCGTCGATCGCGTTCGTGCAGGGGAATTTGCTGGACCGCGAACTGCTGCAGAAGACCTGCGACGAGTATCACGTGACGCACTTGATCCATCTGGCGGCCCTGCTGACACCCGCTTGTCAGCAGGATCCGTGGGCGGGATTTCAGGTGAACGTGGTCGGCAGCACCGCGCTGTTCGAGCTGGCCCGGGCCAACTCGGCACAGATCCAGGGTTTTTCTTATGCCAGTTCCTATGCGGTGTATGGCCCCGAAGCCGACGACGCACCCGTGGCCGTGGCACCGGTAGAAAACCGCCCGCCGACGTTTTACGGGGCGTTCAAGTTGGCGGCGGACTTGATTGCCGAACAATACTGGCGGCACTTTGGGATTGCCTCGATGGGGATCCGGCCGCACGTGGTCTACGGTCCCGAACGGGAACTGGGGCTGACCGCCGGGCCGTCTCTGGCGGCGCGGGCAGCGGTGCGTGGAGAGCCGTTTAACATCGCATATACCGGCTCGGCCGGGTATGACTATGTCGAAGATGTGGCTCGCGGTTTCGTCCGGGCAGCGTTAGACACGCCACGTGGTTCGAACGTGGTGGACCTTCCAAGTCAACCGGCGACTCCGGCGGAATTTGTCGCGGCGATTACTGCGATCATTCCGGAGGCGGCTGGGCGATTGACAGTGGAGGGGCCGCCTATTCCCTCGAACTGTGCGCCGCATCCCAAGTTTATTCGCACCCTGTTTCCTGATTGGAAGCCGACTTCACTGGAGGCAGGTGTTCGCCAGACGATCGATTTCTATCGCACGCGAAAATCGTAGTCTGGGGAGAATTTGACAGTATTCATTGAGACGTAAGGACTATTCATGACGGTTTCCGTAGCGGCGCTGCGCGAGTTTGTGGTGACGACTCTGCAGCAAGTGGGGCAGTCGTCGGTTGATGCCGAGACGACTGCTGACGCCTTGGTGATGACGGACTCCATGGGCGTGTTCACACATGGTACCAAGCTGCTGGTCGGCTATTTGAATCGTCTGCGTGGCGGTGGATATCGCGCGACGGGTGTGCCGCGGATCGAACGCGAAGGCCCGGCCTGGGCCGTCATTGATGGTGATTCGGCATTGGGACAAGTGGGCTGTATGTTCGCCATGCAGACCGCGATTACCAAGGCTCGCCAGACCGGCGTGGCCTATGTCGCCTTGCGGAACACGGGCCATATCGGTGCTGCCGGTTACTATTCTGCCCTCGCTGCGAAGGAGGGTTTTATCAGCATGGTGACGGGCAACGACATGCCCAGTGTCGCGGCCCCGGGGTCTCGTGGAGCTGTCCTGGGCAGCAACCCGTTGGCCTATGGCATCCCGGTGTTTGGCAGTGATCCGATTCTGCTGGATATGGCCACGGCGGCCGTGGCGGGGGGAAAAGTTTATGCCGCGCATCAACGGGGCGAGCCCTTGCCGGCGACCTGGTTGATCGGCCCGGATGGATTGCCCACGACCGACGGGAGCCTGTACCCGTATCAGGCGTCGCTGGCTCCGATGGCCGGACACAAAGGGTATGGTTTAGGCTTGTGGGCGGAAGTGCTGTCCGCAGCGTTGCCGGGTGGAGCCATGACGTGGCAGGTTGGCAGTTGGATTTTTGATGAACCCAGCAAGCCGTCGCTGCACAACGCGGGTTTTGTCGTTCTGGATGTGGCCGCCATGTCGCCTCCAGAAGAATTCACCGCTCGGATGCAGAAGCTGATTGACGAGATTCATGCCGCACCGACAGCGGTCGGCGTGGAACGAGTCCTGCTGCCGGGGGAACGCGAATGGAAGCTGCGTCGTGAGGCGCTGCAGACCGGGATTGCGTTGCCCGAAGATGTGAAAGCCAAATTGCGGACCGTTGCCGCCGACTTCGGGCTGCAGCCCGATTGGCTGTAGCTCGGTAGGTGTTGCGGTCCTCGTCAAACGTCGTGAAGAATTCTGGGAGGGTGAGGCTCCTGCCGAACCGCTAAGTTTACGGGGACTCGCAAGACCAA
>JAZKFE010000103.1:1812-27843 GCA_040386595.1 Planctomycetota bacterium | reverse complement strand
GCTGGACGTGACGTACTGCACACCACCATTATTAATCAGGGTTATCGCCCCACCGGCATTCTGCAATGTCTTATTGTTTTCGACATACATCGCATTCAAGTTGCTGGTTCCGCCCGTCTGGAATAACCACAGCCCGCCACCGTCATAATCGGCTGTATTGTTCTCGAGCGACAATCCACGTGCGACGACTGTACCTTGCGTGTTCGACACCATGATTCCGCCACCCGTCAAGGCGCGATTGAAGTTCTGGCGATTGCCAATAATCGCATTGCCGCCGAGATTGTTCAGATAGATACCGCCACCGGTCTGGGCTGTATTCGACTGGGTCTGGAATCCCGACAGATCGGCTTGGCCGCTATTGCTGACATAGACACCGCCGCCGGACTGTGCCGCCTGCGAGTAAAGTACCCGGGCATAGTTCGTTTGAATCTGGCCTGTTGCGGTGTTGTTGATGTAGTACGTACCGCCATTGTTCCCAGCTGAGTTCCCAATCAGCGTCGAGCTAACTGCATTTGTAATTCCGCCGCCCGTGATCGATAGACTTCCTGCATTGTTAATGTACATCAGGCCGCCATTGACGTCGGCGGTATTGACGCCACTCGTAATACCATTGACCGACACGCGCCCGCCCGCCGAGACATCGATCCAGACCGCGCCACCATTCATTGTCGCGTGGTTGTCGTCAAATGTGACCCCTTCCAGCGTCAGGTTCTCGGTTGAGCGAATCGCTCCACCATAGTCAGAGCGTCCACCCTTCAGCACGACACCCTCAATCTTCACGTCGATCAGACTTGATGTGCCGTTATCGATATTGAAGAGACGACCGGTGCCATTACCGGTCAACACCTGGCTTCCATCGCCAGTAATCGTCAGCGAACTCGTGATCGTCAGCGGTGACGTCAACTGCCCGGGGCTGACCATCAACTGGATGCGGTAGTTGCCCGGTTGGGAATTTGCGAGATTGATGGCCTCACGCAACGTCGTCTGGTTATTGCTCGCATTTCCATCGTCAAAGTCTCCCGCCTGATTGACGTAAATGTAATTGGAACTGACCACAGTTCCTTCCGATGACCAGGCCGAGCGGCGGCCGGAGGAATCGACCGTCTGAACGCTGACATAATAGAATTCGCCGGGAATGATGTCGGACAACTTGAATGTGTTGGCCGAGATCGCACCATCACCTGCCGGAGTCGAAATGTAGATCACATCGGACCCATGTCGAATTCGCAGGTTGTAGGTGTAGGGGCTGGTTGAAGTGGCGGTTCCCGCTGGGCCGGACCAGTTGATTGTGGCGAATGAACTGATAGCAACCGCACTCACATTGGTGGGGGCCGCCGGGGTGACATCAGGGACGGGGAGCAGATTCTCGAAGACTTTAAAGTAGGGCTGTCCGTTTTGCTGGCCCAGGTAGAGCAGTTCGGTGCCATGACCATCAACTAGCGGGGCGGTCGACCAGCCTTGCAACGAGACGCCATTCGGCACACTGGACGCGGTCCCGCCACTGAATAGCGGATCGCTCAGGTTACTCAAGCTGCCAACATTGGTGTACAGCGTATTGGAGTCAGGGTCGGTGTAATGAACCAGAAGGTCCAGGTCGCCGTCGCCGTCGAAATCATTCCACAGCACGTTGCTGATGCAGCCGTCGATGGAGGCGCGAAGATTCAGTGTGCCGCCGGAGTTCACGTAGACCGACAGCGTTTTGATGCCACTGCTGTTCGGGCTGCCCAAAATCAGCACATCCAGGTCGCCGTCTCCATCACTATCACCGAACTTGATGATGCCATCGATCGTGCTGGGCAACACAATTCCCGAGTCGGCGTAGTTGCCGTTGCCGTCATTCAGGAAGATACGTGTCGGATTCCCGTTCCCGCCGACCAGCAGATCGATGTCCCCATCGCGATCGTAATCGCCGACATCCAATCGTGAATAGTTTCCAAAGATCGACCGGATGCTCGAAGTGTTACCGCTCGCATCAAACAGATGAATGCCGACGGCAAAACTCCCCGCGTCAATCACATCGAGATACCCGTTTCCGTCGACGTCGGCAAACGCGATGTCGCCAGTGGTGAGTACGCCGGAGTAACCTGGATTGATCAGCGGAGTGAGATCTTCACTGAAGGTTCCATTGATATTCTTCAGAATTCTCACGGCCGCGCCGCGCTGCAGCGCGATGTCGATGTCACCATCCTGATCGATATCACCCAGTGCGAATGAAAGGATTTGCTGTGAGTTATCGATGGTCTGCAAAACGTAGAAGGTGTTGTGCAGCGCCAGATCGTTGATAAGGATCGTGAGCGTTGAACCACTGACCGTCACCAGATCGAGAGCACCGTCGCCATTGATGTCAGCCCACTGCTGCAAGACCCCCGGGGTGAAGTTGGTGGGGAGCGAAGCCGACTCGGTAAATGGGCGGTATTGAAGAATGGAATTCGGCTTAACGGTGGTACTGGAATTCGCCGGATCAATCGCCTCAATGCGGCCGTTGACGGCATAGGTGGCGAAACTCTGGTTCCCATTCGATTGACCGTAGACGTCCGAATTAAACGCTTGCGAGTCGGGGTTGTAGCCAAAGAACCCGGCGTTCGCGACGAAGACTTGATTGACCGACCGCGTGAAGGTTCCCGTCGGCAGAATGATTTCCTTGCCGGGCTGTGTCTTCTGGACAGTGACCGGGCCGACACCGCCATTCGCGTACTGCGCTTGCGCGGGATTGAACTCGAGGGTTAAGCGTCTTCCGGTAATGTGGTCGATGTTCGCAACGAACGGCGCGTTGACTCGTTGCAGCCCCGTGATTGAAGCCATGACCAGGGAGCCCGCATCGATTTCGAGCGACGGGCTGCCGGCACTGGTCTGAGTCAACTGAATGTTCGAGAGTCGAGTCACCACGACGTTGTTAACGACACTGGTAAAGTAGGTGCCGACATCCCCTGTCGCGTCCAGGTCCAGATTGTGGCTGGTGATCGTATCGAAGGTGATATTCTTCGCGCTGATCGTCGTCGAACCGATCGGATTGTTGATGGTGTTAAATGAGACATTGCGCGTCGATTGGATGTTGACGGTCGTCGGTTGGAATTCACGTTTGACGTTAAAGATCGTCCCCGTGGTGGGAATATTGTTGACGTCCAACGTGATCACGGGGGACGCGGATGCCGAGACGACATCAATAGTCGGAATGAGTAATGTGCCCATTCCGGGTGCCGATCCGGTGTAACGGTCAATGATGTTGATCGAATTGATCGTGTCATTGAAGGTAAACGTCGGCTGCGTCGTCGACAGAAAATTCGAGGTAGTGAATGACGATGCTGCACCAAACTTCCCATCGAAATTGCCGACTGGATTGGAGTGGAAACGCACCGATCCCGCCTGCGCCGGGGAGTAAGTCAGTCCATCGCTGATGCCATAGACGACTCCATTCACTGTTTGATAAGTAACTCCCTTATTCGATTCCACGCTGCCATCTTCGGCGATGATCAATTCGCGATCTCGCGCCGTCCCGTTGATGACCAGGTCTCCCTGCCAATCGAAGGATTGCAACGTCAGGAAGTCACCGCGTTCATTGCGGCTGCCGGCGTCAATGCCGCCTGAATTCTCTGCACGACGGTCGTAATTCGAGACTTGATAGGTGGCTTCAGCATTGAAGTCGTGCGTAATGACGCGTGAGCCGGCCGCCGCGCGGACGAACGAAAAGCTGTCGACATCGGTGATACTGGTCGAGTCCGAATCGCCGAATGCCGAGGCACCGACGCTTCTCGAAAAGGACGTCGCATCCAGATTGGAATGGTTCGCGATCAAGTCCACGCGATTGATCGCGTTGAGCACAACATTAGAGTAGAGCACTACCTGAGCGGTGTCGAAAATGTCGACATTGGCCACGCCATCGGCATCGGTCCCGAAGCCTTCGGCACGGCTACGCGATTCCATCCGTGCGTACATCGACGGCACGGTCGCCGCCAGGCGGATATTATTAGCGGAGATCTGGGCGTTATCGAAGACCTCGGTTGAGGTATCCGCCGCCTGATGACCGATGCGAACCCCCTTCAGATCACTCCCGTCCGGATTGCCACCGGAATTGCTCGAACGGGAATTTGAACCCAGCCCACCAGCTTCCGCCCGCGAGGTTCCGAAGGCATAGACTGTCGTGCTGGCTTCGGCATTCAGTGAATTGCCGGCACTGATGTTGGATGCCCCACCGATCTGGTTGCGCACCTGGTAGTCGACGTCGATCTGGGTATTGGCCGTGGTAAAGGCGACCAAACCGCCAATATTCGCCGACGAATTGCCGTAGCCTTCGAGATTGGCGGTGGCCGTCATGTTGATCGTGTCCGCCGCTTGCAACCAAGAGGACTGACCGATGGTATTATAGACTTTCGTGAACTGAGACTGTGTCGCGTCGACACCACCGACTGAAATCAAGCCTCCTCCGGCTCCAACCGTCAGGGCCTCTTGCGCCGTCCGGGCGTATGCGGTGAGTTCGATTTGATTCGCCGATAATCGTGTCCAGTTGCCAATATAGTTGATGGCGGTCGGATTCACCGTGGCGGTGGAATTCGCATCTTGAATCGTCACCAGACCACCCGATGAGGTGGCACTGGCCGCCGTGGTGTAACCGTCGCCGCTATCGGCACGCGTTTGATCCGAGGTGTCTTTGGTCACGGGAGCACTGCTGAAGAGGGCAATCTTGCCGCCGGCGGTGATCGATGTGAAATCGCCGATCGAACTGCCGACGGTCGGAGTGGATCGCGCGATCGCGTCGAGCGAATTGATGGTGACAATGCCACCGGAACCACCTCGCGAGGTCGAATCGGCTTCTGAAACTCCGGCACTGAGTACAGTCAGATTGCCGGTCAGCGCCAGAGTGAGGTTCGATCCAATAACAGCGTTGGTCGTCGAGCCAGACTGCGCGGTCGCAGTGGAAACTCCCACATTGATTCCGCCACCGTTCTGGGCCAGTAAGGTGACCGCCGATCGGTCATTCGACGAGGCTTGAACGGTGACCGATCCGGTGTTGGACACATTACTGAGCAGCGAGGCCGTCGTGGTCCCCTGGGCGGTGGCTTTGGGGTCAGCGACTTGGATGGAGACCAGTGAACCTCCCCGGCTGTCGAGGTCCGTCAGCGCGATGTTGGCTGACGTTGCGTTGACAGTCAGTGAACTACTGCCCGAGAAATTGATGGAGGGATTCAGGGTGGCGGCGACCTGGGCCTTGGCGTCGGCGACGGCTGTCGCGGACGAGACTGACACAACCAGCGAAGCAAACAACCCACCGCTGTCGACGTTGGCCCCGACGTTCGACAGCGGTTGTTGAGTCGTGAAGTCGACATTATGCAACGCTTGCATCTGCATGCCGAACTGGCCGCTTGCCTGGATTGTCGCACCAGAATCGACCGCTGTGCTGACCAGCGGAGAGACCACGGCGACCGTGGTCATGCTGCCACCAGAAACGACGCCCGAGACTGCTGCCGCGGCCGTTGTCGAATCTGCCGTACCACGCGACAGAGTCTTCAAGTCGAATGATCTCGACGATCGAACCGTGCCTGTGCTAGAGACCCGGGTCAGCAGAGTCGGCGAGGCATAGGCATACGATTGCGAACCGACACCGCCGGCGAGCAGTGCTCCACCAATTCCCACGGCATCGGCCGTACTTGTGGCGCTGACGTTCGTGATCAGGTCGACGTCCTGGCCGATGATGGTGCCGGCATTCTCGGTCACCGCAAGTCCATCGGCGCGGGCATTGACGATCGAGATCCCCACGGCCACAAACAAAGCCCCCGCTGCGGCCAGACCGCCGGCATCGGCTTCAAAGCTGGCATTTGTGACGACATTGACCGTGGTGCCGCTGAGGATGGCGCCACTGCTGATGGTCGTGTGCAGGCTGGGCGCACTGATGGCGTCGACCCCGGCGCCGGCAACTCCTCCGACGAGCGCTCCCGAAGCCGCCTGGCCTCGGGCATAGGCATTCGCGTGATCGTCGTCACGCAGCGGCCCCGCGCCATCGTGATTGAATCGTGTGCGGACGTTGATCGTCGGTGCGTAAATGGCAGCTCCGTTGCCGACGGAAGTATCTATCGTCGGAGCAATCTCGGCGTGCGACACCGTCGCCCCGACCGACACTCCCAACGCGACAGCGACGGCCAGAGCCTCGGTCGAGACATTGTGCAACCCTACCGCTTCCACGGTGACGCTGCCATTCGCATACACTTCGGTGCCGCCGCCAATTTCTGCGGCGATCGTTGAAGTGATCTTGCCGGTGGAATTGGTACCAATTCCGGTCGCAACGGCAAACGGCCCCAGACCCGCTCCCACCGAGCGCGATGCCGTGCTAATTGAGGCGTTTGATTCAGCACGGACCGTCACACTGCCGGTGAGATGGCTTGAGGAGGTCCCCAGATCGACATTGTTGCCGACATGGGCCACCGTGTAGCCGCCGACCTTCGCAATCGCCAGGGCCACACCCGCGGTCCCGCCGACGCTGACGGCCACCCCCACGGCATCCAGATTCACATTGCGCTCGGCGTGGGCGATCACCGACACTGATCCGCCGGCCACGACAGCATTATCACCAATCGTTGCGAGTTGGCTGTTGTTGTCCGTGACGACGACGACCTGCGCGCCGATCGCGGCCGCAGCGATCTGACCCGCATAGGCGTGACCGTCAACGTTCTCCTGGAGGTTGGCACTGATGCTGATGGTCGGCGCTGACAGTTGCGCGAACGCACCGATCACCGCTTGATTCAGTTCATTGAAAGTGAGGACCGTCACCGAGGCGCCGACACCGGCCAGGCCTGCCGCGCCCGAGCCTGTTGTCGAGGAAAAGTCCAGCTTTTCATTGGCTTCAACGGCGAGTAAATCCCCTGCGGTGAGCTTTGTCGCTACGCCAATCAACGCTTGTGTGCCGCCCCCTTCGTGTCTGGAAAAGTCGATCTGAGTCCGCGACGACGCTGCATTAATCCTCGATGTTGCCGACGAAGTCATGCTACCCAGTTGCTGTTGATCGCCGGTCGACGAGTAGCCGTAGAGCATCTGGCTATAACCGCCACCGGAATGCTGCCCGCCTGACATCGAATTCACATACTGTGGCACGGTGCCGTACTCGGAATTGGTACTGCCGTTGAGCGTCAGCACATTATTCGATGTGGTGGGTCCCGACCGATCATCATTGACAGTGTCTTCATTATCGAAGCGATCGTTGATCGACGTACCGATGGACCAGACCGACACGGCTGCCGCGACTCCGGCGATGGCTGCCGCACCAAAGCTGACGGCGTAGCTTTCCACTGACTTATCAGCGAGCGCCAAAACCAGGAGATCGTCACCTGCCGTCAGTGTTGCATCATGGCCGACGATCGCGGAGGTCTGACTTTGGACGACACCGACATCAACACCACCGGCGACTCCCGCGACGAACGATCCCCCCGCGGCCCCGCCAATCGACAACAGATCGGCCCGGTTGACAGCCGTGATCATCACATCATCGGCAGCAGTGATGGTGACGTTGTCGCCCACTTGTGCGAGCGTGTTAGAAGCGAGCGATGTCACGCCGACTGCTCCGGCAACTCCTGCCGCAAAGCCGCCACCACCAGCAATCACCAGATTGAAGATGTCTTCGGTCGCCTTGGCATAGACAATCACGCCCGAATGATCGGTGAGGATGGGGGAGTCGAGATCGGAATCGATATTGTGGTGCCGCGTTGCGGTCGAAGTGCCACGGCTGGTGAGCTTCGAGCCCTGTCCGACCGTCGCTTCCGTCTGTTTCGAGACCACAATGACGCTGACACTGCCGCCCACGCCCGCAGTCCCACCGCCGATTCCCACCGATCCGACGAACGAGCTGACCGTGGTGTCATCCAGCGCGATGGCGGCGATCGAGCCCCCGGCGTCAATGACGGTATTCACGCCGATGCTGCCGAAGACACGCGACGTGATCGACGGCACGGCGACCATGCCAGCCACGCCGACTTCGCCACTGACCGCCACACCGCCGGAGATCGACAGCACTTTTTCCACGGCTTTGGCGAGAACCGTGACATTACTGGTCGCGTTGACGCGGGTCCGATCACCGATCGCCGCGCGGGTTGTGGAATCGACCACCACCACATCAACACCCGGGCTGACTGCGACCACACCGGCCGCGCTCCCCCCGACTGTGACGCCGAGGTGATGCATGTCATTTAAGGCCACAACATGGACATCCTGATTCGCCGCAGCGCCAGTGTTATTCGAGTTGATGTTGACGTCATTGCCGATGGTGGCCGCGGTCGTCGTCGTCGCGACGCTCACCGCGCCCCCCACCGCAACCGCGACCTGACCCGCCGCCGCACCACTCACGGCCAGCGTATTCATGTCATTGCGGTTCGTGGCCGTGACGATCAAACCGGTGACCAACCGCTTGAGCACTGTCGCTTCGCGATGCTGAGTCAGGGCGGGATCGGTTTCGGACACAGTCGAGTTGGAGTTGCCGTTGATGTTGACCTGATAGGTGGTATCGCCGGACGGGGCGACTTGACCTTTTGAAGCATCGGGGGCACTGTAGTCGACGCCCAGCGTATCAGCGGCCATCTGTCCGCCGCGCTGCCCGAGCGCGGTGATTGTGGCAGCATCGCCAATATTCGCCTGGACCGTCTTGTCCAGGATCAGTACCGCGACCGAGGCTCCGACTCCGACATTTCCCGCCCCAGAGATCGCCCCGGCTAAGCCAGTCATGGAAGTCGAACCATCGGCGGTCACTGCGACTGTCCCTTGTGAATAGACTGTCGCCGAGCGGCCGATCGAGCTGTTAACATCAACTTCAACGTTCCAGACATCCGCAGACCCCGCCACTCCGACCGTGCCACCACCGCCGGCGTTGGCCGCGAACGAAAGAATCTTCTCATTCGAAGCGGCATTCACGACGACCGACGTCGAGGTCTTCACTTGAGCCCCTTCGCCAATCCGCGCGGTGATCTCGGTATCAAGGCTGCCCGCCGATGCCCCCGCGCCGACGCCGACTTGCTTGCCGAGCCCGACGGCGCCCCCCAGCGAGAAGAGATCGGTGTCATTTGTCGCGCTGACGTTGACCGAATTACCCAGCGGCGGATTCGTCAGGTTGGCGTTGATGCTGACGCGATCGCCGATCAATGCATCAATGTCGCCCGAAATATTAATGGTCGAGACCGACGCGGCCACACCGACAGCCGACGTGCCGACACCAATCCCCAGCACGACAGATGTGGCGTCCTCCTCATTGTGAGCCTGCACCTCAACGCTATTGCGGGCGTTGACGATGGAGTCGCGATCAATCGTCGCCCGGACGTCTCGTGTCAGATTCTGGGTGTCAATCGCCGCTCCGACGCCAGCGAGTGTCGAACCGCCGGCGCCACCGGCCACGCTGACCATATCGGTCGTCTTCTGAGCCCGCACACGCACCGATTGCCGTGAATCGGCCCCAGAATTCGAGGCATTGATCTTAGCACTGTGCAGAATTTGGGCGTTGATTTCGCTCTCATCGGTGAACACGTTCAGCGATGCGCCCACCGCGGCCCCTTGAGCAGCGACCGCAGCACCGACTGCGACCGTGACGAATTCATCATTCGAGGTGGCGTCAACAACCAGTCCATAGCGGGTCACCAAGTCCCGATCCAGCACGCCGTTCCCAGCGCCCCCGGCATCGATCGTGACATCTTCGCCGACCTGGGCCCGATTGGTGCGGAAGAGGTTTGTGTTAGTGACCGTCGCGCCGACTGCAGCACTCTTTCCGCCAGCGCCGGCTCCCCCGATGTTAATCAGGGTGGCATTCGCTTCAGAATCGATCAGCATGCTTTGCGGTGTGGTGATGGTGGAACCATTAATCACCAATGCCTGCACGTCCTGGGTTAGCGTCTCTGACGAGACGGTGCCACCCACCCCAGTCCCGCCAAGCGACAGACCGAGCGATGCCGAAACCTGTAAAGAAAAATCGTCGGATTGGGCCGTGATCGCTACATTTTTGCCGGCATGGATCGTCACGGCGCCGCTGGCGGCCGTGTCGCTGATCGTACCGCCGACCGATGCGATCGCTGTTTCATCCAGGACGTTAATCGCGACTGCCGCACCGACCCCCGCGCCGGTACCCGCCCCAGCGCCCGCTCCCGTGACGACGACCACCTTCGAGGTGTTATCGGCATTCACGGTCACCGCGCCGCCCGCGTTGATGGTCGCCCCGGAATAGATCACCGCGCGATCATTGTTGACCAACGCGTTGATTGTCACAGACCCCGCAACGGATGATGCCCGAGCACTGCCAGATCCTGATGCGGCTACGGTGACCAACGTGTTGGTCGCGTGACTGCTGACCGTCACGTCACCCACCGCTGTGACGTCGATGTCCCCCAGGTATGCCAGTGCCGATTTAGAAACAAAGTTGCTGGCCAGCGAACCGGCGCCGCTGGGGGCGGCGTTCACACCGGCGGTCAGCGAGAGTGCGCCCGAAGTCACAATCGACGAAGTCGTGTTCTCAGCATTGACCGAGACATCGCCCCCCGAATTGACGGGATTGGTGATAAAGGCGCTGACGTCATCATCCAGCACAATCACCGCCGCATCGGCGGAAACACCAATACCGAATGTTTTTCCGTCGGGTGTCTCTTGCTTGCCGCCGGAAACACGGCCGCCACCGGAATTCTCATCGGGGAATTCCTGCCCGCCCGGCCCGTCCTGGAAGGGGGCGACGACTGTGCCGCTGAGCGCCAGGTTGAGCAGTTTCTGGTCCGACGACGCCTTCACGCTGACATTATTACCAGCGTTAATCGGTTTCGGCGGTGCCACCGGGGCGATGTTGTCGTACGGATTGTCGCCAATGAAAGCATGTGTGTTACTGTCGATCATCGTCAGGGCGACACCAACGCCGATGCCCAGCTGTCCGCTGAGAACAATCGTGCCACCGAGATTCGCCTGGGTCGTGTCGTTATCCGCCGTGACGGTGACATCATGGCCAGCGGAAATGACGGCCTGGTCTTCAATATAAGCGTAGGTGTCAGAGCCCAACGACACGACCGAGATGGCCCCCTCGATCGTCTTCCCCCCCGACTTGCCGCCGGCTTGAGTTGCGGAGAGCAGGAAATTGAAAGTAGATCCCACGACCGACACATCGCGCCCCGCCGTGACTCGGGCTCCGTCTTCAATCGACGCCCGCGCGTTAGTTTGATGCGTGATGATATCCAGATGCCCGCCCGCGGCATTGCCCAGGCTGCCGGCGGTTTCGCCAGTAATTCCCAGGATGGTCGGCATTCCCGACAGATTAATCGTTTCGACGTGGCTGAACGCTTCGACCAGAACGTCCTGATTCGCCTGCGCGCCGATCCGCTGATTGATCTGGGCCCCCGACTGCAGTGTCGCGGTCGAGTCGTTGTGCAAGGTGCTGATATTGATACCGAAGGCAACGCCCAAGGCACCGTCGGCCTCTTGAGACGGAGTCACCGACGCCTGAGCCGTGGTCGAACCGACAGTGCCACCGATGACGGCCGAGGTCGTCAGGAGCAGCTTGACGGAGTCCACGACAAACTTCAGTTTTTCTGCCACGGTCAGTCCGTCTTCGAACCGGCGAGTGACTTTACCACTGGCATCCACCCCGGTGTCGTCATTGTCATCGATGTCGAGCGCGAGGTTAAAAATATCGACCTGATTGGGAACGACCGCTTCCGAGCGAATATCCATCACCCCGCCCGCATCCAGCCGAGCGTTCGGAGCCACCAGGGTGCTGGAGGAATTGGACGCCACGGTAATATTCACCGCACCACCAATCGCCACGCCGGCCTCACCCGCACCACCGACGGCGTAGGTCTGAGTGTTGTCTTCAGCCCGGCTGAACCCGGTCAGATTGTTGGCGGCGGTGACGTCACTGGTGGAACCGAAGAGGGTGTGGGCTTCGTTATTTGCGACGGCCACGGTCAACGCAGCGCCCACTGCGATCGGTAGCCCGTCGTTGTTCCAGAGGATGTTTTGCCGTTTCCCATCCGCCCCCTTGACCTCCACCTTGTTCGCTGCCGAGCCGTACTTCGTGGCGATCGATTGGCCGGCCTCGGTCATCTTTTTCCCGAGCTTGCCGACGATCGACGCCTGATTGATCACACTGGCGGAGGCATTCGTATCATTTTTCACATTGGTCGACAGGGCTTCGGCACTCACGCTGCCGGTCGCGATGATGCGACCATCGATCCGCGTGTTGGCGGTCGAATCCATGGTGCCGATCGCAATGCCAACTCCCACGCCAGCGCCTTCACCAAACTCCGCATTCGGATTGCCCGGTTGCAATCCCACTGAAATCGCCGATACAGTGAATAGATTAGTGTTAACGGCTTCAAACGAGACGTCGCGACCGGAAATCGTCGCGCCGTTTTCCACGATCGTTTCGCTATGCGAATCTGCATTGCCGATCGCGATGGTCGATTGGATCACAGCGGCACGCTCAATACCGATCGCGACGACGATGACGATGAGCGTGTTCTGGGAAGTTGACGAGACGTCGACATCGCGACCGGCGGTGACGGTCGCCGCCGACAATCCATGTGCGGAGTCGGCACCTTCAAACAGAACGCTCGCATTCGTGACCGCCCGGCCATAACCAGCGCCGACGACTGAAGAGGGGGTGATGTTGGTGATGTTCGCGACGGCGTCCGCGCGCACCACGATGTCGCGTGCGGCAGTCAGGATCGAGCCGGATCCCACGACGACCGACGCCCCGGAGTCGGCGATGTTCACGCTCGCCCCCAGCTTGAAGCCGAGGATCGTCTTTTCTTCCACTTCTTCCGTGGTGAACCGGGGGCTGAGGGAAGTCAGCGTCTCCTGGCTCAACTTGTTAAGCACGACTTGCCCGAGCTGATTATCGCCGGCGGTCAAGTAATCGGGCCGCGAGTCGCCGTCCATGTCCGCGACGGTCCCGGCCGTGGCGAAGATGTCGCTGCCGAATTCTTCATAGGCGGGATTCGGATCAACGGGCACACCACCATCCAGCGTCACGGTCGAATCAAACGGATTGCCGGCACCGTCGTTGCGATAGATCGAAACCGGGGCATTATAGTCCCCGACCAGGATGTCCAGAAGATCGTCTCCGTTCCAATCGATGATCTGCACTGACCGCGTATCCTCGGCCGGAGTGGTCGTCACCGTCTGGCCGTCTTCGGTCGTCGTGACGGTCAGATCGGTGGGGGTGAAGCCGAAGTTCCCATTCCCCGCGTACCAGCGATTCGCGCCGTTGTTGCCGACGACAAAATCCAGATTACCGTCGCCATTCAAATCGCCCACGGCGACCGACTGAGTTTTATCCGCATAGGGATCGACGAAGCTCGTCAGCGTGAAGCCGCCAGTACCATCGCCAGCATAGATACGGTTCGCACCGTCATTGCCGACCAACACATCCAGCTTGCCGTCGTTGTTGAAATCGCCCGCAGTCACCGACTGCGTCTTGTCGACTTCGGTCCCTACTGGCACGCCCGTCGTCAAAATTCCAGTCTGGTTGAGATGGATGGTATTGGCCTGGCCATAATTGCCGACAAACACATCCGGACGGCCATCTCCATTAAAATCTCGCACGACGAGCGATGTCGTTTGAGCCGGCAGACCGATATCCACTCCAGGGCCGAATTTCCCCGTCCCATCGCCGTAATACAGCCGATTCGCCTGCCCGTAATTGCCGACGAGCAGATCGAGCTTGCCGTCGCCGTTGAAGTCCGCCAGCGCGACGGCAGTCGTATTAAAGGCTTCGGTGTTGATATCGATGCCACCTTTGCCGTAGTTCCCGGTGCCATCGCCGAGGAAGACCTGCGTGGGCTGGCCGTAGTTGCCCATCACCACGTCCAGTTTTCCATCGCCGTTCAGATCGCCCGTGGCAATCGCGCGACTGTTCTTGGTGAGATCCTCGGGCATCTCCAGGACTTTGCGATTGGATGCCAGCGATGACACGCTAATGTCGTTGCCCAGGATTGTGGCGGCTCCGATGATGATCTCGGCACGGGTCTCGCGGCGTGTGATCGGCGCGAGGACATCCAGCACATTCCCATTAACCACGTCTTCGGCCAGCAGCGTCACATTCCCCGCGACCCGTCCGCTATCGGCATTGGCCAGAAGCTTGGCTCCATCAGCGACATGTATCACCGGCGCGGCCAACTTCAGATCACCAGAAGGACCGATCGACGCTCCCGTCACGGCATCGACGCCGCCGGGTAGAGTTCGGGTAGTCACGATCGCCGTCGCAGCAACGTCGATTTGCGTCGTCCCTTGAACCAGCAGCTTCACCCCTGGTAATGCCAAATTTCCCAACGTGATCTTGGGATCTTGGGAAGTAATCACCAGCGACTGAAAGTCCCCCACATTGGCCAACTGCTCGCCGGGGGTGGAGGTGTCCCAATCGCGCGTGAAGTTCACACCATCGGAACTCCATTCCAGACTGGTCCCGGTCGTGCGAATCGTGACGGCATCGTCGTCGCTGCCCGACAGGGTCAGAGTGAAGGTCTGTGCGATCGGGTCGATGTTGCGCGTCGCGGAAGCCGTCAGCAGTAACCGATTCTCCAACGCTTCGATCTTGGTGAATGACCGTCGTGAGCGAGATTTAATCCGGCGGCGGCGTAGCGTCGAAAAGGGTTTTGCCAAGAATTGAAACAGATTCGCAAATCGGTAGGACAGCAAACTCTTGGACATCACAGATCTCGCCAGCGTAGATTGAAAACCGGAATCAGGTCTCACCGATGAACCGCCGACTGGTGTCGACTTCACTCGGTGACGCAGGCCAATCCGCGTGAGTTTGAGTCGGCAGACGCCGACTCAAACTCACGACTGGACGACTGGCCCGCTGTCGATCGCATCTGCAGCGCTGTCATCTGCATCGATCAGCCGTTCCCCGGCAGACAATGAGCCGGAAAAAGCTGGGAGAGAGCACAGACGCTGCGGGAAAGGAGTTCCCGAAGTAAAGAAACCGCTTTGGCGGCAAACTTAACGAGGATCTTTAAGATTTCCGTAAGATCTGTCGCAACAGCGATTTGCGGAATCTACAAAAGATGTGTCGCGGTGAACTATTCTTGTTCGAACAGCCAGCGTCGCGCCCAACGGGTGTAAAATCCCGTATCAGTCGATGTTTGGAGTTGCCGTTTCAGCACGAGGAACTGTTCTGACGGGACGGCTTCAGGGCGGTCAGAAGAGGTCACAAACCGCTGCCCGGCAATCGATTCCAGTAGCTCCGGAAACCATTCTGGAGCCCCCATCGGCGGTGAAGACAGGTGCAACAGCCGAGCTTGGTACGAGTCGTTGCCGGTCAGAATTGAAAGTCCATCCGGAGTGAACGACGGACGACTTGAGGTGCGTTGAAAGCCGGTACCGCCAAAAACCGGATGCCGCAGATGGACTGTCAGCGGGTGTGAGGTTGCTACGTCCCACAGCCGCAGGCCGAGAAAATCCAGTGTCAACAAACTTTGACTGTCCGGTGTGAATTGCACATTCCGGACGGCTTGTTCATGCAACAGATTTCGGGAATGAGGGAGGCCCGTCAGGGGATCCCAAATCACGGCGGTGCGGTCTCGTGCGCCCGTTGCCACCCAGCGGCCGTCGGGGCTGAAAACGGCGTCCAGCACCTCACCCTGATGCGGCAAGGTGAACAGTTCGAGTCCCGTACTGGGATCCCAGATGCGGGCCGAGAAATCCAGAGACGCGCTCACCAGTCGCCTGCCGTCCGGGCTGAAGGAGACGCTCAGAATTTCATTCTTGTGTCCGGTCAACGAGCGAACCAGTTTTCCGGTACGCGTATCCCACAGGTTCAGGACGCGGTCTTCGCCCGCCGTTGCCAGGAGATGGCCATCGGGTGAGAAGTCGATCGAATTGATTTCAGACCCATGCCGCATTTCATGGATCAGTTTCCCGCTCTGCATATCCCAGAAGCGAGCAAACCCATCGACCGAACCGGTGGCAAAATAGCGTCCGTCGCGAGTCATCTCCAGGGGCTGATACGTCGTAGGTAACTCGACGGGAGGGGCGATCCGTTGTCCCTCGAGAATCGCAAACACCGAGACCTGTCCACGAGACGTCGAAACGGCCACCCGACTGGCATCCGGAGAAAAGCTGATTCCCCACGGGCCTCCTTTGACACTCAGCGGGGGACACACCTGTTTAAAGGTCGCCGTGTCGAGGATCAGGACTTCCTGCGATGTCTTGCCCAATGCCATCAGTCGGCCATCGGCACTCATCGTGGTGCAGTCAAACGCCCCGAAGTCGGAGTCGATCAGGCGATTGGATGAACTCGGGCGCGAATAGACTCGCCACAGTTGCGCCTTGCCGGTTTGGGTCGACTCGGAGCGTGATTTCAAGTGGGAGAGCGTGGTCAGAAAGACTTCTGTACCAGCCAATTTTCCAGACTCGGCGTATTCCACTCGCTGAGTGTTTCGAATCGGCTCGCAATAGGCCCGGCTGTCGGAGATGTCCCAAACTTGGGCTTGAGAATCCAACGCCCAGGTCAACAGGCGATTCTCGCTGAGGAACGTCGCTCCTGCGATCAGGTAGTAGTGGGGAAACTCGCGGCTGACGGGCAGCTGGGTCCGAGCATCCCAAACTTGGACCCATTGATTCAAGCTGCTGAGTGCCAGGAAGTTTCCGCTGGGATCAAACGTCGCATTCCCGAAGAGTCCATCGCGGCTGACAATCTCTTTCCGATTTACCCCCGACGGAAAATCTGCGACCCACGCATGCCCCTGACCTTCGATGGTCGCCAAGCGAGACAAATCATCGCTGATATCGGCCGCTCGCAATGCCGCCGTTTGGAGGCTGGCCCTGTCCAAGCCAGTCTCCATGTCCCGCAATTGAACCTGAGAGATGTCGGTGCCTCGAACAGCGGTAAAGAAGGCTGATCCATCAGCCACAATTCGTGCTGAAAGAATCCGTCCAGCATGCTTTAACGGCCCCACGAGGAGGTGTCCATCCTGTCCATCCAGGATCACCACGGTGGATGCGGTGTGAGTCAGCAACCGCCGGCCGTCCGGGCTGAATTGCACGCGGATAACCCCGGCCTCATGAATGTACGGCGTACCGACCGGCCCGCCCATCGCCACGTCCCACAGTCGCACCGACTTATCTTCCGAGCAGGTCGCTACGATTTTTCCGTCGGGACTGAACTCGGCCCAAGTTACCGTCCCTTGATGCTGCAGGGGAGGCGCCGCGGGTTCCGAAGTCGTGGCGTCCCAGATCCGCGCCGTCTTGTCGAACGACGCCGTGACGATGCGATTTCCGGACGGGCTGATCCGCGCGACGGTCAGCTCACTGCCACTCGTGTGCCGGATCTGTGGCGCCGCCGGAACCGGAAATCGCCGCTGTTCCAGCACCGACATGGCAAACATGGCGGCCTTACGATCGTCTGGATGATTCCGCACCAACGCGGCCACTTTCGCCAGCGCCAACGACGATTGACCGCTTTCCAGCATCGTGTCGATCGCCGCCCATTCGAGGTGATCAACGTTCTCTGTCAGTCTGACATTTGCAACTTCCGCTCGGCCCCATTGCCAGAAAGCGGTCCCGCTGCCCGCAAGAATCGCGATGAGCAATGTCAAACCCATGATGGCACTGCCCGGGTTGCGCTGACACCACCGCCAGGCATGCTCGACGCGGCTGACGGGACGCGCCTGGATTGGCTCGCGGCGCACGAATCGCTCTAACTCTTCAGCCACCGCTGCAGCCGAGGGGTACCTCTTTTCAGGAACTTTTTCGAGACAACGCAGAGCAATCGTTTCGAGATCGCGATGCACGGACGAATTGATTTGCCGCGGCGGCTTGGGATTCCTCTCAATCGCCATCCACATCGTTTCGAGCGACGTCGATCCAACAAACGGCGGGTGCCCGGTCAACAATTCATATAACGTGGCCCCCAGTCCGTAGACATCGGCGGCAGTCGTCACGAGCTCGGTTTTTCCGGCCGCTTGCTCGGGCGCCAAATACCCGGGAGTCCCCAGCACGGCGGTCGACAAGGTGATGCCACTCGCTTCGCGGCCGGTCAGCTTGGCGAGACCAAAATCGGTCAGGTGGGGCATCCCCTCTTCATCGATCAGGATATTCGAGGGTTTCAAGTCGCGATGTAACACGCCACGTTGATGAGCAAACTCCAGTGCCCGTGCAACGCTCCCCATCAGTTCGGCAATGCAGACTTCCTGTTCGCGTCGATCCGCCTGGGTTCCGCTGGTGGGGACCCGGAAGTCGGCGAGACATTCCGCCAGACTGACTCCCTCGATCAGCTTCATGCTGAAGAAATGCTGGGTCTCAAACTCACCAATTTCATAGATGGGGACGATTCCGGGGTGATGCAATCGCGCGGCCGCTTCTGCCTCCAGCCGAAAGCGTTGCACTGATTCCGGGCTGGCCAGTTGCCCGGCGAGAATCATCTTGATGGCGACCGTCCGATTGAGACTTCGCTGACGGGCGCGGTAGACGACCCCCATGCCCCCCCGGGCAATTTCAGATTCCAGCTCGTAGTCACCAAATTGCGGTAAGACACCTTGCTGCACGAATCGATCTGCCACAGATTTCGCGCGGCCGCCGAGACTCAACGCACCGCCGCCGTTGGCTTCCGACCGGGACCCCGGTCTACTCAAACCCAGTTGCAGCAAGCAATACGGGCACGCACCGGCAATCGCGGCGTCGGAGTTCGACTGACCGCAAAATCGACATCGGGAATCTGACTCGGATTTCATTCGAAAAAACGCCCGGAACACCCGGTTTATCTATTCTGTCTTGAATGCCTCTGGCTGGCCGTCGTTTTTAGCTCACAGACATCGTATGCTATAGACGATTCGCCAAGGTAGTCCGCACGCACACCTGCCACTGTTGTTTGAAACCGCTTTTTTCACAATCGTAACGCACATTCTGCGGTACCGGGTTGAGATTTTCACCGCGAGATGTCCACGTCAGATCCGAATCCTGATTCGCCGCAGAAACGACGATTCGCGACAACATGCTGGAGCGTGGTGCTGCGGGCAGGAGCCGATCCGTCGGACGAGACCCGCGAGGCGCTGACGGAATTAACGCATTCCTATTGGTATCCCCTGTACGCCTTCGCGCGACGTCAAGGGATCGGCGATCATGATGCCCTGGATCTCACGCAAGGCTTCTTCGTCCATTTACTGGACGGCAACGCCCTGGGGACCGTCTCACCCGACAAAGGGCGATTCCGATCGTTTCTCCTGGCATCGTTTAAGAACTTCATGGCTAATCAACGCCGCGCGGCGGAGACCATTCGTCGCGGTGGTGATGTCAGGACCTTGTCACTGACCGCCCATGATTTTGGAACTCGATTTGACCGCGAGCCCGTCCACAACGAAACCCCAGAAATCTGTTTTCAGCGCAGTTGGGTCGAAGCCCTGCTATTAAAAGTCCGCACCCGCCTGGCGGAGGACTATCAACAAGCGGGAAAGTCGACCTTATTCAAACTGCTGGAACCTCATCTCACTCAGCAGGGTGAAGCAGTCCCCCGAGCCGACATCGCCCGCCAACTGAATCTCAGCGCCGCGGCGGTAGGCATGTCGATCCATCGCATGCGCCGGCGTTACGGAGAACTATTACGCGCCGAGGTCGCCGCCACAGTCGACAATCCCGCCGAAGTCGAAGACGAACTCCGCACCCTCATGGCCATCGTCAGCCGCTCAGAAAATTAACACCGCCAGCCCTCGCTCGCCGTAAAAAACAGCCACCTTTAGCGAGCAATTCGCTTGCAAAAACCCGCCAGAGGGGGCTATTCCGTAGCCAATCAAGGTACGCTTTCAACTCCCCAAAAGGCCAGCAACCTTGAGCTCATCTTTTATCACCATATCACGCCCCCGAGTAATGTGTAATCCAGTCTCCGAACTTCAGCCCGATCCCAGAAGCTCAGACGTTGAGATCAGAGATCAAACACGCAAGATAAGAATGGACCTTTCTGGCGAGCAGTAAATTCGACAAATTCAATAATAGGGCACTTACGAAATCTCACAGATGCCGTTGGGGTGGATGCGGGAATTATCCCCACAACTCTCACAGGAAAGACTGTCGGCGACCGGTCCATCTTGATTTGAGGGCACTGGCGTGAATGCAAGTGTATTCACTCACGACCATCGAGCCGGAAGTCTCTTTCCAGAGGATACTTCGGTGCAATTAATGCCCCAACTGCATCTCGGTGCAGTCGATCAGGCGACCGGTTTGGCCAATTGCTCTGCTTAGACATTGGAATGTCGCGTGGACTGTCCAGCGGCAGTCAGCGCGGCAACGTCCTGGCGGGGCGAAGTCCCGAAGAGCCGCCGGTACTCCCGGCCAAACTGGGACGGGCTTTCGTACCCGACCTTGAACGCCGTCTCGGCTGCGTCGAGCCCATCGCTGAGCATCAACCGCCTCGCCTCCTGGAGGCGAAACTGCTTCTGGTACTGAAGTGGGCTCAGGCCCGTCACAGCCTTGAAGTGCAGATGGAGTGCCGAGGGGCTGAGCCCGACGCGCCGGGCCAACGCCTCGACGCGTGCAGGCTCCGTAAAGTGGTCTTTGAGCCACCCGATAGCCAGCGCAATCCGCTGGGCTGGGGCTCCGGGGGCGACGATCTGTCGTAGTCGCACCCCTTGTGGACCTGTGAGTACCCGGTACGTGATCTCCCGGAATATCAAAGGTGCGAGGGCCCCAATGTCGTGCGGGGTCTCCAGCAAGGCGATAAGCCGCGTGATCGCGCCTAAGAGCGGTGGCTCGACGGGCGTGACCCCGATGCCGCGTGCCGGAAGGCCGAGCGAGGGGACCGAAGTGCCCTCGGCCAGGAACTCTCCCACGTCGGCCGAGTCAATCTCGACCCGAACTGCGAGGCATGGCCGGTCGGGGGACGCCTCGATAATGCGTGTTGTGGCAGGCAGATCGACCGAGACGAGAAGCGAGTGCGCTGGGTCATAACGGTACGCCTCGCCTCCGACGACCACTTCCTTCGCGCCCTGCACAATGACACAGAGGCTCGGCAAATAGACCACTGCGTTGTGATTCGTACGTGATGAAGAACGGTAGAGCGTAAGTCCGGACACGGCAGTGCTGTAGTCGCCGTCCTCGCCCGTGTGACGCTCGACAACAGCTGCGAGCTCTCTCAGTTCGGTTGACTCCATGCGACCTTCCTTTTCCATCAGTAATTTCATTTGTGATGTTACTCGCTTCGACGTCGGCGGTCACGAGTGAACACACAAGCCGTGGAAGATTAGGCTAGTTTCGAGGTCGATTGCGATACCGGTCAACACGGCGACCGCGCTACTATTAAGTGTGTCGCACGGCAAGATGGGTGCTGCTGAAGTCGCGTCAGCATCGTGCAGTAGCCATCAGTTGGAAAAAGCAAACAGGAGCAGGAAATGACTGCAATTGGAATGGGAAATTTCGCGGGTAAGGTAGCATTTGTGACAGGTGCAGCAAGCGGTATCGGCCGCGCTACGACACTGGCGTTCGCCCGTGAGGGGGCCAGCGTCGTGGCTGCCGACATGTTGGATCAAGGAAATGCGGAAACGGTCCAGCTGATTGAACAGCTCGGTGGGCGAGCAATTGCTGTCCATTGCGACGTGACGAATTCTGACGAGGTGAAGGAGGCCCTGGCCAAAACGGTCGAGATCTTCGGCCGCTTGGACATCGCCTTCAACAACGCGGGCATCGAGCCCAAGAAGGCGGCTCCGACTGCGGATTACGACGAGGACGAGTGGAACCGGATCATCGATGTCAACCTGCGCGGTGTCTTCCTATGCATGAAGCACGAGATCCCGTTGATCTTGAAGCAAGGAGGCGGGGCAATCGTCAACACGTCCTCGGGGGCGGGAATTATCGGTATCAAGGGCAGCCCGGCGTACACCGCCGCGAAGCATGGCGTGATCGGACTGACGCGTGCGGCGGCCCTTGACTATGCCGCGCGGAACCTCCGCATTAACGCCGTCTGTCCCGGATACGTCGACACCCCGATGATGGACCGTTTCACCGGTGGTACGGCCGAAGGGCGAGCCACGGTGGTTGCGGAAGAACCTGCAGGGCGAATGGGGAAACCTGAGGAGATCGCCGCTGCCGTCCTTTGGCTGTGCTCAGACGCTGCGGCCTTTGTGATCGGACACCCGATGGTCATCGACGGTGGCCAGACCGTCTGAATCAGTAAACCACGCCTGTTTCCGGCATTGAACCAAAGCCGTGGAGAAATAGGCGATCCTCACAGAGAATCGTTCTACCGCATCCAGAAAGCTCACGCATAAAATCCCTTGGTCCAACGAGACCTCAACCAATCCGCTAAGTGAAAAGGAATGACTTATGAAGACCAATCGCTCGTTGATGCGCATCCGCCACATTCTCTCCCTGATAATGCTTGGAGCAATCATGCCTATGATCAACGTGACCTTCGCCGCGGACAACCTGGCGTGGGACAAGACCTTTCCGCAGAGTGACAAGGTGACTCAAAAAAAGGTCTCTTTCGACAACAGACTGGGGATCAATCTGGTTGGAGATTTGTATGTCCCGAAAAGCCTCGATCGCTCTAAGAAAGCTCGTGCGATTATCGTCGGACACCCGTTTGGTGGCGTTAAGGAACAGACGTCAGGACTGTATGCTCAGCAGATGGCAGAACGAGGCTTCGTCACTCTGGCGTTCGACGCATCCTATAACGGCGAGAGCGGTGGACAGCCGCGTTCGATCGCCTCTCCGGAAGCGTTTGTCGAAGATTTCAGTGCCGCCGTGGACTATCTGGGCACCCGCCCGTTCATCGACCGCGAGCAGATCGGCGTCATCGGCATCTGCGGGAGCGGCGGGTTCTCGATCAGTGCTGCCGCGATCGATCCCCGACTGAAGGCCGTTGCGACGATCAGCATGTACGATATGGGGCGAGATCGTCGTCAGGGATTCGGGGACACGATGACCGAAGCGGACCGGGTGAAGGCTCTACGCGCGGTTGCCGATCAGCGGTGGCGCGAGTTCGAGGGCGGAGAGAAGACTTACGTGATCGGCACCCCCGAGGCCGTCACGGCGGACTCTCCGGCAGCGGCTCGCGAATTCTACGACTACTATCGCACCAAGCGCGGCCACCATCTCCGCTCGACAACTGCGATGTCCCTCACCAGCGACGGGGCGTTGCAGAATTTCTTCCCGTTCGCTCAGATCAAGTCGATCTCCCCCCGCCCGATCTTGTTCATTGCGGGCGAGAAGGCTAACTCGCGGTATTTCAGTGAAGAAGCCTGCAAACTGGCGTCCGATCCCAAGGAGTTACACATTGTTCCCGGGGCATCACACGTTGATCTTTATGACCGCGTGAACCTCATCCCCTTCGACAAATTGGCATCCTTTTTCACCGAGCACTTGAAGTAACGTCATGGAGGCCACTGAATTCGCTATGAATCAATCGCGTTTGATACTGTGTGCGATAGCAGGTGTGCTTCTCGGAATGGCTTCGTGCGACAAGCACGCGCCTGTTCAAAAGGCTGATACTTCTGACCAGGCGTGTATCAACACGCGAACCACCAATGCACCAATGGAGGATAAGTTGAAAATCACAATTGGCTCCAAGACGTTCCAGGCGACGCTCGAAGATAACCCCATCGTGGCTAAGTTCAAGGCGCTACTGCCGCTGACTCTGAACATGACTGAATTGAACGGCAACGAGAAGTACCACCACTTGTCCACTCGGCTTCCCACGGATGTCATCAATCCTGGCAAGATCCAGAATGGCGATCTCATGCTTTATGGGAATAACAGTTTGGTGCTGTTTTACAAGACATTCGAGACTTCCTACAGCTACACACGGCTCGGGCGAATCGATAGTCCCTCGGACCTCGCTGCGGCGGTCGGAATGGGTGAGGTCTTCGTGACCTTTGAATTGCAATGACAATCGGGTTTCTCGGAATGCAAACACACTGGAGCAGTGATTATGAACAATCCACTCGACTGCCGCAGCAAAGTGGCGTTCGCTAACCATTCAAGGTTAGTTCAATACGTGCGGACTCTATGACGCACGTATAAATAATGCGAAGTTTGGTGCCGTCTGACCTGGGGATTAAACGATCTATGTCATCGCGTTCGTTCTATTTGAAGTCTTGGTTCGCACACACATGGTTCCCGCTTCATCGTGGAATAAAACTTCCACTACGGTGACCCCCGAAAACTGGACCAGGAAATAATGTAGAGTTTGGTACCTGAATTTCTGGGAGGGGTTGATGCCGAGCTTGCAAGGACGACGACGCCAGTATCCAATCAATTCGCCGACCGCAGTCGCGTCGAGTTCGCTTAAGAGCTGGTCGGAATGATATCGTTTCAGATTCTTGACCTGGCGAACCTGAGTGCAGCCCCACGGAGAAATGTGCCCAGCCTTTTCGCTCGCTGGTGCTGAGGCGGCATCTCCAAGGCTCGGAGCGATGAGGATTCCTGGGTTCTTACCCTTTTGAAGAACGTCTTTTCAAGATTCACCTCGTCTGCATCGAATAGCTCAATTTTCAATGCCGTATTGAGATCCGGAATCGATTCAAAGAGCTCCGACGCCGCTTAGCCGACTTGGTAAGCAGTTGGTCCTCGGGAACGAAGCAGATAGCGGGAGACTTCGCTTGCATGCGTCGAAGTTTCCGGCTTTGCTTCATTTCTGCCTTCTGCTGAATCCTACGGTGACCTTGTTAGGTCCGTGTCTGAATTTCGATCTCAAACTCCAAAGATCAGCCATGTGGAGCGAAAAAAGAGCCTTGTGGATAAGGAGAGGATTCCACAAATTCAGAGAAAGGGCACTTGCGAAATGTCGCAAGTGCCCTTGGAGTGGAGGCGGCGGGAATTGAACCCGCGTCCTGTGATGCTTGGAAATGAGCCTCTACGTGCGTAGTCAATTGATTGATGTCATCGCGGAAGGCTCTACTGACAAGGCCTTCTTACGACCAGTCCACCACAAATCTTGCTCCGGGCGTAGTGGGCATTGACCCGGGGCCAGCCTGATATTGCGACTGACTTTCGGACTCCTCAGGCAGGGATTCCTAGGCCAGGGCTACCTATTACTAGGCAACCATTGCGAATTGCTTGTTGGCAATTATTATGTGATCAGCTTTTTACGTGGCCATCTGATCAACCACGGCACGCCACCCAAGTCACCGGCGATCCAGTCGAAACCGTTCGCCCCCCTTGAGTTGCAATCGACTACACTCTCTAGCTTCCCTCTCGTATCACGAAATGGAAGTTGTGTCTCAAAAGCAAATCCTGACCAACCCTAGCCGCTTCGCCTCTGATTTCATCACTTGGATGAATTCGTAAACTCTGCCGCCTACGCTGAATCAGGCATATTCAATTATCAGGGACAGATCTGTCCAGTCAACACCCTATCCCCAATTTCACCTGCTTTCTCGATCTTTTTCCCAAATGGCGACTGTCGCCGTCAGGGAGTGACAGAACTTCCCCCTGCCAGTTTGTCGGCCGGAACCCCTGACGTTGCGGATTTCACCAAGTCTGTGATCTTGGTTTGGATTGCCTTGTGAATGCGTTCGTCCCATTCTGCTGCAACGTGTGCACTGAAGTCGAACGAGGAATCGTATGCTGGGCCACCCTCAATGAGGAACCCTTGCTTTTGATCCCCCAGGTCGATGTTTTCCATGCGGTCTTCCCGCGGCCATTTCCTCCAGCCAAAGAGGTTTCTCGTGTAGAAGTTCGTCGCTCGGTTGATGTTGATCGGAAGCTGCTTGGGGCGAGCCTCGTTGGCACGGCCCGTCGATGACGGATCCAGAAAAATGACGTAGTCGATCGCAATGGGGGCTGGTGAATCGACTAGCGTCTGGCAGACTTCCCATGTGGTGTGCCCGCCCCAACTGTTGCCGACCAGGATGACGAGGTCTCGTGGATGCTGACGCACGTGTTGGCGAATGGTCTCGGCGATCACTCCGGCGTGCGGAGCCTCCTTCGAATGGATCAGACTCGCCCGAGTCCCGTTCCAGTTGAAATACTCCGTCACAATTTGGGGAGCGTGCAAATCCCCTTGTAGACGGTAGAGCCCACTGTTGCCCTCGTTTCTGGCCGATTTTCCAGCGATTTGCTCGGGAGTGGGGTCGGAATCCATCCCGCCGATCAGCACGACCAACGCAT
>JAZKFE010000103.1:0-1802 GCA_040386595.1 Planctomycetota bacterium | reverse complement strand
CGTGAATCCATTCGCGAATGTTCTTGTGTGTTGAATCGTGTGTAAAAAACTTTTTGCGTGGATGCGTTTACAGGATCTGACGGATGATTTCGCCGCGGCTGATCGGCAGCGGGCGGCCGAAGGTGTCATGCATCTCGGTCGTTGGATCCAAGCCCAGGCAATGGAAGATCGTTGCCGTCAGATCTTCCGGGACGACTTTTCCTTCTTGAGGATAAGCCCCAATGTTGTCCGAGGCTCCGTAGATCGTTCCGCCGCGGATGCCGCCGCCGGCGAGGGCCACCGAATAGACTTGGCCCCAATGGTCTCGGCCCCCGTTGGCGTTCATACGCGGGCTGCGGCCGAATTCGGCCATGCAGACGACCAGGGTCTCGTCCAGCAAGCCGCGGGTTTGCAGATCTTCTAACAAGGCAGAGATCGCCTGATCGGCGGGAGGCATCAGGTCCTGTTTCAGTCGCTGACTTTCTCGAGCGTGACTGTCCCAACACGGCGTGTCGGACGGTTCATCAGGGCCACGGTGCCAGTTGACCTGCACCAAGCTCACCCCGGCTTCGACCAGGCGCCGGCCGAGCAACACGCTTTGACCAAACTGCGATCGGCCGTAACGGTCTCGCATGGCCGCTGATTCTCGGTTGAGGTCGAACGCTTGGCGTGAGGTGGCTGAGCCCAGGAGATCGAACGCTTGCTGGGCATAACGCCCGTAGGTGGTCGATAGCCCGGTGTTGGCGGCCAGATCGAACTGCGTGTTAATCCGCTGCAGAAGACTGAGCCGGTCCGTCATGCGGCGATCGCTGACGTCGGCACTCAACGAGAATTCCGGGACGCTGAAATCGGGATTGCCGGGTGAGCAATTCATCAACCAAGGCTCGTTAGTCCGCCCCATAAAACCGCCATCTTGACCGGGCCAGACGCTGCCGTCGGTGTTGAAGATGCGATGCGGTAGGCGAATGGCGGCGGGCAGATTTCCGCGCGCCGTCACGTGTTTACGGACGACGGCTCCCATGTTGGGGTAATCGTTCGGGAACCCCGGATTGGCATTTTCGAAATTCATCGGGGCATGGGGTTGCCCGGTCAACATGTAATAGCCGCTGGATGAGTGGGCGTTGTCGCCGCTGGAGACGGCTCGCAACAGGGCCAGGCGGTCGGCGAATTTGGCGGTTTGAGAAAATAGCTCGCAGATTTGCATCCCGGGAACAACCGTGTCGATCGGCGCAAATTCACCGCGCACTTCAACCGGGGCTTTGGGCTTCGGATCCCAGGTGGAATGCTGCGGCGGGCCGCCCATGAGGAACAGGACGATGCACGACTTGGCTGTGCCCCGTCCGACGGCTTCCGACGTGGGGCTTGATGCCCGGGCAGCACGCGATTGCAGGAGTGCGGGCAGACTGAGCCCCAGGGTTCCCAGACCTCCGGCTCGAAGAATTTCCCTACGGGAAAGGCCGTCACAAAGACGCGAACTGGAGCCGAGAATATTGAGCATAGGTGGGTCTGCAGGCGGGGCGGGCAGTAGGAGCCAGATGGCGTGACTCGTCATGGCCGGATAATCATGCATCCATCATCCTTTATGCTATCGGCAATTTGTAGTGTTGCCAATGGGGGAATGGGTTCACTGGGGGAAAAGTCGGCGCGCAAAGCGGGTGATGCGAATGCCAAACAAAGTGACTTGGCCTTCAAAATGTGGTGATTGATGCGGAACTATTGTTCGCGAAATGCTCCGTCAAGTTGCCTGCCGAGTCACGAGCGCCCGGGTGACTCGGATGCTTTCGATCGGCCACTTTCAATTTCGCCCTCTTCTTTGTTTTCTT
>JAZKFE010000102.1:15155-25566 GCA_040386595.1 Planctomycetota bacterium | reverse complement strand
GCTTTTTTCATGCACCTGCAATCCGTTAGGGTCAGCAAATTTCAAAATTGGCCGGCGGAGTTGGTCTTCGAAGCACATGTTGCTAAATGGCCAATTTTGAAGTTTGAACGCCCGACCCCGCCTTCTAAATCGATCGGCACCCTTGCTGCGATTCAGTCCCGATAGGGACGGCAGAACCTAGCCGTGGGCGTAAGCCCACGGAACGCTTCTCGCGAAAAAATAAGCCCTGAATGGGCGACACTCCCATTTAGCGGAAGTGTCGCCCATTCAGGGCTTTAGGTCGATTAGAGATGGGTCCGTGGGCTTACGCCCACGGCTAGGTTCTGTCGTCCCTTCGGGACTAAAACTGCTCACATCGGGACCTTGTTGTAGCCACTCTTGTCTGTAAATTCGTCAATCATTTCGAAGAGAGCTATCGCTTCTCAGATTCTCCCCGAACCGCGGTGATTCCTGGCTTGTCGAATCTTGAGTTATTTGTGAGGTTACGAACGTCGGATTTGTCCCTATTTCGAAATTTGCGGACTGACAGGGGCTGTGGGGAAATGACGAATGTCGAAATCCGAATGACGAAGCCCTAATGACGAATTTCGCCATCATCGCCGGGGAGGCGTTTGTCGCTCCCGCGAATGAAGGGGTAAAGAAATCAAAGAAGTTAAAGGGAACAAAGAAAACAAAGAAAAGCAGAGAGTCGGAAGTGGGCAAAGAGAACAAAGAATTCAAAGGGGCGCTCGCGGGCAAAAACACTTCTTCAATAGTGCCGTGTGAAGCGTATCTATAACTGCATCCATCCCGTCCGCCCGCCAACCGTCATGTGGGATTGGGGCGCATCTTCTGATTGGGTGGTTTTCGTCGTTGGCGACTTGCTGATTTGTCTTGATTGGCGACGCGGGGCGAACCGTTCTTGTCTGCGGTCCATTCTGTCGGGGACACTATGAGAACTGTCTAAGTCACGTTAGGCTTTTGTATTAGGAATTGTCGTCGATGAGACGCTGGATGGGCGTTTGCAATCAGCACCCCAAAGGCGCCTCATTGTGGTTAGCCAACTGAACCGGCTGGCCACTGCACGCATCAGAGATGTCTGAGGCTACAAAAATTGTGGCCAGCGATTCGTCCGCGCCTGGAGCTAGAGGAACCGAACTGATGATTTTGCAAGGGAAAACAATCAGTCCGGGAATTGCGCGCGGCGTGGCCCATATCGCTGATGCGCCGACATTGCTGGCTGCCGCACAGAACATTCCGGCCTCGGGTTCGCCCGAGCAGGAATTGGAACGGCTCAGTGCGGCAGTGGGGCGGGCGAGTGCTCAGCTGGATCAAATGCGGCGGCATCTGACCGGACAAATCTCCGCGTCGGAAGTCGGGATCTTCGCTGCCCATGGCAGCTTGCTGCGCGATCCGAAATTCTTGTCGCAGATGGAGACGGAGATTCGCCAGAACAGCCTCTCGGCCGGGGCGGCTGTGGCCCGGGTTGTGAAGGGGCTGTATGCAACGTTTCGGACCAGCAACATTACGCTGGCCCAGGACAAAGCGACCGACATTCTGGATATCGGCCGGCGGTTGATTCAATGCCTCACGGATGCCTCGCTGGCGGATGATGAATTGGCGGATAACACCGTCGTCGTGGCCTCGTCGCTGACGCCTTCTGAGTTGGTTAAGTATGCTCACCAAGGAGTGATCGGCTTCATCACCGAGACCTGTGGTCCGAAGTCGCATACCGCAATTCTGGCTCGCGGGTTCGGATTGCCACTGATCACGCTCAACCAGGCGGGCTGTGAAAAGATCCCCCATTTGGCGGACATTATTCTGGATGGCCCCAACGGGGTGATCGTCGCCGATCCTGGCGATGAGGACCAGGCAATCGTCGCGGCTATCTTGGAAAGTATTCCTTCCGTCGAGGCACCGACGGAGCCGGCTTCGCTGAAAACGGTGACGCAGGATGGAGTGACCATCCATCTGTTGATCAACATCAGCGACCCGACCGAAGCGGACGCTGTCGAGCAGTTTGGTTCGGCGGGGATCGGGTTGTTTCGCACGGAATTCCTCTATATGGACCGGCCGTGGTGGCCGTCGGAAGATGAATGCCTGGAGATCTACCACGATGTTTCCCGGCGAGTCGGGCAGGGGGAGTTGAATATCCGCCTGGTCGATTTTGGTGCGGAAAAATGTCCGCCGTATGCCGACTTTCCCATCAATCGTAATCCCAGTCTGGGGCTGCGTGGGATTCGGCTGTTGCTGCAGCGCGAAGATATTTTGCGGTCGCAAGTCCGTGTGCTGGCGAAGCTGGCCAAAGAACGTCCGATCACGGTCCTGCTGCCTATGGTGGATTCCATGGACACGCTGGAGAAAACTCTTGAGCAGCTGTGTCGGATCTGTGGCTGCCGTTCGCGGGAGCAGTTGCCATTTAAAGTGGTGACGATGATCGAAGTTCCGGCTGCCGCGTTACTGATTGATGATTTCATCGCCCAGGTGGACGGGATCTCGATCGGCTTGAACGACTTGACCCAATATATGCTGGCTGCTGACCGCGACGACGAATACGTCGGGCCGTATCATGACGCGCTGCAGCCGGCGGTACTGCGGACGATTGCCAATTTGAACCGGGTGGCGGCAGCTCATGGCAAGCCGGCGACAATTTGTGGAGAATTGGCCGGCGATCCGCATTTGACCGGACTATTGCTGGGGCTGGGGACTCGTCAACTGAGCGTTTCGCGGACAAACTATGTGCAAGTGGTCCGTGCCATTCAGGCGTTGAGTCTCGAGAAGGTAACCAAACTGGCCGAGCAAGTGTTAAAGTTAAAGACCGGTGCCGCGGTCCGGCAGTTCTGGGCCGACAATAAAGCTCAGTAGTTGAGTGATTCGAGCAGGAATTGACATCTGACGAAATGTTGACAGGTATGATCATCACGATTGATGGCCCCGCCGGATCTGGAAAAAGCACGGCTGCTCGCACCTTGGCCGAGCGGTTGGGTTTTCAATTTCTGGACACGGGAGCCATGTACCGCGTGGTGACGTTGTTGTGTCTACGAGACGAAATCGACGTCCATGACGAGCCGGCGGTCAGTCGTCGGGCTGCGGAAATCACCATTCGTTTTGACGGCTCACGCGTGTTTGCCGACGGCGAGGAAGTTACCGATGCGATTCGCACGGTTCAGGTGACGCAGGGGACGAGCATCATCGCCGTCAACGCGACGGTTCGCGGGTTGTTGTCTACTTTGCAGCGACAGGCGGCCGAGGGGTTGGATATTGTGACCGAAGGTCGCGATCAGGGGACAGTGGTGTTTCCCGACGCGCAGTGCAAGTTTTTCCTGACGGCGTCTCCGGAAGAACGAGCTCGCCGACGGCAGTTTGATCTGCGGCGACGAGGTGAATACCTCTCGTTGGAGGAAATTCTGGCACATCAGTTGGAGCGGGATCACCGGGACGAGCAACGGGCCGTGGCACCTCTGAAACCGGCCGCCGATGCCATCCTAATTGACACGTCTCGCCGGACGGTTCATGAAGTCGTGGAGGAACTGGAGCAGTTCATTCGGCAGCGATCTGCGGCAAATTAGAGGGGTGATCGGTCCAATTTTGAATTTAAGTGAATGATCGCGGTGGAGAATCCGATACATTCATAACTCTGCGCAAAGTATTACCTTGTTTTGGTTAACGTCCTGGAAACCAAGGCAAACGAGCTCGTAAAACGAGAATTTGGTTGCAATAATCGAGCGCAACGAGCAACCGACTTGCAGGCGATGAGCCTGTTTTTGTACCATATTGGTTCGAGATCCGCCCCGGAGCGTTCGGGGCGAACTGTTTTTGTAGAGTGTTTGTCGAATTCCGCAGGGACCGTGAGTCCCTTTGTGGTTGGAGAGATAGTTGGCATGGGAACCCCGCGACAGACGACCGAATTGCAATTGGCCCGCCTCAAGGTGGAATTAGATCATCATTCTGCCAAGTTGGCTGCCGCTGGCAAAACCGAAGCCGAATTCCAGAACGACGCCAAATGGCGGAAGCTGGCTGGCGATTCTCGTCAGATCCGTGCTCGTTTGCGTAAAATCAGCGAAGTCGAAGCTCAGAACGTGGAAGTTGCCCGTCTGAAGGCCGAACGAGAAGCTGCTGCGGGTTAATCTCCCCAGTCGAATCAATCAGGGAGAGGTGGCAGAGCGGCCGATTGTGCAGCACTGGAAATGCTGTGTGCGGGAAACCGTACCGGGGGTTCGAATCCCCCCCTCTCCGTATTTTAGCCGGTTACATTTCGATGTAACTGGCTATTTTCTTGATACCGTGGCGACATGTTGCGACTGCTGTCGCAAAATCGGCAATGTGATTTTGCCGGCCGTTTCTGGTTTGAGACGGAATGTCTGGTAAGAGTTCCCCCTCTTGATGCCTGCCGGATCTGCTGGGCCGGTCATGAATCGCGAGTTGGGGGTGAGCCGCTGGGCAACGCGGGCTTCTTGGGAGGCCATTGACTCATTCTTCGCCGAGGCTCGGCCTGCGATCTCTTCGTCAGCGACCCCTCAAGATGCACTGTTTTGTGTTTCAAGACACCACGCCGTTATCAGGCCATTCTGCAGATTGCTATCTACCACGGATGCCGCTCGAGGCTGTGTATCGCCAGACACTATGACATTTGGAAAGGGCGCGTGCGTTCATAAGTTTGCAGTTGCGATGGTGCTATAAAGTAGTAAACTCTATAGTGGGTCCGTCAGATCACGTTTTTTATTTTGTCGTTCATCGATAATTGCAGTCTGTGTTGATTTGCACTAGTGATTTGTGTTTCTTCGCTTGATGAAATCTCCCTCAAACGTCCAGTCGCTGGGAGTCTTGTATGGCAGCCTCGACGCCAAGACAGTGGTACTATCGCAAGGCCGGAGAAGAGTTCGGGCCGCTGGAATGGAATGAAATCCGGCGAATGGTGAAGTCGGGCGAGTTAACTTCGCACGATGAGATTCGAATCAGCCGCAATGGCTATGGTGGCCAGTGGCAGTCTTTGGCTCGAATGGTGCATCTGCTGCCCGAGATGCATGAGGCACCAACTGCCGCGGCGGATCAAGTTCTCGAGGCGAAGTTCTCGGGCTTTCTCTTAAAAGCCGATGCCGCCATTGAGGGGCTATTTGCGGCGCGCTCGGCATCCTCGCTGTCGTTCACGAATCTGATCGATACGCTGAGTGCGATCTATGAGCTGGTATTGCGGTTCTTCTGCTGGTGGGTGGATTTGGCCATTGCTGGTGCCAAACGGCTGCAGAGATTTGCCGCCCCGATCGGCGTCGTGCTGCTCATAGTGGTGGTCAATACTGGATTGTGGTTCTGGAGCAGCATGGATTCCGAACAGACGCAATTCCAGAAAGTGGCGACGATCGGAGCTCGAATTGCAGAGCTGAGGCGCCGCAAGGTGAATCCAGCCGAATGGCAGGCGTTTGTTGCGGAAAGCCGGAAGACTCTGAAGGACCTCGTGCCGGCGTTTGAGAAGCATGCGACAGCCATGCGCCCCGTCCAGCAGCATCTACTCTGGGCCAGCCGCGATTGTCTATTGGGGATGCTGGATGGTCCCCCAGATCAGATGTCGTCGCTGGAAAAAAGTTACCTGTTGCACATCCGCGAGATATCTATCAAGCTCAGCCGGGGGGCTGGTGGCTGACGTGTCGCGGCGTGGATGTCGAAATTTTTTGGGCCTACGACTCGATTGCGGCCAGCTGTTCGATCCGTTCTACCTGGACGCCGGTGATACGGTTTCGTCCTTCGTGTTTCGATTGGTAGAGAGCCTGGTCGGCTTCATGTAGCAGTGTTTCCAGAGGGGGAGTGCAAGATTCGGCGGGATAGGCGACCCCGATACTGACAGTAATCCGTAGCGTGTCTCCATTGGGCATGAGGATCGGAGTCATTTCGATTTTCGATCGTAACCGTTCGGCAATCATCAACGCATCTGCCGCCGCGACTTGGGGCAGGATCACGGCGAATTCTTCGCCGCCGAGCCGTCCGAAGAGATCTTTTTCACGTAGATGTTTGGTGATGATCGACGCGAATGAGACCAGGACGTGATCTCCCGCGGTGTGCCCATAGCGATCATTGACGCTTTTGAAGTGATCAATATCCATCATCAGAACCGCCGGCAGCAGTTGCTGATTCGGGTTTTTTTCAATCAGTACGGCTCCGTGTCTCATGAAGGCGCGTCGCGCCAAGGCGTTGGTTAAGTAGTCATGATTCACGGCATGATCAAGGCTTCTCAGCAGCTCTTCTCGCGCGGCGTTGATGCTTGCGGCGGTCAATGGGCCTAGTGCCAGTAGACAAATCCCCAATCGAATCGACATGGTCTCGTTGATGTAGTCGGACACGGGATGGATGACAAGGTTGCCTGCGGAGACGGCCATCATCATCCAGGCACAATACAACAAGGTCAAAAGTGCGGTGGAAAAGAGGTTGTAGCGCAGGGCGCACCAGAGGAGTGCCGGCACTGAGAACACGATGGCGCCTGGTCCACCGATGAGAACGCTCGCGGCCATCGAAATGAGCAGTGCCAATAGCGGTCCCAGGATGATTGGCGTCTGTTGGACTGCGTCTGCCAGTTGATGTATTGTGGCTCGCAGCTCGGATCGCCGCGGAGCGGTAAGAATGACGGGGATGAGGAGAATGCTATTCACGAGTTCTGTGATGAACCAGAACGCGAAACCGGTCAGCCAGTCTTTACCGAAGAGCACGGGCCCCACTCCGCCTCCCACGAGGGCCGCTGCAATTCCTGTCGCCGCACAAATCGAGAAGAGATAGAGCACGGAAAGTGGCCGCCGCAGGTGCCGGTCCTCGTCGGTTAGCCTCAGAAACAGAAAGACACCTGTCGCTGCGCCCGCTAAGTTCCCCGTTGTCAGCCACAGGGTCATTAGAACTCCCCCGCCGGTCAAGAAGTCTGCGGCGAGATAACCGACGATGGCGGCGATCCAGCCCCAGGCCGAAGCGAGCACGGGGTAACGAACCATGACTCCCAACAAGATGGCGTTGGCCGGCCAGAAAGCGGCGAGGAAACCAACCGGCCGAGTGAGGATACCGAACAATGATGCCGCGAACACCAGCCCACCGAGGCCCGCCATCTGGCAACTGATTTCCAACATCCGTCGAGACCATCCCAGGGGGGATTTCATTTGCAATGATAGTAGTGTGAATGCCGGCGCCAATGCCCACTCCTGTTGGAAAAATCGTCACTCTCGACGTTGGTCAAAGTTGATGGTTGTCTCGTCGGTTAACAATACCATATCTCTGTTCGTGATGAGTTTGTCACACAGGGAGCTATTTCAGAATGTTGTGATAACGGGCCGTCAGATTGTCATTAATCATGGCGATGGGCGAATACTATTCGATTCGGATGGTTGGTGATCAACGAGATCGCGGAAGGGGCTGTAGAACTTGATGTCCGAAAACGGCGAGCAATCAAAGCCGACATGGTAATAATGTCCTCAGTGGGGCACGATGCGAGGGTAGGGCGTTTGAGGATTGAAAAATGGATGAAAACGGCGGGAGTTTGCAGGGCAAGGTGATTAGGAAGACTGCCCTTTCTCAACCCAGGGGGCTCGGCCTCAGTCCAGCGGTTCGAGTCGAGCCTGGGGTTGCCGCACTGCTTCCACCCCTGCGGGATGGTGCCGGATTGACGGTGCTCGACATTGATGCCGAAAAGCTGTACGACGTGATTCTGAGTCGCGATCGACGGTTCGACGGGCGGATCTTCGTGGGTGTCAGCTCGACCCGCATCTACTGCCGACCGGTCTGCACCGTTCGCCCGCCGCAGTTTAAGAACTGCACTTTTTATCGCACGGCCGCGGCCGCTGAAGCGGCGGGCTTTCGGCCATGTTTGCGTTGCCGGCCCGAGCTGGCTCCGGGTTCGGTCGCACCAGTCGATGCCGTCTCCCGGCTGGCGGCTTTGGCCATCCGCCGTATTGAAGATGGGGCCCTGTCAGGGCTCAGTATCGAACAGCTGGCTGCCGAGTTTGGAGTCACCGACCGGCATCTACGGCGAGTCATCCGGCAAGAGGCGGGCCTGACTCCCGTCGAGTTGGCTCAGACGCAACGGTTGCTCCTGGCAAAGCAACTTCTCACCGATACCGGAATGACCATTACTGAGGCGGCCTTTTCCGCCGGGTTCGAAAGTTTGAGGCGGTTCAACACGGCGTTCAAGGATCGCTATCGACTGACCCCCACGTCTCTGCGTCGGGCGACAGACACAGCCAAAGTCGATACGGATGACGCTTATCGTTTTAGCTTAGCCGTCCGTCCCCCGTTCGACTTGGCTCCGTTGCTCGGGTTCTGGGAAGCTCGAGCGACGCCCGGAGTAGAGCAAGTTGCGGATGGTTGGTATCGCCGGACGGCCGTTGTTGGTGATCGGGCAGGGTGGGTAGCCATCGGACCCGGGCAGAAGCCGCATACGGTTCAAGTTTTCGTCTCGACGGAGCTGGGGCCGGTGTTGCCGTCAGTTTTGTCTCGACTCAAGGCGATGCTCGATGTCCGTGCCGATCCAATTGGCGTTATGGAGCGACTCAAGGATGATCCGCTGTTGGCACCGCTTCTGGAGCAGTGGCCGGGGGTGCGAGTGCCTGGTGCGTTTGATGGGTTCGAGTGCGGGATTCGAGCGATCCTGGGGCAGCAGATTAGCGTCCGTGCGGCGACGACAATGGCTGGGCGTCTCGCGCATCGATTCGGGCGCGTGATCGAAGCTCCATACGGTTCACTCACAATTGCCTTTCCTTCTCCTGAGTCGTTGGCGGTTTCGAGCATCGATGACATTCAAGCTTTGGGTTTAACGACCAAGCGTGCAGAAACCATTAAAGCATTTGCGATCGCGGTCGCCGAAGGAACTGTTCGCTTGGAACCTGGAGCCGATCCTGACCGGGTTCGAGCCGGACTACTGGCTCTTCCGGGGATTGGCGATTGGACAGCCGAGTACTTGTTATTGAGAGCGGTGGGCTGGCCGGATGCTTTTCCTGCCAGTGATCTTGGTCTGGTCAAGGCCTCTGGTCTCTCGCCTGCTGAACTGCGCGTCCGGGCAGACCGTTGGCGGCCGTGGCGCGGTTATGCGGCGATCTTACTTTGGCAATCGCTTGGCGGTGTCGGTGACCGCCGGCATAAGGGGGGGAATACCTAATGGAATTCTATCAAAGCGAGTTCGAGTCTCCGGTGGGGATCGTGTATGTGGTGTCGGATGGAACTCATGTACGATCGATTGATTTCGCGGGCTACGAACCGCGGATGCACCGTCTGTTGACGCGGCATTACGGTCGTTACACGCTCCACTCGGTACGAGGACCCGACCCGACGGTGTCGCGGTTGGCAGAGTATTTTGCCGGTGACCTGCAGGCTGTCGATCAGATTGCCGTCGCCACAAACGGCACTGCCTTCCAGCAACAAGTTTGGGCCGCGTTGCGTGCTATTCCCGCCGGCACAACGGTCTCCTATGGGGCGATTGCGTCTCGCATCGGTCGCCCAGCGGCGTGCCGCGCGGTGGGACTGGCGAACGGTGCCAATCCCATCAGTATTGTCGTGCCTTGCCACCGAGTCATCGGGGCAAACCACGGGCTGACTGGATACGGTGGCGGGATCGAGCGGAAGCAATGGCTCCTCGATCACGAAGGGGTTGTGCTTCCCGTGGGGTAAAGCAAGTTCGGTTTATCGGTGTGTTCTGTGCTCGTCGCGGCGTTTGAATTCTACTTTGTCGTGATGACTCCGAAGCCGTTCCAGAAATCGCCGGCGTGGCCGAACATACCGATGATAGGCTGAGTATCTGGTTTTTCTCCGCGAATATATCCCGAGATCTCTTGTTTGCCACCGACCTTATTGGAGATGTAGCTTTGGTCTAAGTCCAAGCCCGTTCTGGTAACCCGCGAGAAAACCACTTGGATGGAATCGACACAGTTGCCGACTCCATGACCAATGTTGCTGATCGCGTATCCGTCGCGGGCCATAATCTCGACGGCAACACCATCGGGTTTGCCGCGCCATTCACCGAGCTTCAACCCGAGTTTGGTGGCGTAGACTGGCTGGAGCCCTTTGATCACCGTGTAGTAGTTCAAATACTTGTTGATGCGGCAGTTCAGGCCCACGAGGACTGCACCTTCTGGGGGGATTTCTTGATATTCCTGGCCGAAGTCGTGGCGCGATTCGACCGACAGCACGTACTCCTTGAGCTGGACTTTCTTGCTGACCGTGTCGATCAGCGTCAGTAGAGGCTGGTTTCGATCCCGATAAGAATAGGCCTGTTCAATCAGTGATTCGATGCGAATTTTGGTCAGGCCAGTGGACTTTGCGTGAACCTGAGAGAGCCAGTGCAAGGCTCGCGTGCAGAAACGTGCCAGACTGCGGTCTTTGCGGGATTTTGCATAATCGAGCCAGTCACTGCCCAATTGCACGGCGGCCTCGGTTTCGGTCGGTTCTTTCAAATCGCGAGTTGCCAGTTCCT
>JAZKFE010000102.1:0-15135 GCA_040386595.1 Planctomycetota bacterium | reverse complement strand
ATTTCAAACCTTCGGCCCACTGGTCTTTTCGGAGGCAAAGCCATTGGCCCCATGTCACTTTTGCAGCCGTATTATCGGGTTGGGTTTGCAGTGTTTTGCGCGCCTGATCGGCGACCAAAAACTCTTTGGCCTGCTCTTCCATGTCACGACGAACGTTCAGTACGCTGGCCGTTAAGGCTTTGTTTTTGACTTTAGCAGCCGCCGAAGCGGCAACCGTTGCGACGCTGACCGCAGTGGGAAATTGATCGGCTATCACGAGTTGCTCGGTCAACCACAATGATTTGTCGACAAATTCTTTATTGAGTATCGGACCCTTCAACTTCGGAGCGGCATTTTTCAAGGCGGTGGCTTTTGTCTGTAGAGCGTCAACCTGAAATTCCACGGCCTGAAGATCGATGGCCACGAAGGCCTTGTCCAGATCACCGGCTTCCGCAGCCAGCCTTCCGGATTCTTCCCGGCAAACAAATTTCACAGCGGGATCACTGTCTGAACCCTCCGCCAGATGCTCGAGTTTCAGTGCCAGGGCGAGCTTGTCGCCATCCTTCTTGGTATTGGCATACTCTTCGGAGAAGAGATTCCGCACCTTCTGGCTCGCGGCCTCCTGGTCGGCGGCAGTGGGAATCGGAGTGGTTTTTATGGCAAGTGAACCTTCGCCCCCTACGGGACGATCGGAATCCGGCTGCGGTGTATTCTCGCTGGTGCCACTGACCTCTGCGGGCTTGGTCATTGCTGCTGGATCGACGACTGCGGGTTGTTTTTGAGCTAGCGGAGCGTCTTGCTGTTTTTTCTGCTCGAGCTTCGATTGCTCCTTGATGGCTTGTGGTAAGTCTGATCTTGGTGGAGCTTTGATTGTGCTCGGCGCAACTGCGGCCACCGCAGATGGCTTGTGGTCAGTATTTGCGATCTCAGCTGGCTGCGGGGCAGCGGACTGCGGCTTGGAATCCACGGGCTCCGGGGGCAATGTGGCCACGGCGGGAGCGGGATGGTCGAGTTGTGGTTGGCCCCGGAAGAGGAACGCGGTGGCACTTACGACGACCAACAGCAACGCTCCCGCAGCGACCCAAGCCAGGCGGCCGGGTGGGGGCCACTTCCGTATGTTCGCCCGGGACTCGATCTGTGTATCGAGCTGGAACGGGCTGTTCAGTTCGGTCAGCTTGGCATGTAACTGGTCGTCGTAGGTCTGTTTTGTGGCAGGCTTCAGGAGACACAGCCGCGCACGCGAAATCTCGTTCATTAACTTCTGGCATTGGCCGGCATTCGCGCCCGATTGGAATTTGCGCAGGAATCCCAGTTGCCGATCGGTGGCGGCCTCGATCACTTGTAGATCGTCTTCGAAGGGTTCCAGCCCCAGCAGGCGGTAATAATGGGGAGGTTGATCCTTGGGTAGGATTCCCAGCCATTTGTGATAGGGATCGAAATTCGCGGACATCAACCACCTGAATAAAGAAGGCCTCGTGCCGCGTATCACATGGACAGCGGCTGAATTCAATAATGACATCCTAATGGCAGACGCCTGTTTCTCAAAGCGGCAACTTCGCGACGTTGTTTTTGTGAGTGAGCCGGAGTTTGTATACTGGACGACGGTTCCTTCGCAATTTGTTGGATTTCTTCGTCATCGACGAGCATTGAAGTGGCAATACTTGGGGCACGATGGATTCGGCAGGAGGGCTCAACCTCCCCATGACTTGAATCACCACGAATCCCAGATCCCTTGATGAGGCCTAAAAGAACTTTGCGAATTCTTAACGGTATTACCTGTCGATTTCCGGCGTTTCTTGAAGCCGGGCCGAAGTCAGCGGCCTTGAGATTTCTGTCGTGTTCGTCCAAGATCAGAACCCTAGCTGAATTGTCTCGGCTTCCCGCCAGACTCTTGGTTTGTCCGCGATGGTTTGCTCACGCTAGATGTTTCATGGGGCACTTGGCTCATAAGATTTCTGTTCGTGTTGCAAACACTGGGATAAACTTTTTCTGATAACGCCTCGATTGGAGAAACTCGTGCGATTCACGCGATTTATCAGCCTGTCGATTCCCTTTCTGTTGCTGGCGACGTTTAGCGTTGCTCGTGGTGAGGAATCGTCAGACCGTCATGTTGTGGTTATTTGTGTCGATGGCTTGCCGGCCTACTTGTTCGATGATCCGAACGCATCGCTGCCGACGATCCGTGGATTGGCAGCGAGCGGCGTGCGGGCTGCTGGAATGACGGTTTCGAATCCGTCGGTGACCTGGCCCAATCACACTTCTTTAACTAGCGGTGTTCGCCCCGAGCGACATGGGGTGCTGTTTAATGGTGTTCTGGAACGTACCGGATTGGGTTTGCCTGTGAAGGTCAATCCGCGGAAAGATAAAACTGATCTGGTTCGGGTCTCCACGATCTATGACATCATGCACCAGAAGGGCCTGACCACGGCTGCCATTAACTGGCCCTGCACGCGAAATGCCTCCAGCATCGCCGACAATTTTCCGGATGTCCCCGAATCGTTCGAGCATACGACGCCTCGCCTGGTGGCCGAGTTGAAGCAGGCCGGGATTGTGACGGATGCGGAAATCCAGGGATTTACTAAGTTGAGCGGGCCGGTACGAGATCGCATCTGGACGCAAGCCACCTGCCATGTCATCCGTCAGCGGAAGCCCAACCTGGTCCTGTTTCATCCATTGAATGTGGACTCGATCCATCATCGCCACGGTCCCCAGACACCTGCCGGATATACCGCCGTGGCGTTCGCCGACACGCTGGTGCGAGAAATCGTGGCCGCTGTCGATGAGGCTGGAATTCGTGACCGAACGACCATTTTGGTCGTTTCTGACCACGGCTTTATGTCGATTCCCAAAACCTTACAGCCGAACGTCGTACTGCGACAGGCAGGGTTACTGACGGTGGAAAAGGGTCAGGTAATGACGGCTCGGGCACAGGTTGTTCCTGAGGGGGGAATCGGCATGCTGTATCTGACCGTTCCAGACAAGAATCAAGATGATCAGAAGAAAGTGATCGAACTCTTCCGTGACCTCGAGGGGGTGGCGGCTGTTCTGACTCCCGAAGACTTCAGCAAATACGGTTTGCCCGATCCGCGAGAATACCCACAGATGGCGGACCTGATTATCGTGGCGAAGGATGGCTACGGAATTAACGCGACTGCCACCGGTGAAGACTTTGTCGTGAAGAGTGACGCGACGCTCGGATGCCATGGGTTTCTGTCGACCAACCCCAAGATGAACGCCACATTCATCATCAGCGGAGCCGGCATCCAACAGGGCAAGAAGATCGAGTCGGTCGAGAACATTGATGTCACACCCACGATTGCCAAGTTGCTCGGAGTAGAACTCGGAGCGGTTGACGGCAAGGTCGTTGTGGAAGCGTTGAAATAAACATTTCCTCGCAAATGAGAAGACCACGGCAGTGCCTTCAGTCCTGATCCTTTTTCCGCCCCCTCTGTAGGTGGTTCAGTCCTTGGTCTCTTTCATTTTGACAGCATCAGAAGGCTTCAGCGGGCGACATGATCGTAAGCAGGTCAGTAAAAACTCATGTTTTTTGACTTCAAGCTCACCGCCCGCTGATTTACGGCAGATCACCAGTGGATGTTGCCACAAATAACTTCCTTTCCATGTTTGATCCGAAGACATTATTAGTACGTCCTCAAAACCATCCTCATCGAAATCCGCCGATGCGAGAACTTCGATTCGAAGCGTTGTTCCATTGTCGTCTCCCCAACTATCTCTCAATTCGATCAATGCTTTGTCAATCTGTACTGCACTAAACGGTATCTCTTTTAACATCGTTTCGGGCTCAATAGGGGGAATCTTTGTAAGATTAGAGCTTAGGTAGCCCACTTTAATCGATTTGAAAATATCCCCCGCCAATCGGTCGTGCTTGAAGAAACTTTGCTTTGAGCGTTTTCCAAACCGTGTGACTGCCAATGCGAAACAGTCCAGATAGTCTTTTTCCGGCAAAAACCTGGTTGTTGTCCCACCGAATCTATAATTGTCAGGCAACTCGGCGAGCTCCAGACAACACCTGACTTTCTGTTTCGCGGTCGTTAGGTCGACACCTTGCTCAGTAAAACTACCTACGCTTAACTCTTCTCGCCCCTGTTTGAACTGCGTATCAAACGCCTCGAATTGCCGTTTAAACGATTCATTATAAAACGTCACCTCGTTCTCGCTTGGAAGATTCCTCAATACCAAAGGAGGCCGCGCTTTTGGAGGCACGCGTTCCACAGGGTTTTCCTGCTGCCGCGCAGCTTCATTCCGCCGAATTTCAATATCGCGAAACTGCTCCCGCCGAATTTCGATCGCGCGAAGCTGCTCGACGGAAGGCCTCGGGTCTTGAAATGGATCCTTTTCCTGCGCGTGAGCTAACAAAACGGTTGCCAAGAAAAACGAGGCAAACGTGACGCATCCAAAACCGACGATAGAACGATTGGTCCACGGCATATTCATTTACCCCTCGCTGGTTATTGAAGAGACATCGTATCGCAGATAAGGACGTCGATACGTTCATGTGAACTTATCCGGATGACATTTACAGTCGTGGGTCGACGGGTTCACTTTCCAACGCCAGAACTCCGAAGACGCACTCATGTACTCGGCGCAGGGGCTCTTTCCGAACAAATCGTTCCAGGGCCTCAATCCCCAGCGAGAACTCGCGCAGGGCGAGTGATCGTTTGGCTCCGAGACCTCGGCTGCGTAGACGCTGGAGATGTTCGTCGGCGGTGTAGTCGGGGCCGTAGATGATCCGCAGGTACTCCGGGCCCCGGCATTTGACTGCTGGTTGTACCAAACCTTTCGGACCGCGCATCACGAATTCGAGCGGCTTGACGACCATCCCCTCTCCGCCACGTCCGGTCAGCTCATGCCACCATGCGATCCCGGCTTGTTCGCTGGGAACATCAGTGACGTTCACAAATTGAAATGGAGTGGCTCGCAGCATTTGGGGATCGTGCTGGCAGATCTTCGCCAGTGTCTCCATATGCCAGACATGATTCTGGTGGACGTGTACACGCCCCTCCGTAGCCAGTAGGTGGAACGGAGCCAGTTTCAGGTCGTCGAGCGATTCCACCGGCCAGCAGTAGTGCTGGTAGGAGGTGACGAACCGCTCGATGTTGTCGGTGCGACGTTGGAACCTGGCGTGGACGTCGATAATTCCTTCCCGAGCCTCGCCACTGAGCCGCTGCATGGCGGCATCCAACGCCGCGACGGTTGGTGGTAGGGATGCGTTGCCTGCTGCTCCTACGGCGGCGTACTGCGTGCGCAGCAACTCCTGGGCCTTGGCCGACCACGGCATGAGTTCGCAATCCAGGCAAGCCCAGGTGGTTTGTAACTCATTCCAGAAGTCGGTTGCGGTCAGCGATTCTCGGAGCCGCAGGAGGAACTGGCGTTCGAGAGCGAGGTCATTGAAAAATCGGCGTCCCGTGCGGGTGTAGACGATTCCCAGTTCCTCTTCCCAAATACCAAATCGCTCCCGGGCCGCAGCTTCGTCTCGGCAGATTACGACCACGGCGCGCGAGCCCATGTGCTTCTCTTCGCAGATGACCAGCGGAACACCTTGGGCGCGGAAGTAGGCGAATGCTTCCGCCGGATGTTCCAGCATGCCCGGTTGGTGGCTGGTCTCGCTGGGTGACATCGTCGGAGGCAGGTAAATGAGCCACTTGGGGTTGGCGGCAAAGCGGCTCATCACTTCCAGGGCTGCCGTTGCGTTCTCCTCGCGGATTGTGATGTTGCTTTGCAGGCGAGTGGATACGATTCGCTTGCCGAGCACGTCGTCCGCGAATAGCACGTCGTCGTGAGACTGCTGAGCCGTCAGCACCGGTGCCAGTTGCTCCGTGGGCAGGAACGGCTTCGCCGATTTGCAGTAGGTTTGCTTGGCCGCGACGGAGACCAATTCTCGTTCTGGATACCGCAGCGCGGTCAGCCGGCCTCCGAACACGCAGCCGGTGTCGATATTGATCGTGCCGTTGAGCCACTCGGGTTCAGGGATGGGCGTATGGCCGTAGACGACCATGGCCGAGCCGCGATATTCCGCGGCCCAGTTGTAACGCACGGGAAGACCGAATTCGTCGGTCTCACCGGTGGTTTCCCCATAGAGAGCGAAGTCTCGGACGCGCCCCGAACCGCGGCCTTGCATCTCCTCTTTCATCCCCGCATGGGCAACGACCAGCTTGCCACCGTCGAAGAGATAGTGGCTGACAAGTCCGTCCAGGAACTCGCAGAGAGCAGGGCAGAATGCCGCCTGGATCTCTGGCGGCAGAGCGTCGATCTCGGCGAGCGTTTCGGCCAGTCCGTGAGTAATCTGCACATCGCGGCCGCTCAATTTTTTGAGTAGTTTTATATCGTGATTACCGGGCACGCACAGACCGCTGCCGTGTTGCACCATATTGCGGACGATTCGCAGTGTGTCGAGGACTCGAGGGCCACGATCGACCAGGTCACCGACAAACACGGCTTGGCGTCCCGCCGGATGGCGGTAGAGAGTCTCACCCCAGACGGGATCTTTTTCAGTCAGAGACGTCCGCGCGTAACCCAGCTGCTCGAGCAGCAATTCGAGCTCATCCGCGCAGCCATGGACATCACCGATGATATCGTAAGGCCCGTGCTCGGCAGTCCGATCGTTCCAAAGCGGCACGCCTTCGACTTCTTCGGGACGCTCCAGGATGAAGACGTGCCGGAAGCCCTCGCGACGTAGCCCGCGTAGCGATTTCCGCAATTGGGCGCGTTGATTTCGGATCACGTGCGGCCCGAAAGCCCGGTCGGGGCGTCCCAGGTTCCGTTCGCAGCACACATTTTCTGGGAGATTGAGCACGATGGCGACCGGCAAGCAATGATGCTTGCGTGCCAACGAGACTAGCGGAGCCCGGGCTTCGGGCTGCACGTTCGTCGCATCGATCACCGTTAACCGTCCGCGCGCCAATCGCTTGGCTGCAATGTAGTGCAACACATCAAAGGCATCGACCGTCGCCGCTTGATCGTTCTCATTGTCACTGACCAGGCCTCGACAATAGTCGGAAAACAGGACTTCACTAGGCAGAAACTGCTGGCGCGCAAACGAACTCTTCCCGGCCCCGGAAGGACCAATCAACACAACGAGAGACAGTTTAGGAATTTTAATAGGCATTGATGTTGTCGTATTTTGGCGGACTACCGAAGGTGTGTCGGTGATTGGTGGTTTCGCTATTCAATGTTGATATGGTGACTCTTATAAAAAACGGCAATGTTTAAATTTGATATTCAAAGATTGCCATCTGAGTTGGTGAGCCCACGGCTTCATCCACCGGGCCGACTGGAACGAAGCGGACTGTGTAACCGTGATTCGTGGCGACGCGGTTGGCCCAGTCTTGGAACTCGGGGCGAGTCCACTCGAAGCGATGATCCGAGTGGCGGAACTCACCGGCGGGCAAGGTTTCCCACATCACGTTATATTCCTGGTTCGGCGTTGTCACGATGACCGTTTTAGGCCGGGCGAACTCGAATAAAACTCGTTCAAATGCTGATAGGCGTGGCGGATCAAGATGCTCAATGACCTCCACGACGACCGCGGCATCGAAACCCGACAGGCGATCGTCGCGATAAATTAACGAGCCGTGGAGCAGCTTGAGCCGCTCCGCCTGGCGTTCACTCATTCGTTCCAGTTTGAGCCGTTGCTGCGCGAACTCCAGCGAGCGAATTGAAACATCCAGCCCGACAATTCGTTCGAACTGCCGGTCGGCGAAAATATCTCGTAAAAGTTTCCCTTCACCGCACCCTAGATCAATGACACTGCACGCACCGCTGGCTCTTAATGCCGCCAAGACGGTGCCGTGTCGTTGTTCATTAAGATTCAGTGTGCGCTCCGCAGGTTCTTCACGCAGATCCTCTTGAGGTTCCTCGTCCGCGGGTTCTAGAGGTTCATTCTCGATCAAGCGGGCCAGTGCATCGCGATATAGACTGGAACGCTGTTTCAAGTAGCGCCGGGTAATCTGCTCTTTTTCGGGATGCGAAGCCAGCCAGCCTTCGCCTTTGAGCAACAGTTTTTCCAATTCGTCCTCACCGACGAAATAATGTTTTTCATTGTCGAAGACGGGAATCAGGACATACAGGTGCTTGAGTAACTCCGACAGGGTTTTCGTGCCGCTGATCGTGACGGAGAAATAGGGGCTTTCTCCCCATTCGGGGAACCGGGTGTCTAACGCTTGGCGGGTGGTTTCAACAGTGTAGCCGAGCGGTTCGAAAATTCTTTCCACGAATTCTTTCCCTGTACTTGCTCCTGCACCTGCGCGGACTGGTAGCACATCCATGCGGGCGGTCAACGGAATTGCCTGCTGCACCAGTTCTGGTCGCTTCTCGCATCGTCCCGAAAGAGCCGTGCCAAAAACTTGTGACAGAGCGACGCTGGTGAAGGACGAGGCGACGTATGGTCGGTCGTTGACATAGTGTCCGAGTACGCCATTTTGCTGGTCACGATTTTTCCCGCGGACCATACCTACCGGATCGACGTCTAGCAACAACGCCGCGGTGGTGCGAGCGTCAGAAACTTCCGGATAAAACACATAGGCTCGCCCGAAACTGAGGTCAAATTGTTGACATCGTTCGGGGTGCTTGTGCAGCAGGTAGCCCAGATCGGAAGCGGGTTGATGAGTCGTGGTGATGGTCAGTAGCACAGTCGGGCCATTGCTAAGTTGTTGGAACCAGACGATCCCAGAGGCAGAGCACTCGGGGGGGCAAATTCGCGTTGTGGAATCACGTCAACCAGACAAATCTTGAATTTGTCACAGTCAATGCGCAGAGCGACACTCTATACGTCAGGACAGACTGTCGGGGAGCCTGGTTCGCCGAGATTTGAGATTTTTTCAACGCCCGATGAGCGTTTTTTCGTGGCGCGGATCGCGTATTAACCGCTTCGTATTCTGACTTTCGTTCGACTTCGCGGTTCGACGAAAGCCTCACTCTTTTCACGACTCGAATCACGCGGAATTCAGGATTCCTTGGGATTTAGCGTTCAACGACTCGACAAAACTGAGGATGCAGCCCGCTACCGCGTTCTAGATGAAGTGTACGAGGACCACAATCAACACTTGCATCCCGCCACAACCAGAAGGGGCGCCAAACTTCCTCACAGCGAAGGCATCCGTCATAATGGGTGTTGGTGATTTCGATTCCTCTATGACGGGTTTTGCAATGCGCTTATGCTTTGTGTGTGTCGGTTTATCGCTGTTCCTGGGCAGCGTTTCGTTGTCTGCGGCCGAAAAATTTCCGGAAATCTATGACTCGGAGAAATCGACTGAAAAGCCGATGACTCCGGCAGATGTGGTCAAAACGGCCAAGCTGCCGCCGGGATTTCAGTTGAGTGCCTTTGCGGCCGAGCCGGATGTGCAGAATCCGATTGCCATCACGACCGACGAACGTGGCCGGTTGTGGGTGGCGGAAAACTTCACTTGGGCCGGTAGTGGTCTGGGGAACTACGACACGAAACTCCGCGATCGCATCATCATTCTGGAAGATACCGATGGCGACGGCAAACACGATAAGCGGACGGTCTTTTGGGATGGAGCCGTCAAGCTGACGAGCGTCGAAGTTGGGTTTGGCGGGGTCTATGCCCTGTGCCTGCCGAACTTGTTGTTCATTCCCGATCGTAACCGTGACGACATCCCCGATGGTCCCCCGGTCATTCTGTTGGACGGCATCAATGATCATTCCGTGGGGCACACTCCCGCGAACGGTTTGAAGTGGGGCCCCGACGGTTGGTTGTATGGGCGACATGGAATTCTGGCGACCTCGAGCATTGGTGCTCCGGGGACGACCGAATCACAGCGGTTTCAGATCAACACGGGCGTCTGGCGTTATCATCCGACGCGCCTCAAAGGCGAAGCCGTGATGCATGGTATGACCAATCCTTGGGGGGCTGATTACACCGCTCAGGGTGAGATGTTCGTCATCAATACCGTGATCGGTCACCTGTGGCATGTCGTGCCGGGGGCTCATACCCAGCGTATGTTCGGAGCCGATATCAATCCGCGGGCCTATCAGTTGATCGCTCAGGTTGCCGACCACGTGCACTGGGATACCGGCGAAAACTGGTCCGACATCCGCAAGGGAGTGACCGACAAGACCAGCGCTGCAGGTGGCGGTCATGCTCATATTGGATTGATGGTTTACCAAGGCGATAACTGGCCCGAAGAATATCGCGGCCGCGTCTATACGCTCAATTTGCACGGTCGTCGCATCAACAGTGACATCCTGGTGCGTGAAGGTGCCGGATACAAGGCCACGCACGGGCCGGATATGTGCTTCATCGCGGATCCTTTCTTCCGTGGCATGGACTTGATCACGGGGGCTGATGGTGGTGTGTTTATCGCCGACTGGAGCGATACCGGTGAATGTCACGACCATGACGGCGTGCATCGTACCAGCGGTCGAATTTATAAGCTGACTTATGGCCAGCCGAAGCCCGTTGCTCCGTTTGATCTGAGTCAGGTCGATGACGCCGAATTGGTTCGGTTGCAATCGGCTTCCAATGATTGGTACGTCCGACAGTCACGTCGTCTGCTGCAAGAACGCAGCGTGGCGAAGAACGCCGCCTTGGGCGAGGCCGCATTGAAGGCCGATGCTGAAGTGCAGAATGCGGGCTGGAAGGCTCGGGCTGAGTTGCTCCAGCAGTTCAATCAACCGGCTGCGAAGGATGAAGCCGGTCAGAGTGCGGTGGCGTTGTCGAAGTTGCGTGCCTTGTGGGCGTTGAATGCTGCGGGTGGACTGGAGACCGATTGGCTGGTCAAGCAATTGCAGCATGCTGACGAACATGTGCGTGTCTGGGCGGTGCGGCTGCTGGCTGATCACTTTGGTGATGCGAGCACTCCGTCGCCTGCCGTTTTGCAGGGTTTGCAACACGCCGCGGCAGAAGATGCTTCGGGATTGGTGGCGTTGTATGTCGCTTCGGCATTGCAGCAGTTGCCGTTGGAAGCCCGCTGGCCGATTGCCGAGGCCCTGGCGACTCGTAAGGCTTACGCGACCGATCGCATGTTCCCGATCATGCTGTGGTTGGGGATTGAAGCCGCAGTACCACACGACGCCGCGAAGGGTGTGGCCTTGCTGAAGAAGTCACAAATCCCGTTGTTGCGAGAGAATATTGCCCGTCGCCTGGCGGAAGAAATCGAACGAGCTCCGGCCAGTGTGAATGCATTGTTGCAGATCGCCGAAAGTGGTCCGGCTGATGTTCAACGAGATATCCTGGTCGGAATGTCGCTCGGCTTGAAGGGGTGGCGCAAGGCACCTCAACCGGAGGCCTGGAAGGCGATCAGCGGGAAAGTTCTCGCCAGTCCCAATGCGGAAACTCAGCAGGCTGCGACCGAACTGGGGATTGTGTTCGGTGATGGTCGGGCGATGGAAGCATTGCTCAAGGTTGTGAACGATGGTGGTGCTGATCCCGCTGCTCGTGGTCAAGCGGTCCGGGAACTCGCCCAGGCCAAATCTGCAGGCGTTGTCGAATTGCTGCAAGGTCTGTTGCGTGACCGTTCGGTGGCGACGGAAGCGGTGCGGGCCCTGGCCCTGTACGACGCTCCGAATACCCCGGAGCAGCTGCTGGGAGCATTGGGCGGATTCAGCCCCGAAGGCCGCGCTGAAGTGGTCAATACGCTGGTCTCGCGTCCGGCCTATGCCAAGGCGTTGCTGAAGGCCGTGCGTGACAAGCAGCTTCTAGCATCGGAAATTTCGGCTTATCACGCTCGTCAGGTCCGTTCGTTTGAAGACGAACAGCTCACCAAGGATCTGACCGAACTGTGGGGCGACGTCCGCACAAGCCCCGCGGAGAAGCGGTCGCTGATTGAGAAGTTCAAGGCCGAACTGAGTCAAGAAGTTCTGGCCAAAGCGGACTTGAGTGCTGGGCGATTGGTCTATCAGAAGACGTGCGCGAACTGTCACATTTTGTACGGTGCCGGGCGTAAAGTCGGACCCGATTTGACCGGTTCTAACCGTAAGAATATCGATTATCTGCTTGAGAATGTTGTCGATCCCAGTGCGGTTGTCGGAGCCGATTTCCGCGTGCTGCTGGTGACGATGGAAGATGGCCGTGTTCTTAGCGGTGTCGTCAGCGAGCAGAATGAGCGCACGATTACGCTGCAACTGGCGCAGGCCCCGGTCACGATCGATCGCAAGGAGATTGAGGAGTCGAAGCAGACGACGAGCTCATTGATGCCCGATGGTCAGCTGCAGACGCTTACTAAGGATCAGATCCGCGACTTGATGGCCTACTTGATGTCGACGAATCAAGTCCCATTGCCCGCTGAATAAGCGACAGTAAGGACTGAGAAAACACGGAAGGAAGAAGAGGATTTTTTAACGAGTCCTCTTCTTCTATTCCGTGGGGCAGCCAAGATTCTGGTAATCTATGGTTAGTGTTATTTTGTGTAAAAAATTCTGCGTAGTTGGTGCGCCTGTCAGGAGTATTTTTGATGAGTGTGACACCTCGGCCCGTCGTGACATTACCGGGAACTGGGCGGACGATTGGCGTTGTCGGTGATATCTACCGATTTCTGGCCACGGGGGCGGATACCGCGGGCAAGTATGCCATGTGGGAAGCCGTGGTCCCGCCCGGGGGTGGCCCGCCGCCGCATGTTCATAGCCGGGAAGAAGAAGCTTTTTATATTTTGGAAGGTGAAATCACTTTCCAAGTAGGGCCTGAGAAGTTCGTGGCTACTGCGGGAACGTTCGCGAATATGCCGATTGGCAGTCAGCACAGTTTTCGGAACGACAGCGGGAAGCTCGCCCGAATGCTGATCACGGTTGCTCCTGCGGGACTCGAAGAGATGTTTTTCGAGGTCGGTCAAACGTTGGCACCCGACGCGACCACCGCTCCGGCTCCCACACCGGTTGACATTGAAAAACTAATCGCCGCCGCACCTCGATATGGCGTTGAGATTCAGGTTCCGCCGCATTAAATCGTCGTTGTTTAATAGCGGTCTGAGCGCGTCGACCTCGTCGGCTGGCCTTTTCAATTTATCCAGGTGTGGCTTCATCGCGGCGTGATCACGGTGGGCACGCCGGGGCTGGGGCGCAGGGTGAATTGTTCGCTGGTGGTGACCGTTTGGCCGGGGGCTAGCGTGAACTGGAATCGCTGGGCGATGAGGGCCAGGACGAGAGTCATTTCGACCATCGCGAACGTGTTGCCAATGCAAATGCGCGGCCCGCCGCCGAAGGGGAAGTAGGCCCCCCGAGGAAGATGTTTTTCGAAGTCCCCGCGCCAGCGTGTGGGATCGAACGTGTCGGGATTCTGGAAGTAGCGCGGGTCGCGGTGGACGATGGCTTGCGGCATCAGAATTGTCGTGCCCCGCGGGCAATAGTACCCGGCCAGTTCCATGTCCGCGAGAGCCTCGCGACCGACGATAAACGCGGGCGGATACAGCCGCATCGATTCCAGCAGGACATGCTCGACTTCCTGTAATCGGGGTAAGTCCTCCGCCGTCGGAGTTCGACCGCCAAGGACCTCGTCAACTTCGGCGTAAACGCGTGCGGCCGCTTCGGGATGTTGTGAGAGTAAATACCACGTCCAGGAGAGAGCGAGGGCCGTCGTTTCTTGCCCCGCGAGAAAAATTGTCAGGCATTCGTCACGCAACTGCTTGTCGGTCATTCCCGTCTGGTCCATGTCGTCGCGGGCATGCAGCAGCCGGGATAGCAGGTCGTCACGTTGTTCTCCCGAAGCCCGTCTCTGACGGATGAAGTCATAGACGATGGCGTCCAGCACGCGGATCGCGCCGGCCAGTCGGCGGTTGCCGGCCGTGGGGATCCACTTGGGGATTTGCACCAATCGCGACAGCCGCCGCACGAACTCTTGCTGGGTGATTTCCAGGGCCGAGCGGACACTCTCCGCGTGATTGTCTCCATCGGCTCCAAACAGAGTTCGCGAGGCAATTCCCAGGGTGAGCGACATCATGTCCTGCAGGATGTCGCGGTTGTCTCCGGGATGCCAGCGGTCGAGGAGTCGTGTGGTATGTTCGACAAAGGTGGGAATGTATTTAGCGATTTGCGGCCGCATGAAAGCGGGCTGTGACAACCGACGTTGCCGGAGCCAGAAGTCCCCTTCGCTGGTCAGCAAGCCGTTACTGAGAACCCCGGGATTCACTCGTAGCGCGAAGTGTTTACGGAACTCACGAGCCCGCGTACTGAGGACGGTTTCGATGATGGCGGGTTCGGTGACCAGCCAGATGTTGCGATGGACCAATCGCAGGGCGACGACTCCGCCGTAGTTCTTGGCTGCGTCCCGCATGAATTGGATGCGATTGGAGCGGAACCCTGTGACATTCCCCCAAAGCCAATGGCCGGGTGGCTGTGGGGGAGTGCTGGATTTCGCAGGCAACGCGTGCGGTTTAGCCGACTGCAGGGGCGAGGTCATGGCGTGCTGTCGTTAAGGAAAACGGAGCGTCACAGTGGAATCTGATACCGGAATGGAAATGTCGCGTTTCGGCAGGAGCCTCACTTTCCCAGGAACTGTGAACTCGATTGCTAACCCTTCATGGTTTCCCGTCCGAGTGAACTGGCGAGGTGGCAAACCGCGGCCACGGGGCGGACTTCCACGATCATGCCATGCTCCAGATTCGGACAGCGTTTGGCGATCGCCGTGGCTTCTTCCAGGGTGTCGACCAGCAGCAGAAAGTATCCGCCAATGGCTTCTTTGGCCTCGGAAAAAGGGCCGTCCAGGACTTTGCCATCCCGAGCGGTCACCACCCGTCCGGCGGGATGCAGAGGATGGCCATGTGCCACTTTTCCTGCAGATAATAGACCCTCGAACCAGCCGTTCCATTTATCCAGGCATTGTTCGAGTTGTGCGGGTGACATTGCCGCATAGGTCTCGGGAGACGAATCGCGGAAGAGCAGCATGTAGGACGAAGATGTTGCCGTTGCCGTATCCATGTTGTTTCTCAAAGTGGTTGTTGAAGCCAGACTGTAAAAGCATCCGAAGCCCCGGGTAGCTCAATCACATTCTACCCAGAGTCTGCGGCTTTTCTAAGTGCGTCGATCACGGTACTTGATTGAAAAGGGACGGGGACATCCTGCCAGCGAAGAAACGCGACCCGAAGAACCCTGTCAGACCACGCCAAGAGGGATTCTGGGAGGGTGAGGCTCCTGCCGAACCGCTTGGTCTACTGGGATTCGAAAGACTTAGCGGTTCGGCAGGAGCCT
>JAZKFE010000101.1:31739-44717 GCA_040386595.1 Planctomycetota bacterium | reverse complement strand
TCACCCTCCCAGAATCTTCCACGGTGTGATCACTCTCCCTAAATCATTGTGGGGCGTTTGTTCTATCGAATCTCTGCCCTCTCCAGGGTGCCCTTCCCGGCAAGATTTCGTTCTTCTTCGGCCTCGTTTTTGCGGAATTGACAAAAAGGCTTCGGATTCGCTTGACAAAATGTGACACGATGCCGAAAATAAAACCATCACTCAGGTGGTGATACTTAACGACACTTGTCCGAGTACCCCCTTGTTGCAATAGCAATGTGGCGATGCTGACTGGTTTCCCAGAGGCGTCCGCGATGGCTGTGGAGTATCGCGAATGAATACGTTTTCTGGTTGGCAATCGTTCCGCTCGATCACCTTTCGCTCCTCATCACGTTTGATGGGTCGTAGCGGCGGGGGGCTGCATTCACCCGCATCGACGACGTCTGCCCACGCGATTTCTGATTCCACGCTGCCTTGGTGTTGTTGTCGCTGACCGTTCGACCGCAGAGCCTGATCGACAGCGATCGGGCCGAGATTTCTTGATGACCTCACTCTTCAAAAGCTTCCCGTGTGAAGCGTCTTGTTGAGCGGTGATCGGGATTGCTCGAGTGAATCACATTTTTCTGTAGGTCCCTACGCTCGGGGCCGCGTATCTTAAACACCTGACGTTTGTCTCGGAAAATGCCGCGGGCCAGGCCTTGATCAAGGCTGGTCCCGATTGGGGGCTGTTCGGGATTATTGAGTAAGGAAATTCGATTTATGCCTTTCCGTCCACGTCTCTTCAGTTCGCTGTCGTTGGCGCTGATTGCCGCTGCACCGGCCATCGCGTCGGCGCAGGTGACCCCGCGTGATGACGCGGCCGCGATCGAGTTCTTCGAAAAGAAGGTTCGACCAGTGCTGGTCGACAACTGCTATAACTGCCATTCTGCCGACACGAACTCCAAAGGTGGTCTACGGGTTGATGATCGCAATGGACTGCTGCAAGGTGGGAACGGTGGCTCGGCGATTGTCCCAGGGAAACCCGAAGACAGTTTGTTGATTCAAGCTATTACGTATACTGACGACAATCTGAAGATGCCGCCTAAGAAGCAGCTGACTCCCGAGCAGATTGCCGACCTGACGCAATGGGTGAAAGAGGGCGCCGCCTGGCCCGCCGCGGGCGTTGCTGTTGACCTGAACAAGCCCAACGAAAAGTACGAGAAATTGCGGAAGGAGCACTGGGCTTGGCAGGCGTTGAAAGCCGCAGCGACTCCGGCCGTTGCCGATCAAGCCTGGGCTCGTGATGACATCGACCGCTTTGTCCTCGCCAAGCTTGAGGAAAAGGGGCTGAAGCCGGTTGCTGATGCCGACAAGGCCACGTTGCTCCGTCGCGTGACGTTCGATCTGACGGGGTTGCCCCCGACGCCTGAAGACTTGGATGCCTTCATTGCCGATAGCTCGCCCGAGGCGTTTGAGAAAGTCGTTGATCGCCTGCTGGGATCGTCGTCTTTCGGTGAACGTTGGGGCCGGCACTGGTTGGATGTGGCTCGTTATGGCGAGTCGACTGGATCGTCGCGCAACGTGCCCTACCCTCAGGCCTGGCGGTTCCGTGACTACGTGATCGACGCCTTCAACAGTGACAAGCCTTACGATCAATTCATTCGCGAGCAAATCGCGGGTGACTTGCTGCCCGCAAGTACTCCCGAGCAGAAGGATCAGCAGTTGATTGCGACGGGCTTCTTGGCGCTGGGCGTGAAAGACGTCAATCAGCGATTCAAGGTCCGGTTCACGATGGACAACATCGACGAACAAATCGACACGGTAAGCCGCTCTGTGCTGGCTCTGACTGCCAGTTGCGCTCGGTGCCACGACCATAAGTTCGACCCCATTCCGACCGCCGACTATTACGCTCTGGCCGGGATCTTCCACAGTACCGACCTGTGCGCCGGTGTGCGGAACAAGATGGGTGGCGGCGGGCTGGATTACTATGACACTTCCATGCTGCTGCTCTTGAAGCAAGAAGGTGGCGCGGAGATTGATAACTCGGCCAAGATCGCGGAGCTGACCAAGGCCTTTGAAGTGGCCCGTAAGGAATTCCAGGTTCTGCGTGATGATCCTAAGGGAGCTGAACCCGGTCCGAATGGTCGTCCGAAACGCCAGGTAGCTCGTCAGAAGATGAACCGCCTGCAGGCTGAATTGACCGCTCTGTCCGACCCGGCTGCCAAGGGCAAGGTCGCTTTGGGAGCGCGTGACGCGAAGAAGGTCGGTGATACTGAAGTCCGTTTGCGTGGTGAAGCCGAGAAGCTGGGGCCGTCTGTGCCGCGTGGCTTCCTGAGCGTTCTGCAGTACCCCGAGCAGCCCGCGATCAATACGGCTCAGAGTGGCCGGTTGGAGTTGGCTCAGTGGTTGTCCAGCGAAAAGAATCCGCTGACTTCCCGCGTGTTGGCGAATCGCGTGTGGCAGCACTTGTTTGAAGAAGGTCTGGTCCGCAGTGTCGACAACTTTGGTGTGACGGGTGATACCCCCTCGCATCCCGAGTTGCTGGATCATCTGGCCGCCCGGTTTGTCAGTGGCGGTTGGTCGGTCAAGAAATTGGTGCGGACGGTCGTGTTGAGTCATGCCTATCAGTTGAGTGCCGATGCGGCACCGGCGAATGTGGCGGTGGATCCTGCCAATCGGTTGGTCTGGCGACACAGCCCCCGTCGGTTGGATGCGGAAGAGATTCGTGACGCGACGTTGGCGGCATCGGGCAAGTTGAACTTGTCGCGACCTGATGCCTCTCCGGCGAAAACGTTTAAGGTGATGGAATTGCCGAACAATGGTCCGGTGGCTCGTGGCTTGGGTGACGGTGCCTTGGCGAGCGTGCATCGCAGCGTGTACCTGCCGCTACTGCGTGGTTTGACGCCGATTTCGTTGGAAGTGTTCGACTTTGCCGAACAGGGAATGGTGACGGGCAGCCGTGATACGACCACGGTGGCGACGCAGGCTCTGTACCTGTTGAACGATCCCTTCGTGCGGCGGAATGCGTTGGATCTGGCTGAACGTGTTTTGCAGCAGAGTGATTTGGATGACAACACCCGAGTCACCTTGGCATACCGTTTGACCGTGGGACGTGTGCCGACGACCGAAGAAGTGGCACGAGCCAAGAGTTACCTGGCTGACTATGAAGCCGCCAGCCAAGAGAGTTTGGCCGCGACACCCGTACCTGCCGATCCATCGACGACTGTTGCCGTTGCCACCAACACAGCAACCGACGCCGCGGCAGGAACGGGCGCTCCGGTGGCGAGCTCCTCCTCTGCAGCGACCGAGGCTACCGATACCGGAAGCACGGCCGTTCCCGCGGACAAACCCGCTCCCCCTGCCCTGCCAGTCGCGGCAGGAGCTGACGTGGCAGCACCAGTTGCAGCTCTCGCCGCCGGGCAAGTTGCAGCCGAAACGCCTGCGGCTGCCGCCCCGAAGAAACCGCCGGTCGTTATCGATCCGGACGAGATCATCCCCGTGGATGCTCCGGTGACCGAAATTACGATCAAACCGGCCAACGCGAAGACCGCGGCCTGGGCGAGCTTCTGTCAGGCGTTACTCGGCACAGCTGAGTTCCGTTACCTGAAGTAAAAACTGGTTCACCCCACCCACGAGCAGCCGCCCGTGGGTGGGCCTGGCCGGGTTGCTAAACCCGAACCACGGACGCTGAAACAACACACGAATCCCAATAAAAAACATCACGTATAGAAAAATTTCCGAAAGGATTTGTCATATGTCATACCTTGACTCGGTCTCGAATAGCCTGGGAAGCATCATCTCCCGCCGCGACGCCTTGAAGAGTGCCAGTGCTGGTTTTGGTTATCTGGCCCTGGCCGGATTGCTGGGGCAGAACGGCAGTCGAGCGTTTGGCCAATCGCCCGTGCCGGTGGCTCCCGTGGGCCCTTTGGCTCCCAAGGCACCGCACTTCCCCGCCAAGGCCAAACGGATCATCTTCCTGTTCATGCAGGGGGCGATGTCCCAGATGGATACCTGGGAATACAAGGCCAAGCTGCAGGCCGAAGATGGCAAGGTCGGCCCCGGTGGCGGCACCTTGACCGCTTCCAAGTTCAAGTTTGCTCAACATGGTCAGACGGGGACCTGGGTCTCGGAGCTCTATCCTCACACCGCGAAGCATGTCGACAAGTTGTGCTTTATTCGCGGCTTGCACACCGACACGCCGGCTCACCCGCAAGCTGTGATTCAGCTGCACACCGGGGCTGCCTTGGCGTCGCTGACGCGGCCCTCGATGGGTGCTTGGTTGATGTATGGCTTAGGCACCGAGAACCAGGATCTGCCGGGTTACATCACCGTCAATCCGCCGCCCAACTTCGGTGGTGCGGTGAACTATGGCAGTGCGTTTTTGCCGGCTCACTTCCAGGGAACGCGGATCAATGATTCGGGCTATCTGCCGAATTTGAAGGCTCAGTCAGTGAGCGGCCTGCAACGTAAGCAGATTGATCTGGTCCAGGCGATGAATCGGGAACTGGGGGCGACCTCCGGTGCTCCGGATCAGTTAGACGGTGTGATTCAATCCTACGAACTGGCGTTCAAGATGCAGGGCAAAGTGCCCGAATTGCTGGATATTTCCAAAGAACCGCAAGCCGTGCTCGATTCGTACGGCGTGAAAGAAGGCCCGGCTGGCAGCTTTGCCCGCCAGTGCTTGATGGCTCGTCGGTTGAGCGAAGCCGGTGTGCGATTTGTTGAGATTTGCCATCCCGGCTGGGATCAGCACAACAACTTGCACCAAGGTTTGATCCGCAACTCAGCCGCGACCGACCAGCCCACTGCCGCCTTGTTGGCCGATCTGGAACAACGTGGCATGCTGGAAGATACGCTGGTCTTGTTTGGTAGCGAATTCGGTCGCCTGCCGACAGCCCAGGGGCCGGATGGTCGCGATCACAATATCACTGGTTATCCCATGTGGATGGCCGGGGCTGGCGTGAAGAAAGGGTTCTCCTACGGTAACACCGACGAATATGGGACCAAGGCGATCGAGGGCCGGATGCACACCACCGACCTGCACGCCACCCTGTTGGCTCTCATGGGTTTGGATCACGAACGGATGACTTATCGCTACGCCGGCCGCGACTTCCGCCTGACCGACGTCGCCGGGAATGTGGCTCGAGAGATCTTTGCCTGATGCGGCGAAGTGACTTGGCCGTCGACTGATATCCAGCGATGCTGCCCCGCCTTGGTCTACCGTGTATGTGAGCGATCCACGGTTTCTGAGGTGGGGCAGTGCCGTGTCCTGAGCACTGACAACTATCAGATGTAATGAGCCACGTTTTGAACGTGGCATCAATTCATATCGGGTTGGAAGAAACCCCGGCCCCCCTTGCTGTGAAAGCGATGCAACATTCTAAGTGGGGACGTTAACAGTTCAGGCGAGCCAAGCCGCTTACTTTGTGAGCCGCATTAGGCGTAAGTCCATGATTCTTTTCCGTAGCCTGACTCTCCGAGTCGGGTTCTTCGTCGCATTGAAAAGAACTCGACTCGGAGAGTCAGGCTACGCGGAAAAAAATCCCCAGAGGCAACGCCTCTGGGGATCGATATCGAATTCTCTCGGGGCTGAAAATCAACCTTAGACGAGCGCCTTAATGGCGACGCCATCGTTCGCGACCTTGAAGGGGCGTCCGGTGGGAGAATGAGCAATCGTGTCGAGCGGCAATCCCAAGGCTGTGGCGATGGTGGCGTTGAAGTTGGCTGGCGAAACGCCATCCTTCTTCACTCCGTGACCGGCTTCGTCCGACATGCCGTAAAGTTGACCACCCTTGATGCCGCCGCCTGCCAACATTCCCGAGAAGACCGCGGGGTGATGGTCACGTCCGGCGTTGTAGTTGATCGTCGGTGAGCGGCCGAACTCGGTCGTCAATACGATCAACGTTTCATTCATCAAGCCCAGGGTCGTCAAATCCTTGATCAGATTGCCGACAGCCTGGTCCATGATGCCAGCCCGCACCGGCATGTTGCCGCCGGTGAAAATGCTGGTGTGCATGTCCCAGCCACCGCAGGTGACTTCGACACAGCGAACGTTGTTCTCAATCAATCGTCGAGCCAACAGACAGCCCTGCCCGAACGTATCGCGACCATAACGATCGCGATCTTCCGGCTTCTCTTGATTCAGGTCGAACGCTTTCAGCTCACCGCTGGAAAGCAGGCTGGTCGCTTCGGTGTAAAAATCGGTATAGCTTTGGACTTTGCGGACGCGGTACTTGTTGCGGAACTTCTTGTCGAACGCATTGATCAGATCGACGCGTTTTTCGAAGGATTCATCGGTGAGATATTCCGGAGCCTTCGTGTTTTCGAGGCCGCGGTTCGGGTCGCCGATGGGCAATGGGCTGAACGTCGGATCGAAGAATCCGGCACCGGGATGGCGCGGGGGAGATCCAATGATCACGGTGTCGGGTAGAGTCTTATTTTGACGGCCCTTCAGATGCTGAATCCACGGCCCCAGCGACGGATGTCGCTCGGTCGCGATTTCATCATAGCTGGTCCGCATCAGGTACTCGCCAGCTTCGTGATCGGCCGTCTGCGTGTAGAGAGTTCTCACCGCGGCGATCTTGTCAAACTGCGAGGCCAACAGCGGCAAGTGCTGGCTGATCTGTAAGCCAGCCACCGACGTACTGATGGGCTTCGTTTCTCCCTGATTGGCATGTCCCGGCTTCAGGTCGAACGTGTCCAGGTGCGACATTCCGCCGGCCATGAACAAATAGATCAACCGCTTGGCCTTGCCCCCGCCTTGAATGGCGGCGGTGGTGGCTGGTGCGGCTAACAGGGCTTGCCCGAGTGCCGGCAGAACCGTAACACCCAGCATCGACTTGGCCGCGTATTCGAGAAAACGGCGACGGTCGACACCTTCGAGTTTCGAGAGAATTTCCCGCATTGGATGTACTCTTTTATGTCTTGTTTTAGTGAAAATCAATGTGAGGGCGTGCAGCCTATTTCAGGCTGCACGCGATTGGACCACAACCGGAGACGTTTACTGCACGAACAGGAATTCGCGAGTATTCACCAGCGACCAGATCACATTGCCATAGCCTGCCGGGCCGCGTTCTTTCACTTCTTTCACACCCAGTTTCAATTCATCTTCATCCGGCTCGCGGCTGAGAACGGTCAAGAAGATGGCTTTGATTCCTTCGGGAATCGATTGCTTCTTGACGACGTTGTTGTAAATCGTCGAGTTCTTCTCCAGCAGCATGTGGGTGATCGGACCGTTGAACATGAACAAGACCTGAGGCACCGACCCGAAGGTCGACGATCCCGAGATCAACTCACGGTCTGATTGCCCAAACATTCGCAGGAAGTGGCCGGCGGGTACGGGTGACGGCAGTTCCGACGCCCGGGCCAGAAGAACCCCCTTATACGTGTACTTGGCTTGCCGAGTTCCCAGGCTGTAGTCAACTTCGTTCCCTTTGGTGTCGGCCATTAACAGGTCGCTCGCGGGAATCTTGTTGAGGTCAACACCAACTAAACTGGTTCGTGTCTGGGCCTTCAACTCACGGAATTCATCGGGTTTCACAACAGCCAGAGTCAGGAACGAATCCCAGACTTGTTCGGCCGACAGCCGACGCAAGTTGGGGCCAGCGAAGTGATACGGCATTCCCGGATTCACTTCCTCGGTGCATGCTTGGCGTTGGTAGGTTTCCGAGTTGAAGAGAACCCGCAGGTATTCCTTCATGTCGAAGTCCAGCCGCTTCATTTCGGCTTCCAGGAACGTCATGAGTTCCGGGTTTTCAGCAACCGTGCTGTCCATCATGTCGTCCACCGGTTCGATTTGGCCGGTGCCGAATGCTTGCTTCCAGAGGCGGTTGGCGACGGTCAGGGCAAAACGGGGATTGTCTTTGGAGATCAGCCAACGGGCGAAGGCTTTGCGTGGCGGCTCATTCGCCTTGATTTCCGGTTGCTTGCCGAACAGAACTTTCGGTTCGATGACTTGCTTCGGCTTAGCATCGTCGTAGGCGTAGTCCGGGGGCAGAGTCACCTTACGCCCAGGAATGTCATTAACCACCTTCATATTCACGCGGATCATCCGGGTGAAACGGTAGTAGTTGATGCGGCGATCTTCTTCCTCTTGTTCCAGTTGGTAATACTCTTCCATCAACCGGTCGTTGGGGTTCTTACTCCAAAAACGGGTATCACCCCCGCCACCTGTCGTGATGGTGCCGAATGTGAACGCTGCCATCTCGTAGAATTCTTTTTGCGTCCAACGGTCGAACGGGTGGTTGTGACATTGGGCACAACCGATGCGCGTACCGAGGAAGATGCGGACCGTATTGTTCATATTGTCCAGCGGCATGTTGGCATCACGTTGCAGGTAGCCTGACGCTGGGTTTTCCCAGACAACGCCTTCCGCCGTGATCATCTCTTGGACCATCTTGTCCCAAGGCTTGCTTTCCGCCAGAGATTGCTTGATCCACTGTCGGTACGGCTCGCCTCGCAATTCGGGGCTCAGGTTGTCCGTGTAGCGTAGAACGTCAACCCAGTAATTGAAGTAGTGGCTGGCGTAACCATCGCTGCTGAGAAGTTCGTCGATCAGGTCGGCGCGCTTGTTGGGCTCGTGTGAGGCCAAGAACTTCTGGGCTTGTTGATAGGTGGGAATTGTCCCGGTGATGTCCAAATAGATGCGTCGCAGGAACTCGGCGTCGCTGGTCTTGTCGTTCGGCTTAATCTTGAATTTGACATAATTCGCAGCGACCAAACGGTCGATTTCCGCTGCCGACTTCATGGCCGTGGCGCGCTTGGCCGGGTCGACCGCTTTGGAGGTGACCAGGAAGCGGTTTTCGGGAGGCTCGGCCTTTTTCTTGTCGTCGAGTTTCTTCTTGTCGGCAGCCAGCTTCTTCTTGGTGGATTCGCTGACCGGAGCGGGTTGCAGTTCTTTGATCTTGGCCGCATCGGCTCCCGCTTCGACATTCTTGTTGAGCTTCTTATACGCTTGATTCCGGCCGGAGTAAGCCTGAACCATTGCGGGATCGAGTTCGATCGCCTTGGTGAAATCGGTCACCGCGAGTGCGAATTCCTTTTTCCCGTGTTTGGCGTAGCCGCGGACACAGTAGGCTTCCGCGTAATTGGCTCGAAGAGTGATCGCTTCGTCGAGGTTCTTGATCGCGTCGTCGTACTTGTTCTGCATCATGTAGATCACGCCGCGTTGCATGGGAACCCGTGCAAATTTGGGATCAATACGATGTGCGGTGTCGAGATCATTCAGGGCGCTAGTCGTGTCGCCTTTCATGGCATACAACTGCGAGCGATCGCACAGGGCTTCAGGGAAATCAGGCTTGGCCTTCAAGACCTTTTCGAGTTCCGCGTAGGCTCCGTTGGCATCACCCTTGGCAATTTTGGCGGCAGCGAGTCGCTCGATGGCGATCGGTAGACCGGCTTGCAGTTCCAGCGCCTTGTTCTGGTCGGCGATCGACTGATCGAAATTTCCCTTCAAGCGATAAGCCAGGCCACGATTGCTATAGGCCTCACCCGACTTCGGATCGAGGTTAATAACATGATTGAAGTTGTTGATGGCTTTGTCGTATTGCCGCCGGCCGATGTAGGCCATACCGCGATGCATGTAAGCGGGGACATAATCCCCTTTTTCCAGAATGGCGAAGTAGGCGCTATCGATCGCCTTCAGGTACTCACCCTTCTGGTGCAGCGAGAACGAGCGATTGGTGTAAGCGTCGGCTCGGTTGGCAACTGACGTGGCGTCGCGGCCAGTCAGAGCGGTCACGCGTTCGAATTCGACGATTGCGGCGTCGTATTCGCCTTTGCCGTTGAGCACGATGCCACGAATCACAATCGGAGCACCCGCGGCGGGATCGACGACGAGAGCCTCGTCAGCCAACTTTGTGGCTTGGACCCATTCCGATTTTTCGATGTGCTGGCGAGCTTTCTCGACCAGGCCTTCGATCTTCAGTTCTTTCTCGGTCTTCACTGGCAGATCAGGCTTTACCGGATCCGCGGCCGAGATTGGGCCGACGATCAAGCATGTGGCCATCAAGGCCAAACTGATCGACGCTACGTATGCACGCAGGCCGCTGCCGCAACGAGTCGGGGCAATTTCGCTCATAGTCTCACAGTTTTTAAAGGTTGGTCCCTTCCGAACGGAAGGGCTCAGATCAATCGTTGACGACCGAAACCTGTCAAAGACATGTAATCATCCTAGTTATCACATCAGCCGTTGCCTAGCCAAGATGGATCAATAATTCGACATCTTGGAAAGCCCAAAATCTTGCTAAATCCAGGCGGATTTCGACGAACGTGGTTGTTTGTTTAGGTCGGCGTGAGGCGGAATGTTAACATTTGTTTTGTAGTGACTTTGGTGGTGCGATTGCGGGATGAGCCTCCCCTACTAAGGAAAGGCGAGAGTGAGAGATTGTGATTAACTTTCTGCATGAGTTCCCCCGCACTTTCGAGCGATCACAGATCCGCTTGCTGGGCGCTCCTGCCCGTCGTCGATGGCGTTCCCTGCGAAGAGACGAGCAAGAATGTCCAGCCTGCGGGATGATTCGGCCGCTTCGCGACTTCTGATCCTGCTGTGACGCCGCGCTTCGCTCATTCTTCCGATTGATCCCAAACAGGTTTGCGTCCGGAAGCGATTTCAACATCTTGCTGGTGAATGATTTGCAAACTTAAGACTGAACAGGAATTGTTTATGGGATGTTTCCGTTTTGAATCGCCGGAAATTCGTCTTGAACATCCCTCGTGGATTCTTCCACGAATCTTCTCCAAGTATTTTCCGGGGAAGGGCTTCCTTCCGAACCCGGACTTGGGTATATTGCGAAATCGAATAGTTGTAAATCCGGCAAGGTTTCGTATCACACCCCTGTGGGCTCCCTCCCAATTAGCCCATTGGTTGTCCAGCAGTACCTGACGCGTTCGATCATACTGCGTATGTGGTCCAGGCAATTTTTGCCCGGGGCAGACAGCCCAAAATGGCGAAGCCTTTATTTGGCTTGTTTGTCTCAACCTGCACGGTATGTTCGTTGGTGTTCCTTCCCTAGGCTCAGGTAAATCGCTGCATGTCTCAAATTCCGTCTGTCCAAGTTTCGTCCGATGAAGTCGTTGCCGCTGAAGTTGTTGCAGGAGTTGAAGTTCCTGCGGTTGAAGTGAGTGGAGTGGATGCTCCGGCGGTCCCCAGTTCTGCCGAACAACTGCTGCCCACCTCGTTTCGTGACCTGAATATTTGCGAAGCGATTTTGAAAGCCATTGAAAGCTCGGGCTATACCGTCCCGACGCCCATTCAAGCCCGTACGATCCCCTTGTTGCTACAAGGCCGCGACGTGTTGGGACAGGCTCAGACCGGCACGGGTAAGACTGCTGCTTTCGCCATCCCGATGCTCGAGCGAATTGATCTCGATAAGAAGCATCCGCAAGTTCTGGTGCTGGCACCGACTCGTGAGCTGGCCATTCAAGTTGCCGAAGCGTTTGAACGCTATGCAGCCTGCATGCCCGGTTTGCGCGTGGTTCCGATTTACGGCGGCCAGGACTACCAAATTCAGTTCCGTCAGTTGGATCGTGGTGTCCACGTTGTCGTGGGAACCCCTGGTCGCGTGATGGATCATATGCGTCGTGGTTCGCTGAAGCTGGACGGCCTGCGTGGTCTGATCCTGGACGAAGCGGACGAAATGTTGAACATGGGATTCGCGGAAGACGTCGAATGGGTTCTGACCCAGTCTCCCAAAGATCGCCAGATTGCACTGTTTTCGGCGACCATGCCCGATCAGATTCGCCGGATTGCTCAGCAGCATCTGCGTGAACCCGTGCAGATCACGATCAAGCAAAAGACCGCGACTGCCGACACGATTCGGCAGCGGTTTGTGATTGCCGCTCCGCACCAGAAAGAGTCCGCTTTGGGCCGCATTTTGGAAGCCGAGCCGATCGATGGCGTGATCGTCTTCGTGAAGATGAAGAGCACGACCGAACCGTTGGCTGACTTCTTGAATTCGTGTGGTCACCGGGCTGCGGCTTTGAGTGGCGATGTGGCTCAGAAACAGCGTGAGCGAATCGTCGCGAACCTGAAGTCGGGCAAGCTGGATATCGTTGTGGCAACCGACGTGGCCGCACGCGGCTTGGACGTGCAACGCGTCAGTCACGTCATCAACTATGACCTGCCGTTTGACGACGAAGCTTACGTCCATCGGATTGGCCGCACCGGCCGTGCCGGCCGCAGTGGCGAGGCGATTCTGTTCGTCCACCCGCGTGAACGCCGTCTGTTGAAGCGGTTGGAACATGCCACCCGCCAGCCGATCGAGCCGATGGATTTGCCGTCGAACGAGATCATCAATCAACAACGCGTGTTGCGCTACCACGAGCGGATTACTGCTGCTTTGGAGCATCCCGAGTTGGACCGGTTTGCCGCGATTGTCGAGCAATACCGTACTGAACGTGATCTGCCGATCGAGAAGATCGCTGCCGCGTTGGCCGTGCTGGGGAACGGTGATACCCCCCTGCTCTTGACCGAAGATCTGAAGCAACAGAACTTCTCCGATTCGCGATCCGACTCACGCGATGGGCCTCGTTCACGTTCGGATTCGGGTGATCGTCGCCGTGGCCGTGCTGATGAGGGAATGGAAACGTTCCGCATCGAAGTGGGCCGTGTGAATCAAGTGAACCCGGGCAACATTGTCGGGGCGATCATCAACGAGACCGGCCTGGAAATGGGCAACATCGGTCGGATTGAGATTTTCGACGATTTCAGCATGGTCGACTTGCCGGAAGGCATGCCGAAGGAAATCTTCAACGCGTTGAAGAAGGTCTGGGTCCTGGGCCGTAAGCTGAATATTTCACGCGTCGAGAGCCCGCGAGTTCCCGAAGGTCGCCGGTTTGATCGGGACCGTACCGTGTCGAAGCCGCCGCGCCGCGACAAGTTTGTCGCCAAGTCGTAGTCGATGCGAACACGTTGAGTTAAAACACAGGGAGCCGCGTCAGTCTGACGCGGCTCCCTGTTTGTTTTTGTGGTTGGAATAAGGGTAGCCCAGATTCTTGAATCTGGGTGAGCGAAGCGAACAA
>JAZKFE010000101.1:8468-31717 GCA_040386595.1 Planctomycetota bacterium | reverse complement strand
GTTGGTACTCATTCGACTCTGCCGCGGAGCTGCCAGTGGTCGTTGCGGAATTCAAGCGAATTCTGCGACCTTGGAGGGCCTGTAGATAATCCGTGAGCTGGCGCTCAATGGCGATTATTTTGTGAGCGGAATGGCGCTAGCTACCGGTTCTTGGGTAGCAAAAACGTTGTAAAACCAGGGCTGGCGCGTGCCACTCACGAGTCACGTCTCAAGAATTAGGTGCCAGTGGGCTGGTGCCGCCAGATTTGCAGTGAGCGTGTTATTGGGCCAGCTTGAAGGAGCTATAACCTCTTGTTCGCTCCGCTCACCCAGATTCGAGAATCTGGGCTACCCCTCGACTTTGTCGATGTGGGCTTGCGATTGTGGACGAGTCTCAATCCAGGTGGATAATTCCACGCTGCAGGGCAATTGTGACGGCACGCGTGCGATCGGTGGCGTTGAGCTTGGCGAGGATGTTTTGCACGTGAATCTTCACGGTCCCATTCGCGGTGCCCAAACGGACTGCGATTTCCTTGTTGGCGAGGCCTTGAGCCACCAGGGCTAGGACTTCGATTTCTCGCGGCGTTAACGCGACTTGCGGGAAGTACTCGGCCATCCGTTCGGCGACTTCCTGGGACATGAGCTTCTGGCCGGCGTCGACCTTGCGAATGGCGTTGAGGACTTCGGTATGGACCATTTCCTTCAACAGATACCCGCGGACTCCAGCTTCCAACGCACGATAGATGTCCTGGTCGCCGTCGAAACTGGTGAGGGCGATAATTTTGGCATCGGGGAATTCGCTGCGGATGAGTTTCACCGCCCCGATTCCATCTAGTTCGGGCATGCGCAGATCCATCAGCGTGACGTCGGGCTGATGCTGGCGGAACAGTTCGACGGCATCGCGACCGTTGCCGGCTTCCGCAACGAGTTCGATGTCGGCTTCGTTCGCCAAGATCGCGATGATTCCCTTGCGGACCAGAGGATGATCGTCGACACACAGGACGCGAATCAATTTTTCGGGATGTTCATCGGTCATGGTGTCGACTCCACGGCAGGCTGGTCAGAGGCCAAACGGCCTCGGCTTTGCAGATCAATAGGTGAGTTGGCGGAGGGGGAAAGGGGGCGGCTGATCGTCACGGTTGTGCCTTGTCGCGGCTCACTGCGCCAGGCGATTTTGGCCCCGGCTTGAGTCGCTCGCTCGCGCATGCCGATTAGGCCGTAGTGTCCCGGCTGGACATGCTCCAGGTGGTGGGCCATGTCGAATCCCGATCCGTCGTCTTGAACGGTGATGGTCAGTAGTTGCGGAGTGGAGCTCAGCGTCACTTCGATCGTGTTTGCCCCCGAATGCTTGATCGCATTGGAAATCGCTTCCTGCACGATCCGCAGGATGTTGTATTCGACATCGGGGTTGAATTTGGTGGGGATCGTGTCGAGTCGCAGTCGTAGCCGGATATCGCCGGTTTCCGTCTGTTGTCGGGCGGCTTGGGCGATGGCGGTGGCGAGCCCCGATTCGTTCCCCTGTGGGTTGCGGAGCCCGGCGACAGAGCGTCGCGCTTCGCTCAGGCAATCGCCGGCATCGTGAATGATTTCGGTCAGGGTTTCGCGTTCCGGTGACTGCCGCAATCGGGCGGTCAGGGCCTGCATTTGCATCGTGACCCCTGAAAATCCCTGAATCAAGGTATCGTGGAGTTCCCGTGCAATGCGGCTGCGTTCTGCCAGCACTGCCTGCAGCTGGACTTTGATGTGATGGATCCGCTGACGGTACGCCAGCCAGCAAAATCCGGCGAGACCCACGACGTTCAACGGGATGAACCATCGCGTTTGATAGAAATAAGGTTCCAGCGTGAAATTGACCGGCTGAGCCGCTTCATTCCCTGAGCCATCCGCATTGATCGCCTGGACACGGAAGCGATAGCTGCCCGGCGCCAGATTGGTGTAAAACGCTTCCCGACGCTGGCCAGCTTCGACCCAGTCTTTATCGAATCCTTCCAGCTTGTAGCGGAAGGTGATTCGTGTCGGCGAGGCAAAGCTGAGTGCCGTGTAGTGGAAATCAAAGTTGGTGCGTCCCGGTGGCAGGCGGCCCATCTGCTGCGGGTTGACGTCCTGACCGTTGACGCGGACTTCTTCGATCAAAATGGAGGGGAGTGGCAGCTTGCGGCCGAAGCGTTGGGGGTCGATGACGATGATGCCCCGAATCGTGGAGAACCACACGCAGCCGTCACGCATTTTCCAGATCGCCGGTTGCACGCCGTCCTGGCATTCAATCGTTCGCAATGCTTCAGTCGGACTGAATGGCAGACTGGTCAGCCGGGTAATTTCGCCCGCTGCGAACCTACGTAGATCGGCCCGAGCTACGGAAAAAATCCCCCGGCTGCAGGCCATCCACAGCTGGCCCTTGTCGTCTCCCGCGATGCCGAAAATGTCGTCGTCGTAGAGGCCATCTTTCACCGTGAATTGAAAGACTTTTTTCCCATCGATCAGCCCCAGGCCACGTCCGCGGATGGCCGTCCACAGCAGATTGTCCTGATCGAGATAGAAGGCGTCGATATCGTGTGATGACTGCAAATCATCGGTATGCAAGCTGAGTTTCCGGTCGGCGAGTCGATATAGCCCCCCCCCGGCGGTGGAGGCGATCAGGTACTGTCCGCGATAGTCGATGAGTGCCTGGACCGGCTTACGAATCGTGTCCGGATCTCCCTCCGGGGGGATAAATCGACCGTCGCGGAATTCGGCCAGACCCGCCGTAGTGCCGGCCCACAGGGCCCCGGCATGATCCCGGCTGAGGCAGAGAATGATGTTGGACGGCAGGCCTTGTTCGGTCGTGAAATGATCCAAGATCCGTCCGTCGTGCAGCCGGCACAAACCTTGATCGGTACCGACCCAGAGCTGGCCATCTCCGCCATCGGCTAAGGACAGGACCGTGTTACTTAATAAGCCCGTTTGGAGTGTGGCGACATTCGAGAATTGCCGGCCGTCATACCGCGCTAAGCCCGCTCCCAATGTTCCGACCCAGACGTTCCCCAGCTGGTCCTGCAGAACGGGCCCAGTATCGTTGCTGGGGAGGCCTTCTGTGGTCGTGAATGGTAGCGTGCGGCGGTCGGCGAATTGATTTAAGCCATGTTTCGTCCCGATCCACATGCTGCCTTCATGGTCTTCGCACAGCGTGTAAACCGTGCTTTGCGACAGTCCGTCCCGCGTGCGAAAGGTTTCGACATGATCTCCCAGGAGCCGGCTGAAACCGTCCTTCGTGCCCACCCACACGCCACCATTCCGGGCGAGAGTCAGGCATTGAATCAAATCATCTGCCAAGCCATCGGTCTTGGTGAAGCAGCGTTCCTGGTCTCCGTGTTTGCGGATCAGTCCCGCAGTGGTACCGATCCAGACTGTCTTGTCGGAACTAATCTGCAACGCGTTGATTTTGGCTCGCGGAGAAAGTGATTTGAAATCGGCGGGCTTAAATTGAGTTCCATCCCATGTGCAAATGTGTGGCCCCGCCGTAGCGATCCAGACCGTTCCATCAGGCGCTTCGCTGAGGGCTCGAATCTCGTTACCAGGCAGGCCCTGCTCGGTGCGGTAGACGACGAATTTGCCGTGGTGAAAACGTGCGAGCCCGTTGTCGGTTCCGACCCACAAGTCTCCGTTGCGATCGACAAGCAGGCACCGGGCGTGTTCCGACGGCAACCCTTCCGCTCGGCCCAGGTAGGAAGCAGTACGGCCTTGCAGGCGGATCAAGCCGGCATCATCGGTGGCAATCCACAGATTGTGTTCCCGATCTTCACACAGGTCCTGGATCCACAGGTTGGAGAGTGAACGGCCCTTCCCTCCCTGGACCGCGACGAAGCGAACTCCGTCAAAGCGGTAGAGTCCCGCCTGCGTTCCCAGCCAGAGATAGCCGTCGCTGGTTTGGCGAATGGAAAAAATCGCTGCCCGCGGTAGTCCCTGTTGAACTTGCCAGATGCGGAGTAAGGCCTGGGTTAACGGCCGCTCGGGATCGAGGGCCAGTGCTGGCCGCGGTAGAAACAGGAAAACCGTCATTACCAGAATCATGGCCGCTCGTCCCGCGCGAAAACTTCGCTGGGGGAGATTCCATTTCACTGAGCGCAGGCATCGCAGAAGCATCTTGAACAACCTTTCTGCCCAGCTCAACGAGAGAGTTCGGCCACCTCAACTATACCTGACGCAGTCAAACAGGAGACATTTTGATTGCGGTTGTGGTGTTCACCAAGGTCTCACGCCTGGCCGCGTAGAGGGAATATAACCCGCTTCTGTGGGACGGTGGAAGTTGGTCTGAACTTCTCTATGGTTGCTTCCCTGGTCTGATTCAGGGGGGAATTTGCTCGGTGCCTGATGATTTCTGGTTGCCATTTGTTATTTGTGACAAATGCTTAAGGGATCTCCACTATAGCCGCTGTCTGATCGTATACTCCAGTGCCTAATCCCCTTTGCTGTAAGACTCTATGCCGAATGGCAGACGTCAGACTGGCGTGGAATGTGGTGTGATGGGAAGTGTGTAGATGCGAGATTTTGAAGAGCCTGATAATATATAAAGATTTGAGATTGCGACTGTCGGCTGCGACTACCCTCCCCGATTGAACTTGCAAGATTGCCCACCGTCCACAGCCCACCGCGATCGATCTTTTGAGGTGTTAAACTGATGATGACCAACGTTCCAGTTTCGCCGCCGGGGCCGGCCTCGGATCCAATAAAAAGTCGGTCTTCCTTGCCAGCAGATCGTCAGCAGACCGAACGAGCACATGAGATGATGCACACCTTGCACGACGCTCGCCCACAGGATCAAGCCCCCGCACCCAAACGGAGTGGCGGCACTTGGTTGATCGTATCGCTGGTGATCTGTGCGATGGGGGCCGGTGGCTGGTACTACCGCGAACAGTTGTTGCCACATATTGCCCCATTTTTGACAGCCAAGGCTGCCGCTGCGAAGCCTGCCGCACGGGTCATTCCCGTCGTCACGGCGACCGTGCGAAAACGGGATATGGATCTGTACCTGAATGGCTTGGGAACCGTTACCGCTCTGAAGACGGTGACAATTCGCAGCCGCGTTGAAGGTGAACTGACCAAGGTGGCATTCACCGAAGGCCAGATGGTTCGTGAGGGCGATCTACTCGCCGAGATTGATACGCGGGCATTTGAAGTCCAACGCGATCAGGCTGCCGGACAGTTGGCTCGGGACCAGGCCATTCTGAAGGCCGCGAAGTTGACGCTGGCTCGGTTTGAACGTCTCGTACCGACGAAATCGGTCACGGCTCAAGAGGTTGACGATCAGATCGCTTTGGTGCAGCAAACTGAGGGGATCATCAAGACCGACTTGGCGATGGTGGCCAATGCCGAATTGCAGCTGACCTATTGCCGGATCGTGTCTCCAATTAACGGGCGGATCGGTTTGCGACTGGTGGATGCGGGAAATATTGTGCGGGCCAACGACCCGACGGGGCTGGCGGTCATCACGCAATTGCAGCCGATTGCGTTGATCTTCACGATTCCTCAGGACGAGATCCCTCGCGTTCAGAAGCGGATGAACGAAGGACATCAACTGGTTGTGGATGCATATGACCGGGATTTCCGCACGAAGCTCGCCACCGGCAAATTGCTGGCGACGGACAACCAGGTGGATTCCACAACGGGCACGTTGCGTTTGAAATCGATTATTGATCACGAGGACAATTCTCTGTTCCCCAACCAATTTGTGAATACGCGACTGTTGGTGGATACGAAACGCGATGCGATTGTGGTGCCCTCTTCGGCGGTGCAGCGCGGTCCCACTTCCACGTTTGTGTATATTGTCAAATCCGACGAGACCGTCGAATTGCGGAATGTGGAGATTGGTCCCGCGGAAGGTGCCGAGACGTCCATCGACTATGGGTTGCGACCAGGGGAAATCGTTGTTACTGACGGGATCGACAAATTGCAGCCGGGGGCCAAGGTGTCGACGCGCGATTCGAAAACGAAGGGGAAAGACTCCTCGGACAAGTCAGAAAAATTAGCCAGCAAATCTCAGCCCGATGAGCCGTCGGCCAGCCCGAAGGCCGCGCGATGAATATCTCTCGTCCTTTCATTCTGCGGCCTGTCGCGACCGTGCTGTTCATGGTGGCGATTCTGCTGGCGGGAATGATCGCCTATCGGATGTTGCCGGTTTCGGCCTTGCCCCAGGTGGATTACCCGACCATTCAGGTGGTCACCTTCTACCCTGGTGCCGGCCCCGATGTGATGGCATCGTCCGTGACGGCTCCGTTGGAGCGACAGTTTGGGCAGGTTCCCGGGCTGACCCAGATGACGTCGACCAGCTCTGAAGGCTGCTCGGTGATCACGCTGCGTTTTGCTTTGGAGCTGGATATCGACGTGGCCGCACAGCAAGTGCAGTCGTCGATCAACGTCGCCTCGAGCTTCTTGCCACGCGATTTGCCGAATCCGCCGATCTATACAAAAACCAATCCAGCCGACGCTCCCATTCTGACTCTGGCTCTGACATCAGAGACACTTCCGCTGGCCAAGGTGGAAGATCTGGCCGATACGCGGTTGGCGCAGAAGATTTCGCAACTGAGCGGCGTGGGCATGGTGAGTATCAGCGGCGGCCAGAAGCCGGCCATTCGTATTCAAGCCAACCCGACGGCCTTATCGACTCTGGGACTGAATCTGGAAGACGTGCGGAACACCGTTGCGGCGGCCAACGTCAATCAGGCGAAAGGAAGTTTTGACGGTCAGCGTCAGGCTTACACGATTGGCGCCAACGACCAGATCTTCACCAGCGAACAATATCGCAAGCTGATTGTGTCCTACCGCAATGGGGCTCCGGTGCATCTGTCGGATGTCGCGGACGTGATTGATGACGTCGAAAATGTGCGGCAGGCGGCTTGGATGAACGATAAACCGGCCGTGATTTTAAACATTCAACGGCAGCCGGGCGCCAATATCATCGAGGTCGTGGATCGGGTGAAGGCCCTGATGCCGCAGCTGCAAGATTCACTTCCTGCTACCGTCAAGATTGAGGTCCTCACCGACCGTACCTTGACCATTCGAGCGTCGGTGGAGGACGTGCAGATTGAAATGTTGCTGACGATTGCCCTGGTGGTTTTCGTCATCTTCGTGTTCTTGAGAAACGTCTATGCGACGGTGATTCCCAGCGTGGCCGTGCCGTTGTCGTTGATTGGCACGTTCGCGGTGATGTATCTGCTGGGCTACAGTCTGAATAATCTGACTCTCATGGCGCTGACCATCTCGACGGGGTTCGTGGTCGATGATGCCATCGTCATGATCGAAAATATCATGCGCTACATCGAAGAGGGTGAGTCTCCGCTGGAGGCCTCACTCAAGGGATCTGCGCAAATCGGTTTTACCATCGTGTCACTCAGCGTTTCGCTGATTGCCGTGTTGATCCCGCTGTTGTTCATGGGGGACATTGTCGGGCGTCTGTTCCGCGAATTTGCCGTGACACTGAGCGTCACGATCCTGGTGTCGGCGGTGGTGTCGCTGACACTGACGCCGATGATGTGTGCCAAGTTACTCAAGCACATGGACCCCAATAAACACGGCTGGATGTACCGCTCGTCCGAGTACTTTTTCGAGTCAGTCATCTGGATGTACGGTGAGACGTTGAAGGTGGTGCTGCGGCATCAGACCTCCACGATGGTGGTGTCGGTGCTAACGCTGGTGGCGACTGTGTACCTGTATGTTCTCGTGCCCAAAGGCTTCTTTCCGGTGCAGGATACCGGGGTGATCCTGGGGATTTCCGAAGCGCCGCAGAGCATTTCGTTCGATGCTATGGCGCAGCGGCAGCTGGAACTGAATCGTGCCATTTTGCAGGACCCTGCCGTTGCTAGCCTGTCGAGCTTTATTGGCATTGATGGGACCAATACGACCATCAACAGCGGTCGCATTCAGATCAATTTGAAGCCGTTGGAAGAACGGCATATGAGCGCGTCGGACATCATTCGCCGTCTGCAGCCCCAGTTGGAAAAAGTTTCTGGCATCACGCTGTATATGCAGCCGGTGCAGGACCTGAGCGTGGAGACACGAGTCAGCCGGACGCAGTATCAGTACAGTCTGGAAGATCCCGATGCCGCGGAATTGGGCGAGTGGGCCCCGAAGTTTGTGGCCAAGTTGCAGGAGCTGCCTGAGCTGCGAGATGTCGCCAGCGACCAGCAGAACTCGGGGTTGCAGATGCGGGTCGTGATCGATCGCGACATGGCCTCACGCCTGGGGGTGACGCCGCAGATGATCGATGATGCGCTGTATGACGCCTTCGGCCAGCGGCAAATCTCGATCATGTTTACGCAGTTGAATCAGTACCGGCTGGTGTTGGAAGTGAAGCCCAAATTTCGGAATACGCCGCGCGATCTCAGCGAGATCTATATTCGGCCATTGAATAGTGGCGTGATCCCGTTGAGTACGTTCACGCGGTTGGAAGAATCGACGGCCCCGCTAACGGTCAATCACCAGGGACAGTTTCCGGTCGTCACGGTGTCATTCAATCTCGCACCGAATGTTTCCCTGGGGGAAGCCGTCGACGCGATTGCTAAAGCTAAAGAAGAATTAGGCCTGCCGCCAAGCATCGTCGGGAATTTTCAGGGCACGGCCGAAGCGTTTTTGGCGTCGTTGAAGAACACTCCGCTGTTGATCCTCGCGGCGTTGGTGACGGTTTATATTGTTCTGGGCGTGCTCTATGAGAGCTACATTCACCCCATCACGATTCTCTCCACCTTGCCCTCGGCCGGCGTGGGGGCTTTGGTGGCCCTGCTGATCTGTGGGATTGATCTGAGCGTAATTGGATTGATCGGCATTATTCTGTTGATTGGCATCGTGAAGAAGAATGCGATCATGATGATCGACTTCGCACTGGATGCGCAGCGCAATCAAAATATGTCGCCAGCGACGGCCATTTTCGAAGCCTGCCTGCTGCGATTTCGGCCCATTATGATGACGACCATGGCCGCTCTGCTGGGGGCTGTTCCCTTGGCGATGGGGCATGGCACCGGTTCCGAATTACGTCGGCCACTGGGGATCACCATTATTGGTGGTTTGATTTTCAGTCAATTGCTGACGCTCTATACGACCCCCGTGATTTATTTGTGGTTCGACCGTCTGGGCCAATACTTTGGGATTCGGACCGAAGCGACATACGTCCCGCAGCCTGAGGGGGAGGGTGAAGTATGAGTCTCTCGACTCCCTTCATTCATCGGCCCGTCGGCACGACGTTGTTGACGATTGCGATCACGTTGGCGGGAGCGCTAGGGTACACGCTGCTGCCGGTTTCTCCGTTGCCACAGGTCGATTTTCCGACGATTCAAGTCAGTGCGAATTTGCCTGGAGCCAGCCCTGAGACGATGGCTTCGGCTGTGGCCACACCGCTAGAACGTCAGTTCGGGCGGATTGCGGGTGTCACCGAGATGACCTCCGCGAGTTCCCTCAGTTCCACTTCGATCACGATGCAGTTCGATCTGGATCGCGATATCAATTCGGCGGCCCGCGACGTGCAGGCGGCCATCAATGCCGCGCGTGGTCAGCTGCCGGCGAATTTGCCGAATAACCCGTCGTATCGCAAGGTCAACCCGGCCGATGCGCCGATCATGATTCTCGCGTTGACATCCAAAACTTATACCAAGCCACGCATGTATGATGTGGCCGCGACGATCCTGCAGCAAAAGCTGGCGCAGGTCCAGGGAGTGGGACAAGTGATGGTGGGGGGCGGGTCTGCTCCCGCCGTCCGCGTAGATATCAATCCGACGATTTTGAATCACTTCGGGCTGGGGTTGGAAGATGTGCGGATTGCCTTGGGGGCGGCGAATGCCAACCGGCCTAAGGGGAGTATTTCTGATACCAAACGCACCTGGTCGCTCATGGCGACAGATCAGCTGTTTACGGCGGCGGAATATGCCCCATTGATTGTCGCTTATCGTAACGGTGCCGCTGTCCGACTTCAAGATATTGCGACAGTGACGGACTCGGTGGAGGATGTCCGGGCCTTTGGCATGGTCGACGGTAAACCGTCCATTTCGCTGATCGTGTTTCGCCAACCCGGTGCCAACATTATTGGCACTGTCGAACGCATTCGACAGCTGATGCCGCAGCTTGACGCTCAGATTCCTGCGGATATGGAGCTGATCGAGGCGATGGATCGTACGGCGACGATTCGGGCGTCTTTGGAAGACGTTCAATTCACGCTGCTGCTTTCAGTCGGGCTCGTGATCCTGGTGGTATTCCTGTTTTTACGTGACTGGCGAGCGACCCTCATTCCCACGGTGGCCGTGCCCGTATCGTTGATCGGTACGTTTGGCATGATGTATCTCGCCGACTACAGTTTGGACAATCTCTCACTGATGGCCTTAACGATTGCCACGGGGTTCGTGGTCGATGATGCCATCGTCGTGATCGAAAATATTTCCCGCCATTTGGATGAGGGCCTGACGCCACTGGAAGCGTCGATCAAAGGGGCCCAGGAAATCGGCTTCACCGTGCTGTCGATCAGTATTTCACTGGTGGCAGTGTTCATCCCGATTTTGCTGATGGGGGGCATTGTTGGGCGGCTCTTTCGCGAGTTCGCGGTGACGCTGTCGGTGGCGATCGCCGTGTCGCTGGTCGTGTCGCTGACGACGACACCCATGATGTGTGCCTATATGCTGAAGTCCAAAAAAGATCAGCACCATGGTCGCATCTATGCCGCCAGCGAGCGATTTTTTGAATGGATTTTAAGCTGGTACGAGTACACCCTGCGGATCGTTTTACGACATCAAACGCTGACCATGTTTGTCACGTTGTCAACGGTGGCCCTGACGGTTTATTTGTATGTGATTGTCCCGAAGGGGTTCTTTCCGCAGCAGGACACCGGCCGCTTGACGGGCAATCTGCAAGCTGACCAGGATACTTCGTTTAAGTCGATGTCCAGCCTCCTAGAAAAATTTGCGGCGGTGATCAGTGAAGACCCCGCCGTACTCAGCGTGACGGCATCGATTGGCGGAATGGGCGGAGCGACGAATTCCGGACGCATGTTTATCGCGCTGCAGCCGTTGGAAAAGCGAAAGATCTCGCCAGATCAGGTGATTGCCAGAATTCGCGGTAAAGCGTCGAAGATTCCCGGCGCGACCTTACTCCTGCAAGCTGTGCAGGATTTGCGGATCGGCGGCCGGGCCAGTAGTGCGCAGTATCAATACAGCTTGCGTGGAGACAGTTTGAGTGAGCTCAGTGACTGGAGCGGGAAGCTGCTGCGAGAAATGCGGAAAATCCCCGGTCTGGTCGATGTGAATACCGATCAGCAGAACAAGGGGTTACAGACGCGGTTGGACATTGATCGTTCAATGGCGGCCCGCTTGGGAATTAGCATCTCGACCATCGATAACACCCTGTACGACGCCTTCGGTCAGCGACAGGTCTCGACCATCTACAAGTCGCTGAATCAGTACCATGTGGTGATGCAAGTGGAGGACAGTTTCTCGCAGAATCCGGACTCGTTGCGGCATATTTTTGTACGCGGTCAGAACGATGCGCAGATTCCGTTGAAGACTTTATACCGCCAGACTTCGAATAACTCGGCCCTGTCGGCCAATCATTCCGGACAGTTCCCGTCGGCCACCATTTCGTTCAATCTGGCACCGGGTACTTCCCTGGGGGAAGTCATTCCGAAGATCGAACAAGTCTCACGGCAACTGGGGATGCCGGAAAGTATTCAGGGGAAATTCCAAGGCACGGCTCAGGCATTTCAAGCCTCCTTAAGCAACCAACCGCTGTTGATTCTGGCGGCGTTGGTGACGGTCTACATTGTGTTGGGAATGCTCTACGAGAGCTACATTCATCCGCTCACAATTCTCTCCACCCTGCCCTCGGCGGGCGTCGGTGCGTTGCTGGCGTTGATGCTGTGCGGGACCGAGCTGAATGTGATGGCGTTAATTGGCATTCTGTTGCTGATTGGGATCGTGAAGAAAAACGCGATCATGATGATTGACTTTGCGTTAGAGGCCGAACGCAATCACGGAAAATCCCCCGAGGATGCGATCTTCGAAGCCTGCATCTTGCGATTCCGACCGATCACGATGACCACCATGGCGGCACTCTTGGCCGGGTTGCCGCTGGCCGTAGGAGCTGGCAACGGGGCCGAACTACGCCAACCGTTGGGCATCGCCATTGTCGGCGGCCTGATCTTCAGCCAGATGCTGACGCTCTACACCACCCCGGTGGTCTACCTCTATCTGGACCGTGTCCGCCTCTGGTGGGCCGGCATGCCGACTCACCCGGAATTTACGCTGGAAGCACCCAAGGTGTAATTCAGAATTTTCTGGGATACAGACATCGGACATCCGGCTGCTCTATAGTGCTCGCTTGGCCGAAAATATTTTGACGGAGATTTCGAGCCGGGTTATGGTTGAACTTTGACCTATTCGCTCACGAGTTCCATCAATGAATATTTCTCAAATGACCGGCCAGGAAAGTTTTCATCGTTTTGTCGAAAGGCAACTCGCATCTGAGGCTGCCAGTTCCATGTCTCCGGAAGAGGCTCTGGCACTTTGGCGTGAGGAGCAAGAGACGCTTGCCGCAATTCGTGAAGGCCTATTCGATGTCAATGCAGGTCGGACGAAGTCGCTCGAAGAATTCGATCGCGACTTCCGTCGACGCCACGGTATTGAAGGAGCGACATGAGTTTCCGTGTGCGGGTCTAACGCCAGGCCGAACACGATGTCGATGCCGGCAAGTTTTTAATCTTCCCACCCGCGTTTCTGCCCTCATGAATGCCCACCAAGAGCTGAATCCTGTTGACCCAACCTCTGTTTCTTCCGACAATTAACCATCATGAGCATTCATTCTCCACACTCAGACGTCATGGCCCACATGCAGGAAGCTGCTGACAAAGCGGCCAAGGGCATTCGTGATCCCGAAGCGGCGAAGAAAGCTGCCGAGGCCATGGACCGCATCAGCGAAGACATCAGACGCAGACAAGGCGTTCTAAATATCTCCGTTCCGTATCTTCGTGAATCCCGCGACGAATGAGGTACATCCTTGATGCCTCTGTCGGCGTGCAGTGTCTTCTCATTGAGAAAGATACGTTTAAAGCTCGGCAGCTGCGGGACGATTTCAACAACGGAATTCATGAGCTACTCGCTCCGGATGTCTTTCCGATCGAAGTGCTCAATGTGTTGACCAAGGCGGAGAGAAAGGGGCGGATCACTCCCCAGGACGGAGCGCTTCTTGCAGACGCCTGTCTGAACTCACTTCCGATCCTGCACGATTCGCTGTCCCTGCTCCCCAGGGCGTACGAACTCTCCTCTTTGACCCGTTCAGCCGTGTACGACAGCTTGTACGTGGCCTTGGCTGAGCGCGAAGGCTGCGATCTTGTCACCGCTGATGAGAAGCTCATGAATAACCTGGCAGGCTATCCCGTACGTCTTCTCTCCACTCTGTGAACTCCTTCGCTCCCTCTGGCGGCCAAGTCTCGATCTTCGACGGAATCGGTCCTTTCTCTCATCACGACGGGAATCCAATTCCGAGTGCTGCGACCTCTGGAGCTTCATTTTCCTCGTCCATCTTTCAGCAAAATACCCCAGTTGAAACTGCAGACGAAGCCATCGAACGGGCCTCCGAAGCCGAAGGCCTCAACGAAAAAACGCCCCCCGGATCAGAGATCCGGGGGGCGTTTCATGTATCAGTTGCCGAATGGTTTTCGGCGATCGCTTAAGGGGATGCCTTAGCCAGCGACGCGAACTGATGTGGCGCAGGGGCCCTTCTGGCCGCGGCCCACATCGTATTCCACCTGTTGGCCTTCTTGCAGTTGCTCGAACGTGGTGCCCTTGACTTCCGATGAATGGAAGAACAAGTCGTCACCGTCGCACTTGATGAATCCGAAACCCTTACCGCTGACCAACTTCTTAATCGTTCCCTGTGGCATTGCTGCACTCCGCTCAAAAAACTTGAAACGCGATGGAATTGAGCTGGCAACAATCACCATTCAAGCCCCAACCGCTCTGCAACAGATAGCCACAAGATCGAAGGTCGGCACTTACGGTGAAGGCACAACCACGCAGGTTGGGGCGGGCGAGAAGATCGACCCGAGGGTGTCACACTTGCATTTTGTCTCTGCTTGCCACAAAACCTTGTGACCCGTGAAGTGTACCTGATCGAACTCGCGACGCAAAGCCAAATTTGACAAATGGTTGAGATTGTTGAATTGCTTCTCGACCCCGTCCCATCGTCCGTTGTGACGAGTGGGACTTGTTGACAAATGATCATTTCCTGCGATGGGGGCGACAGGGGGATGCTGTGCGAGCGGAATTGTGGCGATTGATATTGGGGACGGTGGTGTGATCGCGTGGAGCGAGAATCGATTTGGGGAAATTGAGATCTCGGCCGACGTTTCTGTTGCGATCAAGTTCCGCCAGGGGCATGAAATCGCGGGAATTTCGCGTTCAGATGCCCTTCTGTCACCGTTATCGGTCGTGCGGAGAGCTGATTAAAGCTGGCGCCGAGTTCGTCCGTTCTCACAAAGCAAGGTGGTGGATGTCGTTAACACTCTTGAGATTCATTCAAGAAGTCCGATATACTCACGTCGCTTCGCAACCGTCGATTTGCTGGCGAATGCGGGTCAGAGAGGAATTCCCAACGGTCAAGTTCTGACTGACCGGTGAAGTGCGCTCATGGGAATCCAGAGTTAGAGGTTCGCCTTCCACAGCATTCCATCCCACGTTCGAGAAGAGAGCGTACATGCACTGCCGCCCCACCATCTCCGGACACCGCCCCGCTGACTTTGGTTCGTTGTTGCCGTTCTTTTTTTCACTGGCCCTGCTGGTCAGTGGTCTCGCCGGGTGTGAACCTGGTCCTAAGGCGGACACGAACGAAATTGTCATTGGCCATTTCGGTTCCATGAGCGGTTCTGAAGCCACCTTCGGTGAGTCGACCGACAATGGGATCAAGCTGGCGATCGAAGAACTCAACGCTGCTGACGGCATCAACGGCAAAAAAGTGCGGTTGATTACGTACGATGATAAGGGAGATGCCCGCGAAGCTGGCACTGCCGTGACACGGTTGGTGACCAAAGACAAAGTGACTGCCGTGCTGGGGGAAGTGGCCACGGGATTGTCGCTGGCCGGAGCCCCAATCTGCCAGGAAAACGGCGTGCCGATGATCACCCCCTCGTCGACCAACCCCAAAGTCACCAAAATTGGCGACATGATTTTCCGAGTTTGCTTCATCGATCCGTTCCAAGGATCGGTGTGTGCCAAGTTTGCCCGTGAAAGCGACCGCTTGAAGGCGAGTAAAGCGGCGATCCTGAGTGATCAAGCTTCTCCCTATTCTGTCGGCCTGCAAGAAGAGTTTGAAAAGGCCTTCGTGGCTTTGGGCGGAACGATCACCACCAAGCAAACTTATCAGTCTGGCGATCAGGACTTTTCCGCACAGTTGACCGTCATCCGCGGTAGCGAACCCGATGTGATTTTCGTTCCGGGCTATTACACGGAAGTCGGGAATATTGCCCTGCAGGCCCGTAAGCTGGGGATTAAAACCCCGTTGCTGGGTGGCGATGGCTGGGATTCATCCAAGCTGGGTGAGACTGCCGGTAAGGCCATCGACGGCTGCTTCTACTCGAATCACTATTCGCATCAGGACCCCAGTCCGCGAGTGCAAGAATTCATCAAAAAGTATGAGGCGAAGCACAAGGGTACACCCGATGGCTTGGCGGCCTTGGGCTACGATGGAGCACGAATCCTGTTCGAGGCGATGAAACGAGCCAAGAGTCTGTCGGGGGCTGACATTGCTGCCGAATTGGCGAAAACCCATGACTTTGATGGCGTGACCGGAAAAATTTCCATCGACAAAGACCGCAACGCGGTCAAACCGGCCGTAATGCTGGAGATGAAGAACGGCCACTCAGTCTACGTGAGCACGATTCAACCGGATAAGTAACCAGACCAGTAAGGGCGTGGCAGGCTTTCCGCAGTGCGGGGCAGCCTGGTGACTTCATAGGAAATGTCATTTGCCAACTTACTAGTCAGGTGTTTGAATCCCTCTCATGGCAGATTTTGTTCAAACGTTGATGACAGCCCTCGCGATCGGCAGCTTGTACGCGCTGATCGCCTTGGGCTACACGATGGTTTACGGAATCCTGAAGTTCATCAACTTCGCGCACAGTGATATCGTCGTCCTTGGTGCCTGGGTCAGCTATACCCTGGCCAGCAAGATTCTGCCGTTGCTAGGTTTGGATCCGCACAATCCTGAAACTGCCCCTCCATTATGGGTGGCGGCCGTGATTTTGCCGGTAGCCATGCTGGCGTGTGCGGCGTTGGGATTCACCATTGAGCGGCTCGCGTATAAGCCGCTGCGGCGTGCTCCGCGGCTCAATGTGCTGATCACCGCGATTGGTGTTTCTTTACTGCTGCAGAACGTCGGCCAGTTGAACTATGTGTTCGGTGCCAGCCCACAAAAGATGCCCGGTCTGTTGCCGAATACTGAATTGCTGCGACTCTCACTCCCCAGCGGAGATGGGAATCAAGACGTGGTGCTCGGCCTGATCGATGTCATGATTTTCACGACGTCGGCGGTATTTATGCTGATCCTGGAATACCTCGTGTATCGCACCAAGCTGGGGACTGCGATGCGGGCCGTTTCGTTCAGCAACGATAACGCCTCGCTGATGGGCATTCCCGTCGATCGTGTGGTCTCTTTCACGTTTGTGCTGGGATCTTCATTAGCTGCGGTTGCGGGGTTCTTGTACGTCTTAAAATATCCCACCCTGAACCAGCCGGCGCATTCGATCTGGGTGTTACTGGGGTTGAAGGCGTTCGTGGCAGCGGTGATTGGCGGGATTGGGAATGTCCGTGGGGCTGTGCTGGGAGGCTTTGTGATTGCCTTCGTGGAACAGTTCGGCGCGTTCTATATTTCGTCGAACTATCGTGACGTGTATGTCTTCGCGTTGCTGATCATTATCTTGCTGGTGCGACCGACGGGTCTGCTGGGTTCTCCATTGCGGGAGAAGGTGTGACCATGGCACGTTCCTCACCCGCCACAATTTCTGCGAAGTCCCGGCCGTCTGCGGACCGACACGTTCCGCGAACGTCTGTCTGGGGTGGCTTCTGGCCACTGGCCGTGGGCATCGCAATTGCCGCGTTGCTGCATTTCGTGCTGCCGAAGATCGTCGGGCCTTATTACTCGCGGATTGTGATGGATATCGGCATCGCCATGGTGATGGCCGTGTCGCTGAACATCGTGAACGGCATGACGGGGCAGTTTTCGATCGGCCACGCCGGGTTCATGACGTTGGGCGGATATACGGCCGCCTTTCTGACCTATTACGGATCGTTGTTGATCTGGGGAGTGTCGGCCAAACATGCCGGCTTTCTGGGGGCCGGCGAATGGATGTTTGCCGGATCGTGCGTCGTGGGCGGACTGGTGGCCGCGGCGGCTGGTTATGTCGTGGGCTTGCCCTCGTTGCGATTGCGAGGCGATTACCTGGCCATCGTGACCTTAGGCTTCGGTGAGATCCTGCGGGTGATCTTGCAGCGAACGGGCAAGGTGATCGACGACGCCCAGGCTCTAAAAACGGCGACGTGGTCGCAGCTCTTTCCGCCACCCGTGGGGGGCGCTGTGGGCTTTGATGGCGTACCCAAATATACCGACCTGTTTTGGGTGTATACGTTCGTGACGATCACCGTCGTGGTGGCGTATCGCTTAAAACATTCCAGCCTCGGCCGCGCGATGATTTCCATTCGCGAGGACGAGATTGCCTCGCAGGCCATGGGCGTGAACATCTCACGCAACAAAGTCCTGGCGTTTGTCCTGGCGGCGTTTTTTGCCGGGATTGCTGGGGGACTGTTTGCCCATGAGGCGGGTGTCATTATTAGTCCGAAAGAGGCTGGCTTTCAGCGGTCTTTTGACTACGTCATTATGACTGTGCTGGGGGGGCGAGGTTCAATTACCGGCGTGATGTTATCCGCGTTGATTCTGACCGCTCTGCCCGAAATGCTGCGAGACTTTGAACAATATCGCCTGATTGTGTACGCGTTGCTGCTTATAATTATGATGCTGGTCCGGCCTCAGGGGCTGTTCGGCATTCATGAGGTGTGGCAGCTGTGGCCCGGCCGAGGTACTCGAACTTCGCAGAAGAAGGCCTGATGTCCGCATATTCTTCATCCACGATCGCGGCGCCCCACTCGGAACAGACCGAGGTTCGGCTACCGTTGTTGCATGTCGATCAGATCGGCATCTCATTTGGTGGCCTGAAGGCCGTACAAGGCTTTTCACTCAACCTGCCGGCGGGTGCCCTGTATGGTTTGATCGGCCCCAACGGTGCGGGAAAGACGACCGTCTTCAACCTGCTCACGGGCGTGTATCAAGCTGACTCCGGTGAGATGCAGCTTGATTCGCAGAATCTGATGGGCCGTAAGCCGCACGCGATTGCCGCCGCGGGGATCGCTCGCACCTTTCAAAACATTCGCTTGTTCCCGGGACTCAGCGTTCTCGATAATGTCCGGCTCGCCGGGCAACTGAGAAGCTCTCAGGGATTGCTGGCCACCCTGCTCCGCACCCCCGGTCATCAGGCTGAAGAAGAAGCGATCCGCGAGCAGGCGTTTGAACTGCTCGGGTTGTTCAATCTCCAAGATCGAGCGGACGAGCCAGCTGACAGCCTGTGCTATGGGTACCAGCGGCATCTGGAGATCGTGCGGGCTTTGGCGACCAAGCCCAAAGTCCTGCTGCTCGACGAACCGGCTGCCGGGATGAACCCACAGGAAAAAATCGAACTGGCCCAGGCGATTCGTAAGATCCGTGATCGGTTCCAAGTGTCGATTCTATTAATTGAACATGACATGGGATTGGTGATGGATATCTGCGAGCGCATCGTGGTGCTCGATCACGGTACGATCATCTCGGAAGGCACACCCTCGACGATCCAGAACGACCCTAAAGTGATTGCCGCCTATCTGGGCGGCGGTATGGAAGCCACATAAAGCAGCCCTGGGAGGGTGAGGTTCCTGCCGAACCGCAAAGTCTATCAAGTTCGAAAGACCAAGCGGTTCGGCGGGAGCCTCACCCTCCCAATGTTGGTAATCAATTCGGAGAATTTCCCCCTTAACGCTCGTCCTAATTTTTAGATCTCATCCATGCCGCTATTGTCCGTCAAAGATTTGTGGGTGTCTTACGGAGCCATTCAGGCGCTGCGAGGAATTTCGTTGCGCGTGGAGCCGGGCGAAATTGTGACGCTGATTGGTGGTAACGGGGCGGGCAAATCCACGACATTGCGAACCATCTCGGGGCTGCTGCAGCCGCGTAGTGGCGAGATCACCTTTCAAGATCAGGCGATCCAGGGGCGGGCTCCGCATCACATTGTCAGCAGCGGATTGATTCAGGTCCCCGAGGGACGCGGTATTTTCGCCAACCTGACGGTTGATGAAAATCTGCAACTGGGGGCCTTCACGCGGACTGATCGAGTGGAAATTCGGAAGGATCGCGAGCGGGCTCTGGAATTTTTTCCGCGAGTGCGCGAACGGTTGCGGCAACAGGCAGGGACGTTGTCGGGGGGCGAACAGCAGATGCTGGCGATCGCTCGGGCCCTGCTCGCTCGGCCGAAATTGTTGATGCTCGACGAGCCTTCCTTAGGATTGGCTCCGCAGGTCGTGCAGACGATATTTCAGGTCATTCGCGAGATCAATCGCGAAGGCACGACGATCCTGCTGGTCGAGCAAAATGCCAGCATGGCCTTGCAGGTGGCTCATCGCGCCTACGTCATCGAGGTCGGCGAGATCTTGATGGAAGGCCCCGCGGCCGAATTGGCCGCCAGCGACGAAGTCCGCAAGGCCTATCTGGGAGCGCACTAGTTGCTGACGCCGTTCGTTGGTGGGGATACTTAAGACGGCTGGCTCATCGCCCCTCTCCCCGGAGATACCGGAGCGAGGGGAGACCGAGCTTGTAGACACTGTTTTCGCTGATAGTTACTTCTTGCCGTCAGCGACGACTTTCTGAATTTTCGCCGTCAGCTCTGCCGCTTTTTGCTCGGCTTCGGGAATGGGAAGTCCCTTGCCGACCCCGGGACGTTTATGTCCCGCGGCACCCACATAAGCGTCTCGCAAAATGCTGACGCGTTGTTGCACGAGCGATAACACTTCGGGCGGCAGCTGCTTGGCTTTCAGCAGATCTTGAGGAGTCGCGGCGGCGGTTGCGGACTCGTCCCCGAACCAGGCAATCACTTGCTGAGCGACAAACCAATGTCCGGCGGAATTGGGATGGACGCCATCGGGCTGAAAGGTGAATTTGGGATCGGTCAGCCGATGCTTCGCGACTTCTTTCGTCATCGGCCCGTGCAGATCGGCGACCCTCCATCCCGCCTGCCGTTGTTCAATCAGCCATTCGCTGTAGCGGTCCAGGACGGCGTTATAAGAAAACGGCAGCGGTGCCCGTAGGTCGTCGTAGAACGGAGGGGTGACGACGACAAACTTCGCCCCTGTTTTTTCTACGGCCGCTTTCAGGCTGTTGATCCCCTGCTGATACTTTTCAAAACGGCCAGCATCGAACGGCAGATAGATCCCGCAGTTCATTCCATAGCAAGCCACGACTAAATCGGGCTTCGTGACGGCCAGGATGCGGTCGAGTCGTTCGGCCAGATCAGGGCGAGGAAAGGCTCCGCCCGCATGGCCGTCTTCACTCAGCCCCGAGACTGTTTCGCTGGCCAGCCCAGCGTCGATCACCGTGGGAATCGTCTTCAGACCTTGGGACAGCAGCCACGCGTCGACGTCGGCTACATACTCGCCCGCGGCGGTGATGCTGTCCCCCAGGAACACGATCCGTTTGGAATTCTGGAGCAGTTCGTGAGGCGAGGGATTGGCGGCCGCGACTTTCGCCGGTAGTGCTGCTTGCGCATGCACCAGACCGGCAGGAGTTAGCATCAACGTCAGGACCAGGGCGAGATGAAATTTCGGAGACATGAGCGCGATTCGTCCTTTAATTTCGAGGAATCCGAGGCAACGTCGAAGGGGCCGATGCTTACTTCGCGGCGGCCTTTTTCTCCTTAATCAACTTCGCGAGGTACTTGGCCGTTTCGTCAGCAATGACGTGGTAGCCAGCGAGGTTGGGGTGACGGTCGCTGAACCAGCCGGAGACGTCGCGGAAGTGAGCGTCGAGCTGATTGTCCATCACGATGACGCTGTTGTCATGAATAAATGGTTGAATCCACGTGCGATGCTGTTCGGGAATCTTATCGATGGTGCAACGGCGATAGTTGAGCATGTTGTAGCCGTGGGTCAGCTCGTCCTGGTACCGCGGATAGATGTCAAACAACGGCAGCTTGTCATCGGCGGCGGCCTTCCGAACCAGGCTATTGATCTGAGCATCTGCCTCAGGGGTCAAATAGGGAATGACCGTCATCGGAATGATCGTGGCCTGGGGGAAATCCTTCTGCAGGCGAACAATCAAATCATGAATGTCTTTTGGGAAATTGTTGGGGAAATCCTCGCGACGGGCGCGGTCATTCAAACCGTAGCGAAAGAAGATGTAGTCAATGCCCGGCAATTTCGAGACGTCTTTGTCGTAGCGTCCGCCGGTCAGCAAACCATGGATGAACTCACCGTCACGTCCCTGATTGATGACGTTGGTCGGGGGCAATTCTTTGTCGGTGGCCAGTAGCAATCGCAGGACATCTTCGAGGTGCGGTCCGGTGGGGTTGGTGATGCGGCACACGCTGCCGATGGTCGTGCTGTCACCCAGTAACAGAACTTGCAGTTTGCCGTCGTGTTCCGCTTGTGCGAAGCCTGGCTGCAGCAGCAGGCAGGTGGTGACGCAGAACAACATCGTGGCGATACGGAAGGAACGAAGCTGCATACGAAGACTCCAGCGGGAAGGTGTGTGAGCGGCAAGGATTCGAGCAGGGATTTTTTTAGAGATCAGGTTCTTCTCGACGCGGCCATCCAGGGGACGTTGCGTCGGGTATTAGAGTAACGCGCACCGTGCTCTATTATCCAGCAACGTGTCTGTTCTTGAGATCCGTTTTGCCTTTGGACGAGCAATGGCGTCCGAGGGGAATCTCTGGTCGCTTCTTGACGCCAAACATCGGGTACAGCAGAATCCGTTAGGGCACGAACTAAAGCGGTTCGATTGGTCCCGGTTAACATCTCAAGGGAGTTCCACCACGATGCACGAAGATTTGCAAAGCTTGATGCCGCGAATGGATTTCACACGTCGCGACTTCGTAGTCACAACCCTGGCGGCCGGGTTCGCCATGGCGGTGTTGCCGGTTTCCGCTGAGACGATCACGACTGATTTACAAGGGATTGAAGCGGGAGAAGTCAAAATCCCGGTGACCGATGGTGAGATCCCTGCTTTCTGGGCTCGACCAGCATCTGCGGGGCCCTTCCCCGTGGTCCTCGTGGTGCAGGAAATCTTCGGCGTCCACGAACATATTAAGGACATCTGTCGCCGGTTCGCCAAGTTGGGATACCTGGCGATTGCTCCCGAGCTGTATGCTCGGCAGGGAGATGTTTCCAAGCTGACCGACATCCCCAAGATCATTTCGACGGTGGTGTCCAAGGTTCCTGATGCCCAGGTGATGTCTGACTTGGACGCCACTGTGGCGTGGGTTAAGAAGAGCGGCAAAGGAGACACGGCGAAGCTGGCGGTGACCGGGTTCTGCTGGGGCGGACGGATCGTGTGGTTGTATTCCGCTCACAACAAGAATTTGAAGGCGGGCGTGGCCTGGTACGGCCGGCTGGTGGGAGACAAGGATCCTCTGCATCCCCAGCACCCGACCGACTTGGTCGAATCGTTGAATGCCCCCGTCCTGGGACTGTATGGCGGTGCCGATATGGGCATCCCGGTCGCGACAGTCGACGCGATGAAGGAAGCGCTGAAGGAAGCGCTGAAGAAGGCCAACAAGCCGTCCGAGATCGTACTCTATCCCGACACACCGCACGGCTTCTATGCCGACTATCGCCCGACCTACCGCAAAGAACAGGCTGACGATGGCTGGAAGCGTTTGCTGGAGTGGTTCAAGAAGAACGGCGTGGCATAAGTTTCGCCAGACATAGCTCGACTCTTGAAGTCTGCTATTTTCAGATAACCATCACGCAGGTGAGTTTTGTCGCCCACCTGCGTGATTTTTTATGGGCGTGTTCCCCTCGAAGAATTTCTTTGTCAGCCGCGACGCAGTCGGCGGGTAGCCCAGATTCTTGAATCTGGGTGAGCGCCAGCGAACAAGAGGTTATGGCTTCTTCGATTTCACACAGAAAATGAGAGGCAATTGGAGCGACGCGAGCCTTGGGAAATTCTATGTCAAAGAATTCGGGGGCTGACGTAGCCTG
>JAZKFE010000101.1:0-8458 GCA_040386595.1 Planctomycetota bacterium | reverse complement strand
GAACCGGCGGCTAGCGCCATTCCGCTCACGAAATACCATTTGGCGGACGCCACCCGGCATCGCCAGGATGCTTCAGTTGGATCCAGGCTCGCCTGACTCCGCGAGGCGAGCCACTAGCCCTTGGCGGACGATCACAAAACACCAGGCGATCACGAGCGAGACCAGCACGGTAAAGATCAGGAAGACTGCAAATCCACTGACTTTGGCCGCTTCCGCGTGTCGTGCGTAAAGCTGTGTCATGTCGATCACGCCAGCTCGGATGGCTTCTCGCGCGAAAGACATTCCCAGCAACGCTAGGACCGATCCGGCCGAGACAGTCATCGACCAGAAACCGGTGAGCCGGCCCAGCTGCCATTGTTTGAACCAGCCGGTTACTTGGAGTCCCGCTCCTACGAATGCCAAGAACAGATACGGCAGCGTACCCGTGTCAAAGAGGGCGAGTCGGGGTTTGGCTCCGGCTGTCAGCAGATAAATTACGCCGAACAGGGCCAGCAGCCCCAGGCCACCCAGGGCGATATTGGCCAGGGTACGAGTGGTTGCCGTGACGACTTCTGCGGAACGCTCGGACTGTCGCACAAACATTTGCCAGCTCAGGATGGCGGCCAGCGTGGTGAAGGAGTCACTGATCCAGATGCCCATCCGCGACAAAATTTCGAAGGTGGTGAATGGCAGCACCCCCGTGACATAGATCTCCGGCCAGCGCGATTCGGCTACCGACAGCAAATGATTGGCTGACCAGCAGAAGCCCACAAACACGAAGCACACGGCCGTCGTGACGGCGACCAGCGACCGGACGATCCCCGGCCAGCGCAGCATGATTTTGCTTTTAAGCAAGTACAGCAAATAGAACGCCACGATCAACACGGGCACGACCAGCATCCAGCGCCACCAGAGCAACAGGTTGGCTGTATAGAACTGGCGCTGATAGACGATTTGGATAAACAATAACGGGGCCACGCCAGCGGTAATCGCGGCACTCAGCAAGAACGGCAGCCAATCGCGCAGGGTGGAGGCCAGCGGCTGGTCGTTGCGAATGATGTTGTTGCGGCCCGGAAAACTGGTCGTCCAGGCAACATACAAACTGCCCGCCAGAACGTAGTGCATAAACGCCTGGTGTAGCGCGAACGTCAGCACATAGAGGGTCAAATAGAACGCCGTCGGAGCGGGAAATCCCAGGGGAAATGGTACATTCATGGGGCGACCTCGCGATGACGTTTGCGGTTTTGTTGGAAATCACCCGGGGCCACGCCGGCCTCTTTCAGCCACGTCACGATCGGAGCTGAGGGGCCACGATTGAGGACGCTCGGCGCTGGACCAGTTGATGAATTGCACCAGCGCTTCCAGGTCTTCTGAGTTTCCTGCGAACGGGGGCATGAAGGGTTTGGTGTGCTGCAGTTTGGCGATATTCAGGCGGCTTTGATTGGTATCCCAGGCGCCGGTCAGCTCGCTGACACCGTTCGTTCCGTCCACAGTGTGGCACACACTGCATTGCCGCCGAAAGACACGTCCGCCGAGGCGAACTTGATCATTCGGATAGATGGCGTCATGACGCAGCGGATAGGGATCGTTCGCCGTACAACCGACCTCACGCATGTGGGCGACGTCTTGGGGACGGATGGAGTTCGAATACAACACGTGGCGGATCGAGTACGGTTTGCGAGACCCCTCGCGAACGAACTCGCCCCCGGCAGTGGCCCCGAATGCCAGCAGCAACAAGAGGATGGCGGTCGCCGTGTTAATAAACAGTTTTTGTAACACCAGACCGAGCAACGCGTAGGCACCGATGGCCAGTGACGAACCGATGGAGATATTCAAGAACAGCATCATCGCCGGACTGCCGCCCAGTACCCAACTGCGGCTGTCGGGGGGCATCACGGCGAGAAACCAGATTCCCAAGACCGGCATCAAGACCATTGGGATCAGCAACTCGGCCACACGATTCATCAGCGAGGTCTTGCCTTCGCGGTCGACCGAGGTCATGAGATTGATGACCACACAAGCTGCCAGCGACGCCAGAGTCATCGCCACGATCGTCCGGAAGAACAGGCTGGGCCAGAAGCTGGGATTGAAAAAACCATCAACGAGACTGTGCGTCTCCAGCCACCGCCCCGGCGTCAACTGCCAGGAGATAATGCCGTTGATGATGAAGAGACTCATCCAGGACGCGACGGCGTAAATGACCAGCAGCAGCATCGCAGCCTTGTCCGTCAGTCGCGAATGGTAGCGGTAAAAACAGTAGCCGGCGGTGATTTCCAGGCAGAAAAAGAGCCACTCGGTAGCCCATAGCCAATGGAAACTCTGCACCATGGAGCCGATGGTATGCGGGCTGACCTGGATCGCGGTAAACCAGATTCCCACCCCGGTCAATGCACCGAGGACAAAGCTGATCAGCACGAGGACTTTGAAGTAGCCCGCGACGAACGGCCGAGCATGGGGATTGCGGCCAGTCATGCCCAGCCATTGCAGGTAACACAGCAAGATCCCGCCACCGACTGCGAACTGGGCGAGAAAGACATGGACGATGGCGACCGCCGCCATGATCAGCCCCGGCATTAGCGGGCCGTAATCATTCACGGGGAATACGTTGGGCATTGTGGGCGACTCCTTGTCGGATCGACAAACGAGGCCTGCCGCGGTGGAACAGATGCGGCACCGCAGCGTTCGTCACTTCAAGAACAGTCCGGTCGCACCGGCTCGGGCGAGTGATGAACTGTACTCATCGCAACATAGCTCAATGAGTTCTGGAATGACAGTTCCAACAGCCGGTGGTTCGTTGAGATCAACGAATGCCGGTGTGAGGCACGTGCCATTGGTTCGAGTTGGTATCGAACAACGCCTACGCGGCTTTGCGATTGCCAGTCTGAGATTCGCTGGACTGGGGGAACGAAATCACGACTTCCGGGGCTGGCTCGGCGTTGCGATTCGTTGCTGGCTTGGGCTGCTTCGCTTGGGCGAAGATCCAGGCGATATTGGCCAGTTCGAAGAATGCGCGAAAGAAATCGAACGATTTCAATTTGGAGCCGGCAACATCGCGCCACGATTCCAACGGCAGCTCATAGATTGAACTTTGAGCTTGCTGTAGGCAAGGCTTGGTTCGACGCCCAATCCAGCGGGCGAAGAGTTCCACATCGAAGATCCAGCGAGCGTGGAACTTCGTTTCGAAGACTTGCCGTAACTTGGGGCTGTTTCGAAACAGTTTGTGGCCGCATTGCGTGTCATAGATTCGCAAACCCAGCACGGCGGCGGCTGACCAGGCGAAGAGACGCCCGAGACAATGCCGGACCAGACTGCGTTCGACCGCGTGACCCAACAATGGCAGACGGGACCCAATCACCAGATCAATATCCGGGCGTCGCTCCAGGATTTCGCAATACTGAGGGACCGCTTCCAACGGTGCCGCAAGGTCAGCGTCCCAATAGCCCACGTATTCGGGGGCCAGTTTGAACGCGGCACAGCAGCCCTGTCGCACGGCTTCTGCTTTGCCCTTGTTGACCGGCAGATTGAGGATCAGAAAATTGTCCGGCGCGGTTGTCCGCAGCCACTTCAACAGGGGCAGCGTCTGATCCTGGCTGCCGTCGTTCACCATCAGAAAGCAAACTTCCGGATGTGCGACGACGAATCGTCGAAAGCTCTCGACCGGCAGTCGTAGTTCCTCGTTGTAGCAAGGAACGACAATGATGATTTGCGACATGATCGAGCGACTGCGAACGAGAAGAGAGACGAATGGGTGCGGAACTGTAGGTCAACTTTGGTTTTAGGGCAAGATCGGGTTCGGTTGCCAATTCTTAAGCTGCCGGCCAATCCGTAGCCTTAATGTGGACTTGACTTTGTGTCTTAATCGGATGCCTTGTCTGACGCGGTATCGCGGCCCAGCAGTACGACATTTTCCCGTTTCAAAAACAGCCGTTCCTGACGAATGGTTTTGACGTCAGGGGGAAGTTCTGCGGCGATGCTGTCCAGATATTTGTCGGACGTCACGAGAAACGCGTCGTGGGGATGAGCTCGGAAATGGTCGGCAACGTCGGAGCGTTTACGAAGTCTCTCAAACGGAATTTGCGAGTAAAAAACCAGGCTCGGCGGAGAATACTTGTAGGTCGCCACATGGGCTTTCCCGCTGGAATGTTGCCGGATGGATTCCGCCAGCAGGTGCGTATTCTTGTGGGCATCAATGGGCAACACGGCGAGTCCCAGTGTTGCCGGACCGAACAGAACGGAAGTCGCGGCCAGAGTCACCATGGCTTCTCGGATTTGTCCCCGCGCGGTAAATCGCCAGCCGACGATGGCCCCGATCAGCGGGATCAGTCCCAACAATGCCGGGCTGAGTTCCCCATTAAAGAGATTCCGCATCGCAATGGAAACTCCGATGAAGCAGCCCAGTGCGACCAGCCCGAATGTGATCCAACCTCGTCGCAGCCAGGGCCGGTAGGGGACCGAGGACGTGTTCCGTAACCAACCATCGACCAGGGCGGCGAATCCGATGGCAATTGCGGGATAGGCCGGGATCACGTAGCTGGCGAGTTTTGTCGCGACCAGGGAGAAACAGCCCATCCAGACACAGGTCCAGCAGCAGATCAGCAAGTAACCCGCACGAGCTGGATCGTTGCGACGAATACCTCGAGCGAGATGAATGATGGCGGGCCCGAGCAACACGCACCACGGAAACGTGCCAATGCAGACCGTGACCAGATAGTAGAAGAACGGTCCTTGATGACTGTCCATGGCGTATGAGGCGCGGCCGACATTCTGGACCAGGAAAAACTCACGCAGGAACGCGCCGTCTGTTCGTAACCCCACCAGGGCATACCACGGTCCAGCGATGGCCAGCACGGCCAGAATGGCGGTCACAGGCCGCATTCGCCAGACGGTTTGCAGGAAATAAGGGGGCCAGAAGAGTCGCAGAAACCATGTTACCGAACTGCAGACGGTACGTAAAAATGATTGAGGCCCCTGTGGTGCAGGAGTCTCTGGCGTGGCCGATAAGTCCCGTTGTTGTTCGATCAGCAGAAACATGCCCCAGACCGCCATCGGGACGACAATTCCCACCGGTCCCTTGACCAGGGTGGCCAGTGCCATTGCAGCATAGGACAGCGCATAGGTGAGCCAACTGGGGGGAAGAATTGGCTGCCACGGTGCTTGTGGTTCAGTTGTGGAGGCTCCATCTGTTGAAGGTGAACGCGTTCCGCGAACCAGGATCAGTAAGGCCAGCGTGCAGAAGAATGTCAGATGGGCATCAGGGGTGGCCGCACGGGCGATGACGACAAAGTTGATGCAGCCCGCTAAGGCGAGTCCAGCCCACAGACCAATCCGCGCGTTGAAGAGGACGCGGCCGAGTTCATAGGTAACTAACAGGGTACCGATGCAGAATAGTGCGGAAAATAACCTCGCGGCAAATTCTGTCGTGCCGAAGATTTGATAGGCCGCAATCTGGCACCAGTACATCAAGGGGGGCTTATGGGCGAAGATCTGGCCGTTGTAATAAGGAGTGACCCAGTCATCCCGCTGCATCATTTCGACGGCTGCTTGCGAGAAGATGGCTTCATCCACATCCCACAACCGCGTCCCGCCCAGGTTGATCATAAATACGAACAGCCCCACCGCGATTAACGCGGCGTAGTGCTTCCAGCGATGATTGCCAGTCATCACCGCGTCGGGAGTGGAAGGGGTGTTCGTACGGAAATCCATGCATGACTCCAGGCTGCTACTTGACGAAATCCTCCGGGTCCAAGCCAGAGTGGCGGGAGTCTACGGCGACTAGGCAGTGACATATAGCCCAGTTTTCGCCTGGATATCGGGAATGACGTTCACTTCGGCCGAATGGCATATGTGCCATGTTGTCGAGTTCCTGGCTGCTTCGAGGAGGGATTTTTGTCTGTCGGTCGTCGAACCAAAAGCGACCCGATGGGCACAGGTTTCAGGGAATTGTCACGGAATCAAATGCCTAAGGTCGCCGCAGGAGTTCCCATGGTTGCCTTGCATGAGGACCTCATTCGCTTCGTGAAATTCACGCCTTTTGATCAAGCAGACAGGTGGTTGCAGCTAAATTATTTTTAACCGTATCGAGGCTGATGTCGTTCGAAGCCTTCATCTCCATGCTTCGCAGCACCTGGAATTCAAGACTCCTTTGAGAATTGGCGTTCAAAAATCCTGCACGACCTCGCCCCGCGGCGATCTGTCGTTCGCGGCTGAATTTCATGGTCCACGTCAAACGTCATTGGGCGTTGTCATCAGGGCAAGTTGAAGTGTTTGTGTCTTGCACATTCCGTGTGTACGTGATGAAAACTCGGATAGAATCTGAGTGATCCTCGGTCACGGATTTTCCGTTACCACGGCGAATGAGTTCATCAATTCTCTGGAGACCAGGTCATGCGACGACGGTTGTTTACTGTGTTGGCAGTGTTTGCGGTGGGAATCAGTGCCAGTTCGGGGTTGTGGGCTGCCGACCCGAAGGTGGCAAAACCTGCAGATGCGGCCGCCAAGACTTCAACGGGAACGTTCACGATCGACGGGAAAACCTACAAGCTGCCGCACGTCGTCGTGTATACCACGAAGGTTTTTGATGAGGATGGAATCGCTGTATTCTTCTGCGAAAAAGAAATCCCCATTGAGAAACTGAAGGCGGCATTGGTGAAAGGCAAGGGAAGCGACGATAGCTTCAACCTGTTTGAGCCCCAAGTAAAGGTGACCTTCAATAAGAAGGGTGAACCGAGCTATTCAAACGCTTGGGCGGATAACAGCTCGATCAGTGTTTCTGGTGGCGGTTTGAAAGGGCAGCTGGTCGTGAAGGACAACCGGGCGACCGGCCAGGCGACGATGGAAACGGGTGACACACCGGAATCCAAGAAGAGCTTTGACCTGCGGTTTGACGCCCCCCTGCTGACCGTGGCGATTCCGAAGGCCGAACCGGAGCCGGAAGCGAAACCGGATGACTCGGACAAGCCGAAATCGAAATCACGCAGAGCAAAGAAGAAGGAAGCTGAGAAGAAGGAAGCCGAAAAGGCCAAGGCGGCGGAAGGGACGGCAAATGTTTACGATTTGCCACTGCCGAAAGACGCGACCGATGTCGAGTACAAAAAGCTGGTCGAGCAGTTCGGGTACAAGAGCCCTTCGTCGGTCAGTAAGGTGACGGAGTTCTTGATTGAGAAACTGGAAGCCGATGGTTGGAAGTCGGACGACTCCGATTTGATTACTCCGATTTCGGTCATTCTCAAGCGCGAAAAAGGTGACGCCAGCCTGACCATTTTCGTCAAAAACGAAGCCAGTGGCAGCAAGGTCACGATTATGTCAGAAGGCTTGTCCTGGGAAGAGAAAAAGAAGGCCGACGTCGATCCTAAGAAGGAAAAAGAATAGTCTGGAATAGGCGTAGTGGTACCGCACGCCGTGAAAGATTTTTTCGATCGCTTTGACTCGGATCGCGAAAATCTTCACGGCGTTTGGGGTAACCGGGAATCGCTATGTTGGCCGAATAGGTCGAGCCGGAATCCGCGTTTGCCTTAACGCGGTACTTTGCGTTCTGTGATTGAAGGACACGTTTGGAACATCTCGGCATTCAAGGCGATAAAATCCCGCCACTGTTCCGGGACGCTATCTTCGTGGAAGATCGCCTTTGTCGGACACACGCTTTCACACGCCCCACAGTCAATGCACGGTTCCGGATTGATGAATAGCATGTGTTCCCCTTCGTGGAAGCAGTCGCAAGGACAGACCGCCACGCATTCCGTGTGTTTGCAACCAAAACAGGGTTCAGTAACGACATATGCCATGGCAAACTTCCTCAGTCTAAATGAAGACGCAATTTGGAGTTGATCGCCGCGTTCTCCCTTTTTTTAAGGTCATCGCGGAGCTTCAATGAGGGCATTGCGATTCGGCCGCTTGACCGGCCAAAAAAAAATGTCGAAAATTTTGCCATGACCGACGCCGAGGAGCATCTGAGTCCGAAATCAGACCCGTTACAGGGAAAATCGGAACGGGAGAATTGGACGCATTCCGCGTTCTTTCGTGAGCACGCCCCACGGCTCGAGGCGTTAATTCGAGGCCGATTGGCGCCCCGTTTTCGCTCACGGTTCGATGCGGACGATGTCGTGCAGTCGGCCTTTCGCAGCTTCTTTCTCCGGCCAGTCCCGGAATTCTCCACGCTTTCTAAAGAGACCGATTTGTGGCCACTGCTTGCGGAAATTGCCGTGCGAAAGCTGGCTCAGCAAATTCGTCGACATCAAGCCCAGCGGCGCGACGTTCGCACCGAGCGCGATCCGGAAGATGTGAGTCTGCCAGCGGATTTGCGACCTGACGAAGCTGCCAGTTTGACCGAGATTATCGGGCGTGTGCGGAACGAATTGGATGACACGTCTCGCGAGGCATTTCTGTTGCGGTTGCAGGGGCACGAGATCCTGGAGATCGCTCAGTCACTGCAAATTTGCTGACTCTACCGGATTGCAGGTGTGGTTTTTCGTCGCCCCAGCAG
>JAZKFE010000100.1:0-11220 GCA_040386595.1 Planctomycetota bacterium | reverse complement strand
GACCGGCTCGGTCCGGCGCGCGTCCACCTGGCGCCGTCGTGCTCGTTGCTGCATGCTCCTCATGACCTGGACCTCGAGACGAAGTTAGATCCAGAACTGCGCAGCTGGCTGGCCTTTGCCAAGCAAAAGCTGCGTGAGATTCGAGTGTTGGCGACAGCGTTCAACTCGGGAATCGAGGCTGTCGCGAGTGAAGTCGCCGAAGCACAAGATGCACTCCAACGACGGGCACAATCACCGCGAGTCCGTCGGGATCAGGTGCGGGCGCGATATGCGACGCCGAATCCCGAACTCGCGCAACGCCAGTCCACGTTCTCTGTTCGGCAGCAAAAACAGCGGCAATCCTTGGGATTACCACTGTTTCCCACGACGACAATCGGCTCATTCCCGCAGACAGCCGAGATCCGCAAGGCACGAGCCGAACATCGCGTGGGGCGGATCACCGATGCTGCCTACCAGGACTTTCTGAAGCAGGAGATCGCGTTCGTCGTCAAATCTCAGGAAGAGCTCGATCTGGACGTTCTGGTGCATGGAGAAGCCGAACGTAATGACATGGTGGAGTACTTCGGCGAGCAGTTGGACGGGTTTGCCTTCACGCAACATGGGTGGGTGCAAAGCTACGGTTCACGCTGTGTGAAGCCCCCGTTTATCTATGGCGATGTGGCCCGCCCGCAGGCAATGACGGTTGGCTGGGCCGAGTACGCTCAGTCGCTCACGTCACGACCCATGAAAGGAATGTTGACGGGGCCGGTCACGATCCTGCAATGGTCGTTCGTTCGCGACGATCAGCCGCGGTCGGAAACCTGTCGGCAGATCGCCTTCGCCTTACGTGACGAGGTCGTCGACCTGGAGCAGGCCGGCATTCAGATCATTCAGATTGATGAGCCGGCACTACGCGAAGGACTGCCGTTGCGTCACGCAGATTGGACCGCATTTCTCGATTGGGCCTGTGAGTGTTTCCGGATCGCAGCCTCGGGTGTCACCGACGAAACACAGATTCATACTCACATGTGTTACGCCGAGTTTAATGACATCCTGCCCGCGATCGCCGCCCTGGATGCGGACGTGATTTCGATGGAATCATCGCGGTCGCGGATGGAGCTGTTGGCCGCGTTCCGGGATGAAAAGTATCCGAATGAAATCGGTCCGGGAGTGTATGATATCCATTCGCCGCGAGTACCGACCTCGGTCGAGATGATTGATTTGCTGCGTGCGGCCAGTCTGGTGTTGTCGCCTGAACAGATCTGGGTGAATCCCGACTGCGGACTGAAAACACGCGGCTGGCCGGAAGTGCGGGAATCGTTGCAGCACATGGTGGCAGCGGCCCAAGAGTTCCGCCGTGAGTTTGCTGTAAAGGTTTGAATGGGCGTTAATTTGAGGGGCTGAAATTGTGGAAAGAGTGCCATCGGTTCGGCCGGTGGCACTCTGATTCCTGATGGTGAGTGGGAGCGAGGTCGAGATGCGATTGCAACAGGTTTACGCTGGCGGACGTTTTGGATTGTCCTTTGAGATATTCCCTCCGAAGACACCAGAAGGTGACGCCGCTTTACGTACCACGCTCAACGAGCTCGCCGTGTGGAATCCCGCGTTCATCTCCTGCACGTATGGGGCCGGTGGCTCAACCAGTCGCCAGACTCTGGACTGGTGTCAGTACATCCAGGATCAGCATCAAGTCCCGGCGACGGCTCATTTCACCTGTGTCGGCAGCTCACGAAACGAATTGATTCAATGGCTTCAAGCGGCATCTGATAGCGGTGTTCGCAACATTATGGCCTTAAGAGGCGACGCACCGCACGGCGAGACAAAATTTCAGGTGGCCCCCGACGGTCTCGCCCACGCGTCCCAACTGGTCACCTTGATTCGCGAGCAGTTTCCTGACATGGGAATTGGTGTGGCCGGTTACCCGGAAAAACACCCCGAGTCCTGTGACCTCGGCTCTGATTTGCAGCATCAAGTGCAAAAGGTGGCCGCGGGTGCCGACGCTCTATTCACGCAATTATTCTTCGAAAATCGACACTTTTTTCAATTCCGCAATCGGTTGCACGAACTGGGAGTGACCGTGCCCATTGTCCCCGGAATCATGCCGATCACCGAGTACGCCCGGATTGTCCGCATCAGTTCGATGTGCGGCTCAGACATTCCCCTGCGACTCGCGGTACGACTCGAAGAGGTGCAGCACGACAAAGTCGCACAGTTTGAAATCGGTGTCCAATTTGCCATCGAGCAATGCCGCGTGTTGTTAGAGGAAGGGATTCCCGGCATCCACTTCTATGCATTAAACAAATCGCCGGAGTGCAGCCGAATTCTGCAAGAACTGGAACTTCCGCAGACAAGCGATTGGGGAATTTTGCCACGGCCTCTGGGGACTCGCTGATTGCTGAAGTTTTGTTGCAGGGCTAGTATAGGATGAGGACGACGACCGCCCACAACCCTTTTGCGATGCTTCGCGGCAAATTCGCGATTAGACGAGACTCATGTCCTTAATCTCCAATCCGGCTCCGACGTTTATCCTGTCTGCAGTCACCGCAGATTCCGCCCAGCCCTTGACGGTTTCCTCGGCCGACTACGTGGGTTCCTGGTTACTGCTGTTGTTTTATCCGCGGGATTTCTCGTTCGTTTGTCCGACCGAGTTGACCAGTTTCAGTCGACATGCGGTCGACTTTGAACATCGGAACTGCCGCATTTTAGGGATCAGCGTCGATTCCATTGCCTCGCACCGTGAGTGGTTGGCGACACCACCAGCCGAGGGGGGATTGGGGCCGCTGCAATTTCCTCTGGCCTCCGACCCGGACGGCGCATATGCCTCTCAAATGGGAATTTGGCTGGCGGACAAAGGGGTCTCGACGCGGGGGCTGTTTCTGATTGATCCTGATGGAATCTTGCAATACAGCGTCGTGCACAACTTGTCTGTGGGACGCAATCCAGAAGAGACACTCCGGGTTCTCGATGCCTTGCAGAGTGGTGGGCTTTGCCCAGCCAACTGGACGACGGCAGAAGGCACCATTGATCTGGAGCAGGCGATCCGGCCGGGACGCGTCGTAGGGCACTATCGGATTCAGAGACTCTTGGGGGCAGGCAATTTCGGCAGCGTATTCGCCGCCTGGGATTTGCATCTGGAGCGGAATGTGGCCCTGAAGATTCTCAAACGAAAAGGGACCGATTCGCGGGAAGCCACGTTACGCGAGGCGCGGACTGCGGCCCCGTTGCATCATCCGAACGTCTGCGGAATTTATGCGGTTGAAGAAGATGACGGGCTGTCGCTGATCGCCATGGAATTCATTGATGGCCGCCCGTTGTCTGAGTTTGTTTCCGCAGATTTGGATCTTGAGACTCGTATTGAGATTGTCCGCGGGATCGCGTCGGGTCTGGCAGCAGCGCATGCGTTGCAGATCGTGCATGGCGATTTGAAACCGGCGAACGTCTTAATTGGACAAGATCTGCGGCCGCGAATTCTCGATTTCGGTTTGGCTCGCAAAACCAGCCCCCGCACAGAGACTGCAGCCGCAACGACCACGACAACTTTCCCACACGATTCCATTTCGCCATCAACCCTGGAAATGGATGCCACGCTGGAGATGGACCCCAGCTTGCTGGTCGCCGAACATTCGCGACGTGGCGTCAGTGGTACTCCGGCATATATGTCGCTCGAGCTTTGGGGTGGCGAACACGCCTCAACGGCGAGCGACGTGTTTGCGTTCGGCCTGATCTTTTTCGAGGTCCTAACGGGACTTCGTGCCCTGCCGGCGGATAACTTGGTTGACTTGGTAAAGCGACTGGAAGACCCACGGTTCGCCGAATCGTTGGCAGCCGAGTTGCCGCAACGATTCAGCGAGTTGCTGATCACCATGCTGGCGAGGTCTCCCGGAGACCGGCCCGCCGCGGCGGATGTGTATTCCGCGCTCTGACAATGATTTCGGGTGGCGTCGATCATAGTCGTTGTTCGCTCCGCGAACATAACGCGCTCGCAGTAGAGAGGTAGGATTTGTATTGAGATTTAATAACAGATCTCAGCCAGCTACTGCGAATGCGTTATGTTCGCGGAGCGAACAACGACTATGGTGCCCTCGGCAATTATTTAGTCCACGGAAGCAATCGCCAACGGGGCTTCGGCAGGATTGGATACGGGTTGTGAGTCGGTCTCGACGGTCACGCTCCAGGTGAGCGTGGTGGCCAACGAGGCACAAGCCGTCACCACCAATCCCAGAATCCAGAACGTCGTCGTCCAGGGAATTTGGCTCTTGAAGAGGAAGCCGGCAGCGACAGCCCCCAGGTTTCCCCCCGCTCCCACAATCCCGGCGACAGAGCCTAGCGCCTTCGCATTTACGAAGGGTACCACCGCATAGACGGCTCCATTGGACATCTTAATAAACAGACCGACGAGCAACAGCGCGGCAATGGCCCAGCCGACTTGAGTCATCTGTGAGAAGATCAACAAGGCGAGTCCTTCGCCTAGCACCGTCAAAAACAACCATCGCGAACGGCCACTAAATCCCCAGCGTGATGCGAAGCGGTCGCTGACCATGCCCCCCAAGGCTCGGGCAAATAGGTTCATCATCCCGAAGGCACCCGCGGCCATGCCGGCGAAATGGAGATCTAAGTGAAAGTAATCGGTGAAGTAGAGGACCGCCACGTTGTCTAAGGTCAGTTCCAAGCCGAAACAACAGCCATAGATGACGAACAATGTCCACACACGATGATCACGTAAGGCGACACCCAACCCAGATTGTTTCCGTGTGTCGGCCGACAGCAAGCCGCGGCGACGGAGGTCAATCATGTTGCCCGCGGGAGTGTCCTGCGTGCAGAAATAGTAGAGCACGCCAGTCGCCGCACAAACGATTCCGGACAAGATCATGCAGGCTCGCCAGCCGGCTGCGGACGACAGGCCGCAAGTAACAGTCAGGAAGGCGAAGAGCAGGGGCATTGCCATCTGAGTCACGCCGCCCCCCAGGTTTCCCCATCCGGCTGCCGTCGCATTCGCGGTGCCTACACAGTTACTCGCGAACATCTTCGAGGTGTGATACTGAGTCACCACGAATGACGCCCCGATAATTCCGATCAGAATGCGGAACAGGAGAAAACTCCAGAAATCGGCGGCAAACGCAATACCCATTACTGGTATCGAGCCCAAAACTAGCAGCCACGAGTACGTTAGTCGCGGCCCGTAATGATCGCACAATCGGCCGATGGCCAATCTGGCAAAAATGGTGATGGCGACGGAGCCAATAATCGACCACCCCACCTGATCGGGGGTGAGACTAAACTCTTTACGCACGATCGGCATCAGCGGCGCGATCCCGAACCAGGCGAAGAAACACAGGAAAAATGCCATCCAGGTAAGGTGGAAGGCTCGCATGGGAGGGGTGTGAAAGTCAGTGAGGTCCAGGCGGCTCGCCAGGCCGGGCGATTGAGCGGTATCACGGACAGACATGCTTCGCAATCCTTTCGAGATATCGTCGACAGTCGTTGTACGACATCGCAGCGACTTTAGCCCAACCGTCGGAGGCGGACGGCACAGGCTTTATAAGAAGGTTGTTTAGAGTACGGATCGAATACGGCATCAGTTAAACGATTGGCCGTCGCATAATGCATCGGGATAAAGACCTGGCCTGGGGCGACGGTCGGTGTAATGAAGACTTGAGCCTGGATTTCCGCACGCCGCGATTCGACGTGGACTTGGTCCTGCGGTTTAATGCCCAAGGCTCGAGCGTCGTGCGGATTGACTTCGACATAGATGCGTTCGGGGGCCAATTTTCGCAACACGTCCGATTTCCCCGTCCGCGTTTGCGTGTGCCATTGGACTGCTGTTCCGCGGCCGGTCAGCAGTAGGAACGGATAATCTTTATTAGGGGGCTCGGGCATTGGCCGCGGATCTTCGAATAAGAATTTCGCTTTGCCATCAGGATGATAGAAACGACCATCGGCAAACAGCCGCCGTTCCTGCTCGACAGGTGCGTGGTCCGCAGGGTAGGGCCACTGAATGCCGCCGTCTTGGTCGAGTTGCCGATAGCCATCAATCCCCGAAAAGTCACAGGGGCGTCCGGCAGACAAGCGTTGCAGAATACGGAATGCCGCTTCGGGGGAGGTCCACTCGCGGAACATCTCGCCGCAGCCCCAGGCTTGGGCGATCGCTCGAAAAATCGAGAAGTCGGCGAGTGCTTCGCCAGGGGCTCGGGCCACTTTGCGAATCGTTCCGATGCGGCGTTCGGAGTTGATTAAGGTTCCATCTTTCTCACCCCAGCCAGCCGCGGGTAGTACCAAATCGGCGACTTGAGCGGTCTCCGTGGAATGGTACATGTCTTGTACCACCAGGAAATCCAGGCGACTCAGAATGTCACGCGCTTGATCCTGATTGATCCACGAGTGGGCTGGATTCGTAGCAATCACCCACAACCCTTTAATGCGCCCCTCCAAAATTCCCTTCAGGATCTCGTGATAACTCCAGCTATTGCGGTCGGGAATCTTTTCGACGGGAATATTCAGGATTTCGGCGACTTCGGTCCGATGCTCTGGATTTGTGAACTCGCGTCCCCCGAGCAATCCCGTGGTGTTACTAAACAACCGGGATCCCATCGCGTTGCACTGTCCGGTGATCGAGTTCGCTCCCGTTCCAGGGCGACCAATGTTCCCGGTCATTAAGGCAAGGTTGACTAAACTTTGGGCTGTGCGAACCCCTTCATAAGATTGATTGACCCCCATGGTCCACCAGAACGAGGATCGCTCGGCGCTGTGGATGAGCTCGGCGACTTCTTCAATGGCGGCGGCAGTCAGCCCCGTCCGTTCGGTGACGACGTCCAAGGTGTAGGGAGCCACATGCCGGCAGAAATCATCGAAGCCTTGCGTCGACTGGGCGATGAAGTCTGAATCAACCCAACCGCGCTCGATGAGCAATCTCGCCAGCCCATAGAACAGGACGAGATCGCTTTTAGGACGCAGGGCCAGATGATGCGTGCCCTGCATGGCCGTTTCGGTTCGCCGCGGATCGATCACGATGATCTTCGGTTGACGACGGTTGTGCAGAATGCGTTCCCACATGATGGGATGAGCAATGCACACATTCGCCCCGACTAGCACGATGACATCGGACTCTTCGAAATCCTGATAGGTGTAAGGCGGGGCGTCGAAACCGAAGGCTTGTTTATAAGCGACGACTGCGGTGGCCATACATTGACGGGTATTGCCGTCACCATGAATGACGCCCATGCCGAACTTGGCCAAGGCGCCGAGAAAGGCCATTTCTTCGGTGGCAATTTGACCGGTGCCCAGCCAGGCGACAGAATCTGGGCCGTGCTCACGCTGAATTTTCTTCATGCGCGTCACGAACGTCGACAACGCCGTCTCCCAGGAAACACGTTCCAGACGCCCGCGTTCCGTCCGCAATAATGGCGATGTGGCACGATCAGGAGCGTCCAGCACTCGCAGTGCTTCCCACCCCTTGGGGCACGCCATACCGAGGTTGACCGGGTAGTTGGTCGTCGGCGACAACCCGATGGCGACGCCGTCCTTCATATGCACATTCAGATTACAACCGGTGGAACAGAACCCACAGACCGAGCTGACTGTGGCGTCGGGTTGTAATCGTGAGGGGAGCTGTCCGAGTCCAAAACTGGATGGTTCTAGTAATAGCTCACGCGTAAAGGGGCCGTCAGTCTGATGTAAGAGCGACGAAGCGAGCGACAGCGGATGCAATACGTCAGCTGGAGTCATGTCTTTAAACCTCCGGGCATCCGTGGCGCGGCGGCCGCCATAAAGAACAGGGCACGTTCGAGCGTCTCGCCGGCAACTGAGAACAGCCACATCGCCGCGACGGTGGAGATCCATTCCGCGGGGTGTGAGGAGCTCGACTCATGCCACAAGACGGCAGGCAAGACGAGGCCCCCTAGTATGCCCAGCGTATAGCGGGTGGCAGTGAAGCTGGCCAATTCTCCGACCAACAGGCTGGCCGAACGCTTTAAGGGAGTGTGTTGCCGATCGAGAAGCTGTAAGAGATCACAGGCTTCATAGGCGAGTTTGAGTCCCGCGACGAGCATGAGGGCTGGACACAGGATGGCCCCCAGATCGTGTAGCACGGCTCCAATCGACAGATCTGGTCTGACTCCGGCAACGATCGCGGCCACCAGTAGCGTCGTCGACAGTCCCAGCCAGAGCGTGCTGCCGAAGAAGCGAAGAAACGTTCGTGGCCCAATCCACGTGGAGCGACGAGTACAGTGATAAATCATGACCGAGCAGAATACGCCGACGAATCCGCTGATTAATACGCCCCAGCCCAGTAGGTCGGGGGCTGTGGAATGTTGTGGACTCAACCATGTACGGGCCGCTTCCAAACTGGCTAAGCCGGAAAAGACTCCAAACGCCACGATCTCGCGGCTTAACCACGATTTACGCAGTCCGAGAACCGCACGGTACGCGAGATGCGGCCGACCCAGGTGCAGTGTTGCGGCCCCGGAGGCCACTAATCCGAATAGTAATGCGCTGATGGCTTGTAACGGTTCGAGTGCCGCGACCACGGGCAGGCCGGCTAACGACAGGGCCGCTCGCACCCATAAGGCGCCGACTGACAACTGTGTCAGCACGAGCATCGCAATTAGCGGCAGATGAGCATGGGCCGCATGAGCGGCATAGTAGTCGGCCGGCAGCATGTTGCGGGGGAACGACTTCGCCGTTTTATAGTTCGTCGTGGGCAGGGTTAGCTGTGGATCAGGAGCGCCGGGGAGAAAAGAATTTGCTTCACAATCGGCGGCCACGTCCGCAACTTTGACCAGGCGAATGGCAATCGCCTGATGCGGGCAAGCTTGCACGCACGCGGGGGCTTCACCAGCCTTTAAGCGTGAAGAACACATGTCGCATTTGCGGACGATTCCCTTGCGGGCATTGTATTGAGGAACCTCGTACGGACAGGCGAGGATGCAGTACTGGCAGCCGAAACATTGATCGTCCAGATGCTTGACGATGCCTGTCAGCGGATCCTTGTCATAAGCCAGTGTCGGACACACCGCCTGACAGGCTGGCTCGACACAATGATGACAGGCGGCTGTGACATGCTGCAGCACGGGCAGGGTACTGGTGCCCCCAATCAACAGGCCGACATCACGAAACGTTTCTCCTTCGGCAAGACCATTCAGAGAATGGCACGCGGTGACACAGGCTTTGCAGCCCGAGCAACAATCCAAATCCACTTCAAACGCGTATTGTTCGCCGGGGCCAGGAGGTGATGACGGGAGCAATGATCGGTAATATCGCTCCTGTGACGGCGCGCCGGTCGCGTGCTGTTGGCTGAAGTTTTCGACGGCCGACAAAGCCTGTTGTTCGCGCAGCAACTCCTCGACCAGCGCCGTGAGCGACATAGTCGTGGTAGTGGACTCCGGCGGTGGCAACAGGGACGGCACGAAGCAAATCCTCGATGAATATTGTTAAGTAAAAGTTGTCGTTCGCTGTTCTGGCGAGCCGGGTGGCGTCAGCCCCGGATTCTTCTTCCCGTAGCCTGACTCTCTGAGTCGGGTGTATTTCTTTTTCAAGAGACCCGACTCGGAGAGTCAGGCTACGAGAATCCGGGGGCTGACGCCCCCGGGCTCGCCTAAAGCGTGGTTTTTCGTTGCATCATCAGCCCGTTAAACCGTACACATCTCGCACGAGGTACTGCATTCTCGTTGAACCACCGCGGGGGAGTTCGCCAAGTCGCCCGGGGGCGGTAGCAGGACTAGCACGTCGTCCCCATCGATCTTCACCGGGAAGGTTTGGATGGAGTACGGTTCTCCGGTCAGGCAGCCTCCGGTTTTCAGCGAGAACGTTTTCTTGTGCATCGGGCAGGCCACCTTGGGCTCGCCTTGTTGATCTCCGAGAATGCCGCGGGAGAGTACGAATTCTCGCTTGTGCGGGCACATGTTCTGGGTGACATACCATTCGCCCCGACTGGCAAAATGAAAGACCGCCAGTTGCATATAGCCGTAACGAATTGCCGAGCCCCCTTCTTCCGGAAAGTCTCGCGTCGAGCCCACTCGGGTCCAGGTTTTCAGGGACCCGTTGGCCGGCGGTTTCGGAAGCGTTAGCTGCGTGAGCACAACATCATCCGTCGGCCAGTCGGCGGGATGGGCTTGCTCGCGTTCATAAACAATTTCGATGTCCGGCTCTGTTTCATCTGTGTTGATGAACTGCGTAAAGAACCGGCGTTTTTCCGGATCTTTAACGACCTCGGCCCATTCGCAGCGATAGGTGTCGACGACGTTTTGCATCATCTCTTCGAGATGTTCGGCGATGCCCAGCTTGTCATCGATGATGATCTCTCGCAGGGCAGAAATGCCCCCTTCCATCTTCTCCAGCCAAACTGAGGTACGGGTCAACCGGTCGGCGGTCGTGACATAGAACATCAGGAAGCGGTCGATGTATTTAATGCACGTCTCTTCGTCGAGGTCACCGGCCAGCAAATCGGCGTGTCGTGGCTTGGTGCCGCCGTTGCCACAGACATAGAGGTTGTATCCCTTCTCGGTGGCAATCAAGCCGAAGTCTTTGCTCTGGGCTTCGGCACATTCGCGAGTACACCCCGAGACTGCCGACTTCAACTTGTGCGGTGAACGCAGCCCCTTGTAGCGGTTTTCGATACGGATCGCGAAGCCGACAGAATCTTTGACGCCGTAGCGGCACCAGGTTGATCCCACACAGCTTTTGACGGTACGCAGTGATTTTCCGTAGGCATGGCCACTCTCGAACCCGGCCGAAATCAACTGATCCCAGATCTCGGGAAGTTGCTGCACGCGAGCTCCGAAGAGATCGATTCGCTGACCGCCGGTGATCTTTGTGTAGAGCCCGTATTGCTTGGCGATACGGCCGAGCACGATGAGTTTTTCCGGGGTGATCTCACCACCCGCGACACGCGGCACGATGGAGTACGTTCCGCCACGTTGAATGTTGCCGAGGAAGCGATCGTTGGTGTCTTGCAGCGTGGCCCGTTCGCCCAGGATGTTTTCATTCCACAAGCTGGCCAGAATCGAGGCCACTGTCGGTTTGCAGATTTCACAACCCGCTCCGCGGCCATGTCCGGCAATCAGTTCGGCGAAGGTACGGTATCCCTTTACCTTGACGATCTGGAACAACTCCTGTCGTGTGTGAGAGAAATGTTCGCAGAGTGATTGATCGACGACGCGACCGGCCTTACGCAGCTCGGCATTCAGAATGTCGGTGACCAACGGCATGCATCCACCGCATCCACTGCCTGCCTTGGTGCATTTCTTA
>JAZKFE010000099.1:0-3087 GCA_040386595.1 Planctomycetota bacterium | reverse complement strand
AAAAAAACCGACAAAAATCCTTGACTTCAATCACAGTCGCTCTCCCCGGAAATACCGGGGCGAGGGGAGATCAATCAGTCGTATCCAACTTGGCCCACCATTTAACGGCTGCACCCTTGGAAGTGTCTCACTTCAAGTGAGTTTGATGGCGCTCCATGCTTCGGAGACGGTTTTCTGGACGCTCTTGAAGATGTTTCCGAGCTCTGGCGTCAGCTTTAACTTTTCTTTACGCGCGTATTTCGCATCGCAATACTTATCGTAGACCTGTTCGCATTGATCCCGAACGAATTTTTTTTCGTCCTGACAATGTGAAAAGACTTGAAGACACGCGACAACATACCGCACCAACCGAAACTCTCGGTATTTCATATTCGGATCGGATTGTCGATCGTTGAGCCGGGCGGTTTCAAACAGTCGCCAGATGCCTTGTGGATTGATCCGTCGATGACGATACGCCAACATTTTCAGATCTGGTGACGATAAGACGACTTTTCCCTGGTCAAATTTTCCCGCCCACAAATTCAGCTGATAGCCACAGGCGCGGAGCTTCATCAAGGAGATCCGGCCCCACCACAGCGATGATTGACTTTGTCCCGATAACGCCTTTTCCGCATTCTCGGTGGCAAACCAGGCATCATCGAGCATCGCGACCAGCAGGCGACGGAGGTTCCCAATGACGATTTCGGGGTGGTTATTTCCCACAACCAGACACTCGCGCACCGATTGATGCCATTCCACCTGGTACAACCCCTTTTGTGGATCGCGCATCTCCTCGATGGTTTCCAGCATTCCATTATCTTCCAGGCACTTCGAGAACGTCTTTGGAACTACCCCCGGAGGCTGGTTGTAGCATTCTTTGGCGAACAGACGCAAAATTTGGCCGATGCGATGCGCTTCCGTTAAGACGACCTCGGCTCGCCTGAGGCTGAGCTTGGCCTGCTCGATGCGCGCTGAGGCCCAATCTTGTTTCGATTGGATCGCGAAAGCTTCGGTGAGATGCCGGTGCGCTTCGTAGAACCGGTCGAGATTGGCGAGGGCGACGGCATAATACGAATGCAGACGGACTCGCAACTCAAGATCCAGCTTTAACACGCCTGGCGGTAAGTGCTTGCACCAGTCAATGCCCAAATTGCACATTCGCGTCACGCGCAACCATTCGTTACGGACGTTCTCGCGGCGCCATGCGTGATGATCCTGCTGCCCCTTGGAAATGATATGTCCGCAAAACTTGGCGCGACGCATCTGGGCATAGGCGATGGCTTCGACGATCGCCAGCAAAGCGGGCAACTTGTCCAGTTTTGGCCCTAGTTCCGCGACAACTAGACCTTTATTTTTCGCGTGCTCCTCTTCTGTAATCGAGGCGGGGTTTCTACCAATTGGAAAACACGATTTGTAAGCGTTTCGACATTTCTTTAGCGGGTCGCCAAACTCCGCAATAGATGTGATTAATTTGCTAGTCGCAGTGTTCCATTCTTTATCACTTTTGTAAACACACCTTAGTACGATGTCGAGTTCTTGCCGAACGTTATCCTCCGGTGCAACGAGGCCAACGCTTCCCGATGCGAACTCGGGAGCAATCTGGATATCGGCTTCATTCCGAATGGCACGCTGGATATCACGAATGATCGAACTCAGAAGTTGAAAACAGCTAGCAAGCTGCTCTTCTTTTTCGGCCCCGAACTTGAGTTGTTTTGATATCTTTTCTGGCCACAACCAGCTCGCGAGGTGATCGTAGGGAGTTTTGTGAACATCGGGTTCTGGAAGGTCGAACATTGAAAATCCGTGGAGATTTGCCATCCACAGTTTCAAAAATGGACGTGCGACGAGTAATAGCTTCGTCATGGCATTCACGGCAGATCGCATCAATAAGAATCGATAGCAACGCACTTCTTCGGAATCCTCTGCCAATCCCTTGGGGAGCGCGAACGGAGCCAGTCGGGCTGCTTGAAAGTAATGGTGCAGCGCCTCAAAGACGGGCTTAGAGAATCCCGTCGAATAGAATGCCTTTTCATACCAGTCGCCGATCCAGAAATGGACCCGGGCGACGGAGTGACTGTGCCATTGCGGTTCTTTACTGCTCTTTTTCTTCTGCGGTGCTGTACCTTTCTCCTCCACCCAAGGGACACGGTCCAGCATCATGTGCAGCGCAACGCGAATGTCGCGATGCATCCAAGACGAGCCTCCGGCCTTCAGGTAGAAGACGCGTTCCGTCTCCAGATGGAGAATCGCCTGTTCTGCAAACCGGTAGCGGCGAACATCGTTATCAATGCCGTTCAGATTGAACCGCCTGCCGCAGGGCTGGACCGCTTCGTAAAATAGGGCGCTCGGGCGACGAGATTGACGAAACAGACAGACGGCATAAACGAACTTTCGATAGGGAACATCTACCAGACAGCGTTGGAACACATTTTCGCGCATGCGGGCGAAGATCGAGAGTCGCGCATCGCGACGGGGATCTTTTTTGAAGAGAGTTGGCAAATTTGCCGGGACCACCTGTTCCAGAAGACTCAGATATTGCTTCTGCGGGTGCTGAATTCCGTTTGCTTTGTCTCGTGCAGAATCACGCGATTTGTTCCACTTTTCCTCCTCCCCCACGCGGCGTGTTTCGGACGAATGCGCCAAGAGAACCGGAAACCCAGCCATTGCCAAGGCACCAATCAGCACAAATAGTTCATTCCACGTCTGATTCTCCCAAGGACGGCTTTGCCAGTTAATACAGCTGCCTGCCAGATCACGCCCATAGATCAAAACTGGCCAATCGCCTGGCGATAAATGATCGATCTCGCACAGATGGACAAAATACTTAGCCAGCTCCTCCGCCGTTTCTTTGAGGTTCTCTGGCTTCTGGGCCTTTGTTCCCAACGATTGATCGAGTGGGTGCAAGGTCACATGCTCGCGCTGGAACCGGCCGGTGCGCAAGGCGATGCTCCGCAACACATCTCGCAGAAGAGCGTCGCCGTTGATGTAATCGGCCAATTCGAACCACAGACAACGTTTGGCGTCCGATCGACTGAGCTTTGCATGCAGAATGCTTAGAGCTGGTTTCAAAACTCGTAGTGTTAAGTGAACTGCGGAGTTGTCGACTTG
>JAZKFE010000098.1:23573-24779 GCA_040386595.1 Planctomycetota bacterium | reverse complement strand
CACTCCCAACTAACCACAACAAAATGTGCCAAGAAGTCAGCTCTCTGAGTCGGGTACTTCGTCACTTGAAAAAGAACCCGACTCAGAGAGTCAGGCTACGGCTGCGCGACGCAATGAGCCCTAACCTCTTGTTCGCTCCGCTCACCCAGATTCGAAAATCAGGGCTCCTCCACGTTCACCGCGAATACCTGACACGGACATTGCGATATCTAGGTACTTCGGGGTGTTTCAATTCGACCAATCCATCCACACGACCGCATTTTTCGACAAAATCATTCGAGGCGTTAAAGTCTACCTACTCGGCACGTCGATAACTCATTGTGGATGCACTCTATTCGCAAAAGGTGCCCACTCAGCTCAGGTCGTGATTCTGAAGCTGTTCCCACTTTGACTGAAAGCCGGACGTTGAACGTCACTTCAGAACTCGACCCACTTCCCTCCGACTCCGCCGGGAGACTTGCGATGCGTAGGTTCTTACTCTGCACCCTGCTGCTGGTCATGGCATCCTTGAATGTGGGATGTGTCATGCCGATTTACTCGTCACAGCCGTCGGTGCGGGCCAGACAGCTGATCTTCACTTCAGAAGGTCTGCGGCACATCCCAGAAATCTGGGAACGGATCTGGGCTTTGGAACTCCCCGACTTGGCCACTCCCTACCGTACACACGGCGGTATTATCTAAGCCACAGTTTCACGGACCTGAGCCGCTTCACATGCGGCTCGGGGACTGCTGAAGTGTGACTTGAATAAGCCTTCCGCGGCGTCGCGTCAGGACAGTCTGGCCGTAGAAATGGAGCCGCTCGCTTAATTGCCGAGCGGCTATGTCGTTGATGTTTCGGGACTCATTCCAGGGCCTGCCAAAATTCATAACTACTGCGTAACTCGACCTACTGACGAGAGACCGCGCCGCCCAAAACCCAGGTTTTGTGATGACGCGAGTTCTTCGTAAGCGCGCGTCGAACTGTGACGCTCGCTGCCATCCGGCAGCAACCGGACACTCACCAGGGGCCGCTGCGCTTTCCTGGGATCTTCTACTACTCTGGCTTTCTCCAGACGCACACAACTCGCCAGGATTGCCGTTACTTCGTGACGCTGTCAATTTCCTAGCTTGAGCTTCATATCCAACCCACTACATTGAATTGCCCATCACGAAAATCCCGTGACGGATTCTGGGGGGTGAGGTGACAGCCGAACCATAGTCGTTGTT
>JAZKFE010000098.1:0-23563 GCA_040386595.1 Planctomycetota bacterium | reverse complement strand
TCGTTGTTCGCTCCGCGAACACAACGCATTCGCAGCAGCCGGCTGGAATTGGTATTCGACTTCAGTGCAGGTTCCACCTCGCTACTGCGAGCGCGTTCTGTTCGCGGAGCGAACAACGACGATAAGTCCCTTCGGGACATCATTGCAGCTGCGACACTCGGCAAATCTGTCACCCAGTTCGAGGATGTCTATGGCCTCTCAGATTGTTCGCGAGCAGCAGCTATCCTGATTTTCAGCGTCTGAACCCTTCGTGAAGCGGCGAAAACGCTGAATCTTCTCGCGTTTCGAAATTTGCGAGCCAGAAGAGTCTCTGAGAAAATGTGAGGTGGTAGAAAATGACGAATGTCGAAATCCGAACGACGAAAGAATGACCAAGCTCGAATGACGAATGAGGCAACGGCTACCCGGATGAGTTTGTTACTGCGGTGGTCAAAGGGAGCAAAGAATTCAAAGAAGAGGCGAACAATGAGCGTTCCAAAATCCTTCACGGTATCGCTAAAACGGATTCGATTCTGCGACTACTGGCCAGCACTCGGTACGACGTTGAATTTGATCTGTGAGATGCCGGCTCGGGCACATTCTACTAACAGCGGCTCCACCAATTCGTAGGGGACGCGTTTGTCGGCTCGGAGGCGGATTTCCAAGTCCTGATTGGGCTTCTCCTGTTTTGCCGGACGAATTTGAGTGGCAAAATCAGCGATCGTGACCACTTGCCCGCTGATCAGGAACTGCCCTGCGGCGGTGATCGTCACCACAATCCGCCGTGGTGCTTCTGGTGAATTGAAGCTGCCACCGGCCGCCTGAGACAGCTGAATCGCTTCTTGATTCTCAGAGCCTGACAGATAGCTGGCGACGAGAAAAAAGATGATCAACAAGAAGACGATGTCGATCATCGGCGTCAGGTTGAACTGCACGCCGTAACTGCGAGCTTGTGAGGGAATCTTCATGACCGCTGGACCTGAGTCACTGGGTTTCAAACGGGACCGGTACGAGCGATCGCATTGGTGTAAGATACGACAATCGTCGATTGATCGACAGGCCGGTCAGCGTCTTTTGGATGTTGCGGACGTTCTTCGAGGGATGCTGTGCATTCCCGGGATCTTCAACTCGGGTTTTTCTCCAGAAGCACATAACTCGGCGTCTGCGACGCATCGTGCAACATCGAAAACTGTACTCATACCCAATCTCTTCAGAGGGGGAAGCACAAAAAAACAGCCCGGTGACCAATTGGTCGCCGGGCTGTTCAGATCTCAAAAACATTGGTGTTGGAAGTGGTTCCAGGACTTAGTCGCTGGCTTGGTTTCCAGTGGGCAGCGTGTCGTGCACGTCCCAGGCCAGACCGAGTTTCTTCAAGGTCCAGATCACCATGTAGGTGGGATCGATTTCATGCGGGCGATGACCATGTCGAGCCAAACGCTGGTGAGCATGATGGTTGTTGTGCCAGCCTTCTCCGTAGCTCAGCACGGCTACCCACCACAGGTTGCGTGAACGATCTGACGTGTGGTAGTTGCGATAACCCCAAATATGCGTTGCCGAATTCACGAACCATGTCGAGTGGTAGCAGGCGACCGTACGAACGCACATGGCCCACAGCACGAATTCCAGACCTTGGTTGAAGAAGTACTGGCCGAAGTAGTACAGCGCCACGCCAACGATCGGAGCAAACAACGGGAAGATCCGATCCAAGAACCGTTGCACCGGATCCTTGTACAGATCAGGAGCCCAACGCTTGAAGTGCGCGACGCACTTGTCACGGGGGACATTGGGATAGAACCACAGCATATGCGACCAGAAGAAACCTTCGTTCGGCGAATGCGGGTCCCCTTCTTGATCGGAAAACGCGTGATGCTTGCGGTGATTGGCGACCCACATCAAGGGGCTGCCTTCCGCGGACAACATGCCGCACATCGAGAAGAAGTACTTTACCGGACGCGAGACAACCAGGCTGCTATGAGTCAGCAAGCGATGGAAGCCCAGTGTGATGCCCAGGCAGGCGGTGACGAAGTGCAAGAAGATACAGGACAGAAACGCAGGCCAGGTAAAGTGCCAGAAGGCCACGACAGCACCAATGTGCATGCCAAGCATCCAGACGGTAACCGGCCAGTCGACACCATCGGGAAAATGAACGGCCCAGCCGGATGACAGCGAGGCCGGCTTAATGGTCCGCTGAGGAGCCGCCTTAGGGTGCGGTGTTACCAACGGTTTGGATTCGGGCTTTGATAGTGTGGCCGCTTCGGCCCCACCGGTCGCCAGATCGACTGGTCGCTCCGGATTGGGAACGATTTCGGATTCGTTACGCATTAAAAAACTCCTGATGGCAGAAGTTGGTCGCCAACATTCTCGATTCAGCGAGAATCCAGTTGGCGCCAGAAGTCATGTCTTCAGGAATACTAAGCGAGGCCCCCAAAACGATTGTCACAGAACTGTCAAAGTTGGGTCAAATCTAGGTGTCATCTCAAAGTTTTTGGAAGGTCCCAGCCGGGATGAGCGGGATCGCGATCCATTTTTGACTAAAGGGAGCAAAGAAACCAAAGAATTGGGGAAAAGTTCCCTCCGAACGGTGACGCGTACCGGATTGAGGCCAAAAACGGTTGGGGGGAGCCTCGCACCCTGTGTAGTAGAGCCGGCCAAAATCGTTGTCATCTGGCAATACTCCGGGCACAATCTGTTTGACGGGTGTCTCGACGGCCTTCGCCTCTCTTCCAATCTTCTCTGAGCAGGAAACTTCTATGGATTCCCTGAAAACTCGACTGGCCCGTGGTGAGAGTGTCAATATCTGTGCTTTGGGGCGAGTGTTTCACTACAACTTGATTCAGATGCTGGGAGTTCACGGCGGATTTCAAGGAGTCTGGTTCGATCTGGAGCATGTTGGCAATACGATCGAAAACCTGGAAATCGGGACGATTGCGGCACGGGCTGCCGGTTTGGATAGCTTCGTTCGCCTCGCACCGACCGATTACGCCGCGTTTTCACGCAGCCTGGAGTGTGGTGCCAGCGGGGTGATGGCGGCTCAGGTTCGTTCTGCCACCGAGGCCGAACAGATCGTCCGCTGGTGCAAGTTTCATCCGCTGGGCAATCGTGGTCTCAATAATGGTGGCTACGATGCCGGGTTCGGAAAATTGGGACTCGCGGAATACTGTGAGAAAGCCAATCGTGAGACCATGGTGATCGTGCAGATCGAGACGGCTGAGGCCGTGGCAGACTGCGAAGCGATTGCGGCTGTTCCTGGCGTGGATCTCCTGTTTATGGGGCCGGCCGACTTGAGTCAAAATCTGGGCGTGGCCGGGGACTTCTTTCATCCCAAATGTCTGCACGCCATGGATCAGATCTCGGCGGCCTGTGCCAAGGCCGGCAAGGTGTGGGGCGTAGTGACGGTGAACCAGCAGTACGCCAAGCTGTGCTACGAGAAAGGTTGTCGGATGTTTTCCCCCGCCTCGGATGTGAGGCTGATTAATGCGGGAATCACCTCAATCAAACAAAGTTATCCCGACTTGTTTGGTACCAAGTGAAAGCCCCCGGCCTTCATCGCATGGGCCGGAGTGATTCATCGCAACGGCCCCTGTTGATGTTGAGGGACTCCCCGCGTGAGTCGTTGAGCGATCTCGAAGTTGCGGATCGACTGGTGCCATGGGAACGTGAACGCGGCGCTGCTTGGAGGCAGGCAAAAGTTTAAGACATTAAGCGATATTGACAGACATTGTGCGACCTTGAGCTAATCCTTTTGGATTAATCCGAACAGATTGCCTAAAGAGATCTCTTGACACATTCATTAGATTTGTCCTGACCGCTTTATTAAGACCGCAAAAAACGACCCTTTGGGGGGCAAAGGGGCTAAAAGCGGTGAAAAATCGGATCGTGGATAAGATTGTATCTCGTTGTGGGTGAATGGGTTGCGTTTTTAACGAGATTCCTCTTGACGTACCTGGCCCGCTTAATCGTCATAAAACATGCTAGTCTTACGTGATGCACAAGCCGTGGGAAACATTGAAGCGGAATGCCGTTGTTATCCGATGTTTAACGCCAGACAGTTAAGGCTATTACGAGTCCGACAATGCACCTTTGCGATTGGACCGGTGCTTTAGGATTTGAGTAGCTGAGACTGTTTGACAGGGGGGATCGGAACATTCAGGCAAACCGCGCAGGACCTTACGGCCTGAGCGAGATTTGCGAAGAGCCCGGTCCTCATTGCCGATAATTTCGGCAGTGGGCCACCAAGAGTGACTGAGTCCGAACCGCGTGCAGTGCGGTTGTTCTCGGGAGTTCTTGGCTTTGAGGTTCCTCTGCCTTCAGTGATCGACTTGCAGTGTCAGTAATCCCGTGTTGATTGCCGATGTCAGGCAGTAGGCGGCTGCGGCGATAATTCAACAGCCGTCTCACAAGACCCGAGACTCATCCCGACCCAAATTGGCGGCGGTTCGCCGAGCGGACCCGAAGGCTAGGAGAGCCGACCGACGCCTTGAGGATGTTGTCTCCGGAAGGCCCGCACACCTTCCGCAATGAGCAGACTAGCGATTGGAGAGCCTGCGATGAAAACGATTTTCACGACTGGCCAGGTTGCCAAAATCTGTAAGGTGGCACCACGGACGGTCAGCAAGTGGTTTGATAGCGGCCGGTTGCGGGGATACCGCATTCCCGGTTCGCAAGATCGACGAATTCCCCGTGAGCATTTAATCCGGTTCCTCAAGGAACACGGAATGCCTCTCGGTGAATTGGAAGATGAAGCCACGGGCAAGATCCTCCTGGTAGGCGCCGAACCGATTATTCGTTCGGCCCTGACTGACCTAATGAACAATGACCAATTTAAGATGGAATTCGCGGCGAGCGGCTTTGAAGCCGGCATCCAGGCCGAGTCTTTGCACCCCGATTGCGTGGTGATTGACTTTGTCATGGGGCGCCATGAATCCCTGATGATTGCTCAGAACCTGCGCAAAAATCCCGAGTATGCTGACGTGGTCCAAATTGGACTGCTCAGCGACGAGGACAATGCCGCAGGCTTTGACCGGACGATCTTTAACGAGACCTTCCGTAAGCCGTTTGACTCAGCGTTGCTGGCCGAACGCATCAAGACGCTGGTGGGGCGTAAGAAGCAATTGGCCTGACCCGATGCCGTCGGGGATAGGCAGTCGTACGAAGAGATATCCGATGACCGGAAGCAGGGGGAACGTTCCGGCCATCGGGGCACCACGGTGCTGCGTCCTTCGTCAGGCGGATGACCACGCAGTGTGCGGACTTCCCGCGTCGTGTCCGTTATGGATCGAAAACTGCCCAGATTACGCTCTACAGAATGGGGGATTCTGAACAGCGGAATTTTTAATACCCGACGATCAGCAGCTGCGAGAGTCGTAGGAAACGCTTGGGGGCGTGACCTGTAACTCAGACTGCTGCAGTAGAAACACGGGACTTACCACCGCGAAGCACTCGGCATGCTTTGCGGTGGTTTTATTCTTTGATCTCTCCGATGCCGTTCACATCCCGCGTCCTGACCTTCTGAGTCGGGTTCTGTGCGGGTCTTTCCGCGTATGCTCGATCACCGATTTCCTCGGGTTTTGATGATATCGCCGGCTGTAGTCGTTGCTCGTCTATTGGGCCAACACACGCAACTCCGAGAATCAGGCGACGGTCACGCCACGCACAGAATGCATCCCACGTCGGCCGTGGACGTAATTGTTACAAATGACGTCTCATCCACCACGGTTGAAGAGCTCGTTGGTGCCGCGAGGGGATTTCCTCGGATCGCTACAAGACTCGGCTGAGTCTTGAGTTGTGAGATGGCCTCAAATTTGTCGAGCCGCCTGCCAGGCGTTTGGCACGCGTCGTGCAAAGTCAGATTCTCAACCACAACAAATTCGTTGAGGTGATCGACCCGCAGGACTATCCCGTCAGGTCGTTCGCTCTTCGGCCTGCAGAATCAGCCCTCTGACGACAACCATGCGTTGGGTGGTCTGGCCGACAAGCGAACCCTGACGGAGTTCCTGCGGAACTAAACCGTGAGAAGTTAAGACCTCTGGACTGCGGTCTGGAGCCTTTACTGATGGATTCGGTTCCCAGCCGAGTCTGACGCATCTCGAGTGCAAACTCGAATCCCCACCGACCCGTGGAGACGGGTCCAGCCCTCCTCATTTCCCGCTCAGCATCTCACCACAGACGGCCGAAGGGAGCCTTTTTTAACAAGGCTCCTTCCGGCCTCTCGTCTTACAAAACGACGGATGCGAAACGGGGAACAGTTGGGAATGCCAGTCGTGAATTGATGCCAAGAGAACATCGCAGCCGCGAGGACGAATTCTCGTCTCAGGCTGTTAATGCGGGCCACATTGCAGAAGTCCCCTTCGCCTTTCATTTCAAATCGTGGGACTTGTTTTTCGGATGTCACGAACAACAGCACCCTGAAAACTGATCGAGTCGGCATTTCGATTCGTACCAGTCCGGTCCCCTTCTCGACACACTTCTGTTTTCTTCTTTTGTGAGGACCCCGCATGATGCAACGGCCCCATTTTCCGCTGGATGCCTATGAAGGTTCGCTGGTTCGCCGCCTGTGCGTATCGATGGGACTCACACCCAACACCAAGCGCCAACGGCTGACGCGAGTTCTGGAATCTCCTGAAATTCTCGAACAGCGTGCGATGCTCTCGGCCACGAGTTCGGACCAGGTTCAGGTTGGATATCAGGTTTCGAATGCGAGTGAGTCGACGTCGATGGATCAGCCTGCGGAGAGTGATCAGGACGGCTGCGAACCGGATTGAATTGTCCGTAGCGTGAGGAGCGTGGAGTCGCAGAAAGTGTTCGCGTTGCTCCCCGGGATTGTGCGTTGGGAGTACCCTGCTCCATTCCTCCGTCACCTCTTTGCCTGACAAAACAAAACAGCCCGGCGACCATTGGGCCGCCGGGCTGTTTTGTGTTATCGATGACTTGTCGAGTGCTGTTTCAGAACTCGGAAATAAAAGAACCGGAGGAATCACCCACGCCGATTCCCCCGGTCCCCGATCGGCGAGTCTGGCACCAGCTCGCCGAATTTCACTGATCACTACTAGGCTGCACTACCACCAGTTTGTCCCAGCAACAGCTTGGCAATCATGATGTAGACCGGAATACCGATCGTGACGTTGTAGCTGAAGGTCAACCCGAGTGACGCGGCCAGTGGCAGCGTGGGGCTGGCTTCCGGAATCGCCAGGCGTTGGACAGCCGGGACGGCGATGTAGGACGACGCACCGCACAGCACACCGAACAACACATAGGTTCCGACATCGAACGGCTGGCCAATCATCATGCTGTAGCCGTGTGCCATCAACATACCGAAGGTCGCGAACAGATTCGGAGCCAGGATTCCAAACAGGACGAAGGGCAAACCGGCAGTTCGCAGGTCCTTCAGACGTTGCGAGGCGGTCATTCCCATTTCCAACAGGAACAAGCACAGCATGCCCTGGAAGAGCGTGATGAACAATGCATCGTCCGGAGCCGTAACCTTGTGACCCTGCAACTGGCTGACGAAACCGATCAGGATACCCGCGAACAAGAGGTAGATCCCGGGGTTGAAGAAGACTTCATGCAGCACTTCGAAGTCAATTCCACCCTTATTCTTGTGCTTGGATTTGACTTCATCTTCCATGTTGTCTTCGAGAGCCATCTTGGCCTCGAATTCTTCACCCTTAATACGGTCATGCTCGTCGGCGCCAGCTCCGCCGCCGTGGCCACCATGTCCGACAGATTCGCGACGAACGGTGCTCGTGGTGTGTGAGCCAGCATGTCGTTGCTTGACGCCATTTCCCGCGGCTGCACCGACCAGTTCTTCTTCCTCTTCGTGTTCGTGTGAGATATACGTGCGAGTGGTTACCAAGCTGTTGTAACCCACTTCGTCCGGCATATTGCCGTCACGATCCATCCCCGTGGCTCGCAATCGTGATACGATGTACAAAGCTACCAGGCAGCCGGGGATTTCCATCACGGCCAGCATCACGGGCATGTAGGCGGCGTAAGCGATGTTCGCGGCGGTCAACACACCGACGCAGGTCACGAACGTACCTGCTGAGTCTGAACCGTAGTAACCAGCGACCGTTGCGGCATCAATGCGGCGAAGTTTTGTCGCAGAACGCAGAATGAAGTAGGCTGCGATTCCGATGACCGTGTTGCTCGCGAAACCGATCACCATGAAACCCAAGGCCTGGGTCAGCGAGGACGAGCCCAGCAGAGCCAATTCTTCGCCACCGTGCCAGCCGATCGCCAGCAACAGATAAATGGTCAGCCCCTGATACACGGCTTTCGGGAATTCAAATTTGACCCGCAGAATCGGAATCAAGAACCCGGCGTAGAAAAACAACAGCAATGGCTTGAACAGATTGTGCAGCACGTTGCTGATGAATTCGTCGAACAACGAAACGGGTGCGGCGTGGGCTGTCGGAGTTGCGGCAACGGCGGCGTCCGCCACATTGGCCAGAACGCTGTGAACCACTTGCTGCAACTCGAGCATGTGTTGGATGACCGGTGTCATAGTGGGAATCGAACCTCGTAGGATAGGTACTGCATTTGCCCCGGTAGCGTTTTCACCTCGACACGTCATTGCCGGTAGCATCGTGGACCGTTAAAGCACGGGGCGTGCCGTGGTCAGTGTTGGTCCACCAAGAGCGTACTACAGAAACACGAGAACGCCCGAAATAATGTTTTAAAAATCTGCCTAAATTATTCTATGCATTCGTGTTGTGGCCATTGAATCGGATTTTGGAAAACGTACTTAAGTCGCGGTGGAGCGAGCTCTGTTGCAGCCAACTGGCTATGATTTTTCCAGTTCATTTGGCCAGGAAGTGGCCAAATCATTGGGAGAGGTGGAGGGGAACCGGGCGGCTCTGCCTGTTGTCGTTGTTCACTCTGCCAACTGCACGCGAATGATTCGCCGGCAGGAACCAAAGTCGCAGGAGAAAACTTCCTTAAAAACATTACAAATGCGTTATGTTTATGAGGCGAGTCACAACAATGAAACGGCTCGGCGGGAGCTCTGAGAAACGAAAAACAGTGGGGCACCTGGATTCAAGAACCCACGCGCCCCACTGTCTGAAATCAACGTACTCGCTCTGTTTTAAACTGGCTGCGATCAGTGTTCGCTGCCGTTGTGGTCCAGATCGACGACCGTGATCCGCGTGTCGTCGCTATCTTTCAACGCACCATAAAATCGACGAGGAATTCGGCAGTGATAGGTCACTCTCGAATCTGCGTACTCGGTGTCGTGGACTTCTGCATGCGCGTTGAGATAGGCATACAGACGGCCATTCCCCACACCCGATTCCACCTCGGCATCGATATAGCCGTTACTGAGCTTATCCGCGACGTACTTGGCCAGGCGATCGAGCCCCTGCCCGTCCTTGGCACTCACCGAAATGGCATCTGGATGATTGGCTCGTAAGATGTCGATCAACGATCGATCTTGAACGGCATCAGCCTTATTCAGGACCAGCAGCGTGTGTTCGACTTTGACGTCGATTTGTCGCAGCACGTCCATCACCGTGCGAATCTGTTCTTCCGCCTGGGGATGGCTGGCGTCGACCACATGCAACAAAACGTCGGCATGACGTGCCTCTTCCAGTGTCGACCGGAACGATGCCACCAAATGGTGCGGCAAATTCCGAATGAATCCGACCGTATCGCTGAGCAAGACATCGCCCCAATGGGCCAGTCGCCAGCTGCGGGTCCGGGTGTCCAATGTGGCGAACAACTTGTCCGCCGCATACACACCAGCACCGGTCAGGGCGTTCATCAGAGTACTCTTGCCGGCGTTGGTATAGCCGACCAGCGACACCTGCATTTGATTCCGGCGCTGAGCCACCATCCGTTCGCGGTGCTGCTCGACGACTTCCAGCTTGCGCTTCAATTCGGTCACGCGCTGGTCGACCAGTCGCTTATCCGTCTCGAGCTGCTTTTCACCCGTACCCTTGTTGGCACCACTACCGCTTTCGCGCGACAAGTGGGTCCACATTCTTTTCAGACGTGGACGAGAATAGAGCAACTGCGCCAGTTCGACCTGCAATCGCGATTCATAGGTACGGGCATGGGTTGCGAAGATGTCGAGAATGATCTCGCTACGATCGACAATAATTTTACCGAGCTCAGTCTCCAGATTACGCCCTTGGGCCGGACTGAGGTTGTTGTCAAAGATGACGACTTCGGCCCCGCTGGCCTCCATCAGATCGCGGAGCTCATCGAGCTTTCCACGACCAATGCACAGCGTGGGGTCGACTTCCTGGCGTCTCTGAATCATTTCGCCGACGACCCGTACGCCGGCTGTTTTGACGAGACCCTTTAGCTCTTCGAGAGGATCGACATCGCCTGCCGGATCATCAGGAAGAACGACGGAAACCAACACTGCCCGCTTGGATTGGACGCTAAGTTCGTCGCGAATTGGGTCGGCCAAGGCACCTCCGGTTTGCTGCTTCGGGAACGAGAATTTCTGGAAAGGAGTCACGAACCACAGGTACGGTCCATTGACCGTACATTGAGATCCCTGCAGATGAATTCTAGGCAACGACTTGATACCCAGCAATTGCGCTTCGTGTCCGAAACGCGTGGAAGGCTAGGAATTTCTAGTCGGCCAAGGCGTCAGGCCCCTCCGTGTACGAATTAGACACACTCACGCCTGCTAATGTTCGCCGGCAGAGAAAAATTAGGGCTCTGTATCTGGAATGATAGGAACCAGAGGGAGGGTGTCGAGTTCTCGCCGGATTGAGATTCAGAGCGAGTTTCCTGGCCACGTAGCTGGTGCGTAAACATCAACAAACGTGGACCTCTCTTGTGTACGCCGCAGGTGTTGTCTGGATCTCTGTTTAAAGAGTCTGGCGATGGGGATGCTGGAATACGATGGGGTAACGAAAACAGCCCGGCCGCCTGTTTGGGCGACCGGGCTGTTTTGTATTTTGTGCAGACGTTGCCGAGCAAACTGCTCCGCATCAATCGGCGACGGCGACTTCTTCTTCCTCTTCTTCGCTCGCCACGACGGCGACCGGCTCAGGGGCATCGTCCCAGCTCATCACGTGGACTTCGATTTCCTTGATGACGACTTGCTTGCCATCATCTTTGACATTCGCAAACTCGAAGCCAGCTTCGCGGAGCAAGGTGAGCTGTTCTGACGTGGTGTCGAGGATACCGTCGTCAGCAATCGCTCGCCACCAGTGCAGGTGCGGCCAATCACGGCGAACCGTTTTCAAAGTCGTCATCATCGCCCGGCCCTTGTTACCGGCAGCGAAGCCGGCCCGGCGTGCGATGAGCGTGTAGGTTGAAATCTTGTCCGCTCGCTTGAGTTCCCACAGGAGTTCTGCAACTTCGTCCGCCCGTGAAGACGCCATACTTGTCCCTCCAATATAAAAATACCTCGGGGGATCAAGTCCCAGAGGCCAAAGTCGCGGTCGCTGAAAGATCTATTCCAGTGAGCGCGGGAATTGATGCATTTTTGAGAATGCTGACGGTATTGATAACTTAAGCTTCCATTACCAACGCATGTTACTAGGATACCGCAAAAAAGGGTCCGTCACAAGACCCCCCACCGGAGCCTTTGGATTTGCGTGCTCGAAATCGGACGCTCGTTCACCTCCCTGCAACGGGTTGATTATATCGAGAGATGGTCGCTGGGATTGTCTACAGGATCATCATTATTGGGGTTATCGCCCCGCAACTTGTTTCTAATGGATGTCGAGAGTTATGCGGGAAGTCTATGACCGCCACGGTATTACGTTTCAATATCCGGCCGACTGGGAAGTTTCAGAGCAGGAACAGGGCGACGAGTGTTTAATCACCGCCTCTGGACCGGGAACATCTTTCTGGTCGGTGGGATTATTTCGTGATCGGCCTTCACCAGATTTGGTGCTCGAAACGGCCCTCGCGGCATTCAAAGACGAGTACCCGGACCTCGATTTCTACGAAGCCGACGACGAGCTGCTGAACCAACCCACCGTGGGGTACGACCTCGAGTTCTTCTGTCTCGAGTTGGTGAATACCGCCCGTGTTCGAGCGTTCCTGGCGAAAGATTTTACGGTTCTGGTGTTGTGCCAGGCTGACGATACCGAGCTGGAGACTTCCAATCCGCTGTTCGAAGAAATGTCGCGATCGGTCGATTGCGAATTGCTGGACGATGAAGATGAGGATCCGTTCGATGATCTGGAGCTTCCCTCGTGAAGCCGGCGGATCAGCCCGTTTCGACTGCGGCGCGAGACCGCAAGCAGCGCAAACGGCAAGGCGTATTTTATACGCCCGCGGCGATCGCGCAGTATCTGGCGGCGTCGACTTTGGCCGTCTCTCAATCGAGCGGTAAAAAGCTCGATGAACTTCGTGTTGTCGATCCCGCCTGTGGTGAAGGGGCCCTGCTCTGGGCCGCCTATCACTGGCTTTGTCAGCACGGTTCCGCCAAGGATGGTGCGGCACGGTTTGAGGTCCTGCGGCGTCAGTTGTTCGGAGTCGATCTGGATTCGCAGTCTATTGAAAATCTGCGACAAGCTTTTCGCGCGGATTTGGGAGACCTGATTCCCGCGACGCAACTCGAGCCAGTTCTGGCCTCCAATTTTCGCTCCGGAAATGCCGTGTTGGGCGATGCCTGGAAGGTTTCCGCGGGGGCTCAAACGACCGCTTTCCACTGGCATCGAGAGTTTCACGAGATCCGTGCTGTGGGGGGATTTGATGTCGTGCTGGCCAATCCCCCCTACCGCCGCGAACGGGGGGCGAAGGTCGATCTGGCGGAATTGGAAAACGCCCCGTTGGCCGATCGCTGGCGGCAGTCGCGGATGGACCTCTGGCATTACTTTTTTCATCGGTCACTGGATTTGTTGCGCCCCGACGGGCTGTTGAATTTCATCGTCAACAGCTACTGGACCACATCGCGTGCCGGCCAACCGCTGATTGCACGTCTGGTTGAGGAAACGTCACCGCTGGAGTTTGTGATTTTGGAAACGGCTCCTGTGTTTGCGGGTGTCGTAGGCCGGCATCTCATCATGCAATTGCGGAAGGGAGTGACCTCGGAGTTGTGTGATGTTCTCACCTTGCGCGAGTCTGCTTATCCCACGGCCGCCGATCCAAATTTGTGGGCCGAGTTGCTCCAACAAAAGAACTCCCCTGCAGCTTGGCCAGAAACCAGTTCTTTCACTCGTCGGCAGATTCCTCGGGACGAATTGTTTCAAGAAGGGCAGATCAAACTGGGCCCGCGCGAGGTGCCCCACCAGCGTCGTGACGCTCGACTATCGCCCTCCAGTGGGACGTTGGGAGAACTGTTCGAAGTCCGCCAAGGTATCGCTGAGAACCCGCCTCGGGTCACTCTCCAACAGGCCCGGGAGCAGCCAAAATACTGTTCGGGTGAAGGGGTGTTCGTTCTCACGACAGACGAACTGCGACAGCTGAATCTTTCTGAGGTCGAAGCACGGTGCGTGCGACCTTATTACTCCGCGGTTGAAGTCAGCCGCTACTGGTCACCGGCCGAACCGACGCAGTGGCTGCTGTATCTAACCCGTGATACGGCTTCTGATCTCGTTGAGTTACCGCACATCGCTGAGCATCTTGGTCGTTTTCGGCCCATCTTGGAGCGACGTCGTGAAACGCAGCAGGGAAAAATTCCCTGGTGGTACCTGCATTGGCCGCGCGAATCGCGGTTGTTCGAACGCCCGCGGATTCTCGCCGTGCAAATGGTTCGCGAACCGAAGTTTGCCTGGGTGGAGTCACCGACCTACGTAGGGTTCTCGGTGAATTTGATCGTCGAGCGAGTGAACTCACCGTCAGAATCCACGTCCCCGCGCCTGACCCTTCCGGCACTGACGGCGGTCCTCAATTCCCGCTGGGCACGCGATTGGTTTCAACGACATGCCAAGCGTCGCGGCGTGAATCTGGACATCACGGGCAGCGTGTTGAAGAGTTTTCCAATCCCCGAATTGGCACCGGGTGTGATGGAAACTCTCAGTCGTCTGTCGCTGGCGCGGTGTGAACTGGAGCGACAAACACCGAGCCCAGAGCAGACCTCGCAAATCGCTGAGATCGAAGCCGAAATCGATGAGTTGGTTGCCGCCGCGCTGATTGACTAAGGTGCGATTCCTGGTGATCGCAAAAGAGTTTTCCGTGACTTTAAAACAGTTCCGCGTGATTGACCTGCTGTCGTCCTCACGCCTTACTTTGGTTTGGCGGGGCGGAAGTACTTCATCGATTCACGGACGACGGTACGGCGATTTGCCAGGCGGACGGCCAGGGTCAGGATGTAGTTGATCCAACCGGAAACCGTATACTGCCGCTTCTTTTCCAGAGCTCGTAGGCCGCAACGAACGACTTCTTCTGGGGTCTGCGAACGTTGCTTTGCCAGAAAATTCTTCGCGCCGGCGACATCAAAGAATTCGGTTTGAGTGGTCCCGGGACAAAGGGCCGTTACGGTGACACCTTTCTCACGCGCTTCGGCCCACATCGCTTCAGAGAAATGCAGCACATAGGCTTTGGAGGCCGCATAGACGCCCATGTAGGCGATCGGCTGGAAGGAGGCAACCGAGGCGACATTCAGCACTGCCCCGTGGCCCCGTTGCATCATGCCTTGCAGGTAGATGTAGGCTAACTCGGTGAGCGCTTCGATGTTCAGCTGGACCATCTCGCGGATGCGCTGAAGGTTGGTTGTTTCGATCTCACCGACGTACGCGAAGCCCGCGTTGTTGATCAGCAGTTCGATGGTGATATTTCGCTTGGCGATTTCTGCCACCATGGCCGCGCGCTGTGTCGCGTTGGACAGGTCACAGACGATGATTTCGCACTTGGTGCCGTGCGCCGTGTGCAGCTCGTCAGAGAGTTTTTCCAGCAAGTCCTTCCGCCGGGCCACTAGAACCAGATGCATGCCGCGCGATGCCAGACGGCGCGCAAACTCCGCACCTATTCCGGATGAAGCTCCCGTCACTAGAGCCCATTGATCTGCGTAGCCCGAAATCACAAATGATCCCCCCACCCGGGTCAAGATTGCGATGGTCTTGAGACCGACCCAAACTGTTTAATCGCGTGCCTCTCATCTCATACCCAAATGAGAAGCCATGTCACCCGAATGACATATCCTAGCGAGAAAAACGTCGAAATTCGACTGATCCGGCCCGAAGGAGCCAAATACCGTCGCCAGACTCCATCGCTGCTCGCCATTGTGTCTGAGATTTGTTCTTACGAATTCAATCTGTCGCGATATTGTTCTGCATAATACTTCAAGTAGGCACCCGACTTAATACGCTGCACCCAGTCAGCGTGTTGCAGATACCAATCGACCGTTTCCTGAAGCCCGCGTTCAAACGGAACTTCTGGTTTCCATTGAAGTTGCGTTTCTGACTTGGCGCAGTCGATGGCATACCGTTGGTCGTGCCCCGGGCGATCCGTCACATATTTAATCAGTGTGGCGGGCTTCTTCAGATACTCCAGCAGGAGACGCGTGATTTCCAGGTTGGTCTTCTCTTCCCGACCGCCGAAGTTGTAGACCTCACCGATAAGTCCCCGTCGCAGCGCCGCACTGATGCCCCGGCAGTGATCGGTAACATGAATCCAGTCGCGTATGTTCAGGCCTGTGCCGTACACTGGCAGCGGTTGATCGGCTGCAGCGTTCGAAATGAACAGCGGGATCAGTTTTTCGGGGAATTGAAACGGGCCATAGTTGTTCGAGCAGCGGGTAATGATGCCCGGGAAGTCGAAGGAATGGCAATACGCGCGGACTAACAGGTCGGCCGCTGCTTTTGATGCCGAATATGGGCTGTTCGGAGTGATCGGGGTTTCTTCCGTGAAGAACCCGGTTGGACCGAGGCTGCCGTAAACTTCATCGGTTGAGACTTGCAGATAACGCCCGACTTTGGCGTGTCGCGTTGCGTCCAGCAGAACCTGGGTGCCGATGACGTTGGTCTGGATGAACGGCCCACTGTCGAGCAGGCTGCGGTCGACGTGGCTTTCAGCCGCGAAGTTGACGACGGCATCAAACTGGCCGTCGGCGATCAGTGCTTCGACAAACGGCTGATCGGTGATATCACCGCGCACGAACTGGTACCGCGGGTTCTCGGCAATGTCTTGCAGGTTCTCGAGATTCCCGGCATAGGTCAACTTATCGAGGTTGACGATTTCGACATCGGGATACGTGGCCAGTTCTTGCCGCACGAAGGTGGAACCGATAAATCCACACCCGCCGGTGACCAACATGCGTTGGATGGCGTCCATCTTTGTAGCTCCTTTGACGTTTTTAAGCCTGGGGGGCGTTTTTAGATCTGGCTTAGCGGGGGGAATTCGCTCAATGACACTAACTTTGTGAGCGCCATTTGGCATTTGCCACCGAATTCTTCGTCGGCACGCAGGAACTCAGTGACACTACGGAGAACACTGAGTTTCAGTGTCCTCCGTGGTATTCCATGACTTTTCATGACCGACAACCATCAATCACATGCGGCAACTTTACAGAACGTTTGGCTGCCAGCTGTGTTAGTTGTTGTTGGCGTCGTCTGCTTCTTCGGCGTCAGGCGTTTCGATTTCCGGTGTTTGGACTTCCGACGTCGAGACCTCGGTCGGTGCGACCACCCCGGTGGGGGCGGTCAACACTTCGGCCGGGGTGACGACGGTGATGTCTTCACTCGGAACACGAGCGATCGAGGCGACGGTGTCCCCTTCTTCCATGCGGATGATGGTGACGCCTTGCGTGCCGCGGCCGATCTGATTGATATCCCGCACACGAATTCGCTGGATCTTGCCCTGGCTGGTGACCATCAACACTTCGTCCTGTTCGGACACGCCGATGATGTCGACCACTTTACCATTACGAGCGGTTGCCTTGATGTTGACCAAGCCCTTACCGCCGCGACGTTGGCGACGGTAGCGCATCGTGCTCTTCTGGGCTTCTTCACCCTCGCCGTCCACGTCGTCTGGTTCGTCGGCGACAGGAGCTTCTTCGACGGGAGCGTCATCTTCGACTCCGTCTTCGCCGACAGCAGGTGTCTCGACCACGACGATGGGCTCTTCGTAACCGAAGGGGGTCCGTTTGCCGTAGCCGTTTTCACAGATCGACAGCAGATCCATCGTGGGATCGGCGACGACCATGCCGACGACATGATCCCCCTTACTCAGCTTGATCCCCTTCACGCCGCGGCTGTTACGTCCCATGCTGCGAGCATCGGATTGAGCGAAGCGGATGGAGTGTCCGTTGGCTGTGGCCAGCAGGACGTCGCTGGTGGGGCTGACGATCACGACATCGATCAGTTCATCACCTTCTTCGAGCTTGATGGCGATGATGCCACCCTTTTTCGGACGGCTGTAGGCCGCCAGCGGCGTCTTTTTCACGATGCCTTTGCGGGTGGCCATCAGCAACTGACGGACATCATCAAAGTGTCGTACGGCGAGGCAACTGAAGATCTTTTCGCCTTCCTGCAGCTGTAACAGATTGACGAGCGCACGGCCCTTGCTGATACGGCTGAGCAGCGGCAGATCGTAAACCTTCTGCCAGAACACCTTGCCGCGATCGGTGAAGAACAGCAGAAAATCGTGAGTGCTGGCGACGAACAAGTGCTCAATGGGATCGTCGTCTTCGACCTTGGCCCCAGTGATACCTCGTCCGCCACGATGCTGAGCTTGATACGTGTCGAGAGCCATTCGCTTGATGTAGCCGCGATGGCTGAGCGTCACGACCATGGGCTCTTCGGTGATCAAGTCAGCCCGATCAACGTAGGACAGTTCCTCGTCGGTGATCGTCGTGCGGCGTTTGTCGGAATACTTGGCCGACAGCATTTCCATTTCTTCGCGAATGATGGCCAGAATGTTGGCTTCATCCGAGAGAATCCGGAGATACTCAGCGATTTCGTCGAGCAGCTTGGAGAATTCTTCGCCCAGCTTGTCGCGTTCCAATCCGGCGAGCGAACCGAGTTGCATCGCGACGATGGCTTCGGCTTGCGTCTGGGACAGCGAGTAAGCCTCCGCGAGGCCCCGTTCGCCCTGGAATGCGGCGTAGCCCTTGTCACCCAAGGCCCGGGCGATCATCTCACCGGGGACCGTGATTTTTTGCAGTTCTTCGCGAGCGACGGCACGGCTGGGGGATCGACGAATCGTGGCGATGACTTCGTCGATATTCAGCTGCGCGATCAACAGGCCTTCGACGGTGTGCTTGCGTTTGCGAGCTTCCGCCAGCATGAATTCCGTACGGCGGCGAATGACGTCGATGCGATGCCGCAGGAATTCTTGCAGCGTCTCCTTCAAGGTCAGCAACTGGGGCCGGCTGCCCACCAGTGCCAGCATGATGAAGCTGAAGGTGCCCTGCAGTGGCGAGTACTGGAAGAGTTGGTTGAGAACCACTTCCTTGTCGGCGTCGCGTTTGACGACGATGTGCAACCGGACCTGCCACGCCGGGAGCGTACGGTCGGTCAAGTCGATGATACGGGAAATTCCCTTGATGCGTTCGTCGCGAACCAGTTCTTCGAGCTTTTCTCGGAGACGGTCACGCGTTTCGAGATAGGGGATTTCGGTCACGACAATGACGTCGTGATTTTTGTCTTCTTCGAAGTGCGTCCGGGCACGCATGGTGATCGTAGAACGACCAGTCAGGTAACCCTGACGCATGCCCATGCGACCGCAAATAATGCCGCCGGTGGGGAAGTCGGGGCCTTCCAGCACTTCCAGCAAGTCGTCCAAGCCGGCGTCGGGATTGTCGATCAGGACAATCGCCGCACTACACACTTCCGCCAGGTTATGCGGCGGCACGCTGGTCGCCATACCGACCGCGATACCGGTCGACCCGTTCACGAGCAAGTTCGGAACGCGAGACGGCAGCACCACCGGCTCCATGAGCCGCTGGTCATACGTCGGGACATAATCGACCGTATCGCGATTGATGTCATCCAGCAGTTCGGAGGCGACGGCGGACAAACGGGCTTCGGTGTAACGCATGGCCGCGGGAGGCAGACCGGCCAGCGAACCAAAGTTCCCTTGCTTGTCGACGAGGACCTCACGCATGACCCAGTTCTGGGCCATACGGACGAGCGTCGGGTAAACCGAGCCTTCGCCGTGCGGGTGATAGTTACCGCTGGTGTCACCGGCGATCTTCGCGCATTTGATACGCGAAGTGTTGGGACCCAGATTCAGGTCGTTCATCGCCACCAGGATGCGGCGTTGAGAGGGCTTCAGCCCGTCTCGAACATCCGGCAACGCGCGGCTGATGATGACGCTCATGGCGTACGTGAGGTAACTCGTCCGAATCTCATCCTGGATGTCATGAACCAGAATGTTTTCGGTGCGGTTCGTGTTTTCGCTGTTATCAGACATGCCGTTCGACAACGGAATTCCTCACTCTCTCAGAAGTACGCGATCGCCGGTGATCGAAAGCCCTTACGGGCCATAGAGATAGGCCGTCATGTTCGGACGGGAACTGCCCCCGCTTCAAGACGTGTTCCGCGCATGTGATCTTTTGATCACAATTTGCGGTCGCGACAGAAGCCTTTTTCGGCGGTCTAAAAATCGTCGCAACTCATTGGAATTACATCCGTTAAAGTTGTGACGGCAATATAGCAAAAAATGCCGGTTTTCTCAATGCGCACAAGCCCCAAATCGCTGGGAATTTCCGATCGGAAAAACGAATTTCGGGCGGTCGAGTTTCCCGCCGTCGGAATTCAAAATTGACTGCGGCTGTCGAACGTCACGAAAGGTGACAATTGGCATCTCGGACTGGCCACTTCGAAGCCGTTTGCACAGGATAAACGCGACATAACCCGCGTGATTGTCGCAATCGGAATGCCAGCGTGCGTTCTCGGCCCGAATTCGCGATCGGCTGGGATACCCAAGTCTGCCTGACCCGCATAGGTTAAACATTGGATCGTCGTGAGATTCTTCGTCGCCACTCGTTTGCAAAGAATGCCGCTCTCATTGGCGATTCGAGCTCGTAATCGTGATCTCAGTGAAAACTCGCAACTAGAAAATGTATTCTCTGTGAATGGCTCCGGTGTCATCAGTCAGCTTAAAGAGGCGGAATTTCGCCTGGATCGCGTTTGCCGCCAGTTCGAACAAGCCTGGCGACAGAACCGGCCGCTGACCATTGAGCACTGTTTGCTACAGGTCGAAGTCGTCGAACGCCCGCATTTGCTGGAAGAGTTGATCGCTTCCGAGTGGGAATTACGCGTTCGCCGTGGCGATGATCCAGACCCTGAAGAGTATGCCGGTCGATTTCCGCAGGATGAAGAGCTGGTGGCGGCCGTGTGCGGCGTGTTGATCGCGGAATTTGCGAACTCACCCGTCCGAGGCAGCAACACGACGCCGCAGCCCGGCGAGCACTTGGGAGATTACAAGATCATCCGCGAGATCGGTCGCGGGGGCATGGGCATCGTCTACGAAGCCCGGCAGGAATCGCTGGGGCGGCAGGTGGCGTTGAAAGTCTTGCCGGCTCGCCGCTTTCGCAGCGAACGCGAATTGCACCGCTTCCAGCGTGAGGCTCAGGCGGTCGCGCGATTGCATCATAGCCATATCGTCGAAATCTACGGTGTGGGTGAACAGGACGGCGTGCATTACTTCGCGATGCGACATGTGACCGGCCGGGGACTCGATCAGGTCATTGCGACTTGGCGCGAACGCCTGGGACTGACTGAAGCTGCCCCGGACACTTCTGTTCTGAATGAGTCCGAGCCAGCCGGTGATGGCGGTGCAGTGGTCGCTGCGAGTGGCTCATCGCTGAATTTGTCGCGGATTCCGGCTTTGCCACCGGACAGTATCGATTCCACCACGGCGAGTTCCCGATATCGCGCTGTGGCCCGGATTGGCTATCAGGTCGCCGAGGCCCTGCAGTATGCCCACGAACGGGGCATTCAACACCGCGATGTCAAACCGTCCAATCTGTTGATTGACCGGCAGGAGGTCGTTTGGTTGTCCGATTTCGGTTTGGCCAAGCTCGATCTCGAGGCCGCCGACATCACCGAAAGCGACGACCTGATCGGGACCTTGAAATACATGCCGCCCGAGGCGCTGACGGGCAAGATCGACCACCGCAGCGATATTTATAGCTTGGGACTGACGCTGTATGAGCTGATTACCTGGCAACCCGCTTTAGACGGTTCGGATCGGGCACAGTTACTGGAGCAGGTCAAGGATCCGCAGATCGCTGCCCCGCGCTGGTTGGCGCCCGACGTGCCACGAGACCTTGAGACGATCATTTTGAAGGCCATGGCTCGGGATCTGGATCACCGGTACCAATCGGCCCGCGATTTGGCCGATGACCTGCAGCGATTTCTCGATCACGAACCCATCCGGGCGCGGCCGCAAAGCCTGGTGACAAAATTTCGCCGCTGGGTGGAACGCAAGCCGTTAATGGCCTTCCTGGCATTGGGGACATTGTCGATTACTTCGACCAGCGTTTACAGCTTCGGGGCGCTGTATCTGAACGCGATTGCGACCGCCAAACAGGCGCGGCAAGATCGCGATCTGGCCAACCAGATGCTGCAGATTGCCGAGCAAGCCAAAACCTCGTCGGAACAGAGTCGTCGGGCTGCAGAGGTCTCGACATTGGAAGCCCAGAACCGGCTGATTCAAGCTCAACGTGCCGAGGCGGCCGCTTACTTGCAGCAGGGTGATGACTTCGCCGCGCTGGCCTGGACGGCCGAAACGCTGCGTTCGCAGCAGCGGCTGGATGCGTCGTCGGGGGCGGTGACGAAAGAGGGCCACGACCATGACAGGCCGCTCGATGCGGCCGGTTATCTGGCCTTAGAGCCGGCCCTGCGGTTGCGAGTGGGGGCCATCATGCAGGGGTCGCCCCGCGTTGTGCTCCGGGAATGGTTGCCGAAGTTGGCCGCCGACACGAATGCCGGGGAATTTCTAACGGCGAACGGCCCGGCCGATTTTCGAGTGGACCGCGGCGGAATCTGGTTTGCAGCCAATGAGCTCAAGGGGGACTCGTTGCAGATTCCCACCGATTGGCTGTGTGTGTCGAATCCCCAACGCACCCGCTTGTGGCGTTGGAATTTGGTCACGGGGCAGCACGAGAAATTGATCGCAGGAAGTCCTGCAGGCGCGTCGCTCTTTACGAAGAACGGCAGGCATCGTCTCGTTTATGGAGCGGATCGAACGCTACGAATTGGCCTGTCACATTCCGCAGGTGATGCCGCGTTGCGTTCTTTGCAGAATCCACCCGGAACCGCAGGCATTCAGCTGCAGGCGGCGTGGGAATCGCCGAATGAAAACTGGCTACTGGTTAGTTTTCGGAGCTCGGCAGACGAAATTCAGGCAGGACTGTGGGATCTCACGACGGGCCAGTTGGCTCATCCGGACTGGTTGCCGATCACTGGCCAGCATGTGCAGGCAGAATTCAGTTCGGACAGCCTGCGGTTGTTGGTCAAATCGGACCGGCAGGTTCAAATTCTGGAGGTCCCCACCTGTCAGTCGTTGTTGCCGGATGAAAAATTCACCGCCGCGGCGAGTGGCTGGAGTCGTGACGGCCGGTGGTTTGCCGGACAAGTCCAGGGCCAGATCCAGGTGTATCAAGTGGGAGCACCGTCAGGATCTGTTCCGCAAGTCTTTGAATCACCGCTCCCCAAGGAGCTGTCGTTTCAGGACAACGGGGGTTGGCTGGCATTGATGCTGCCCCGTGGCCGAGTGACCTTTTACGAACAATCCGCACAGCAGACATTCAACTTTCAAGATTCCGTGCATCCGCATGAGATCGATGCTCAGGGTTTCAGCTACAGTCCTGACGGGCAGTGGTATGCGCTGGCGCATGAAGATGGAAACGTTCGTGTCTGGAGTATCCACAATCATCAGCCCTGGACGGGGATTCTGCGTCATCCGGGAGCCGTGCGGTCGTTGTGTTGGAGTCCTGCTGGCGATTTTTTGGTGACGAGCACTCAGAATGGGTTGCTGACCGTCTGGGATTTGACGCCGCGGGTCTCTGATCAGATTCTCTTCCAGCCTGACGCCGTTTCCTTGAACAATGTTCGCTTCAGTCCCGATGGCAGCCGGATTGCTGTGGCGGATGAACGCGGCCGGTCTCGCGTTTGGGCCGCTGCTGAGGATGGTCAGGGTTGGCTGCTCTGCACGGACGCCAATTCGGCCGTTGCCGGAATGCAGGCGACGGTTTGCCAGCTTCCGCCGGGGCCTGCCAGTCGGGATTTGCCAAGTTCTGATCTGCTGCCTGATGAGACTCACCGGCAGCGATTGGAGTGGGCTCAAGATGGTGCGTCGGAAGCTGTCACTCGGCTCCTTTTCCAACATCAAAATGCCTTACAGGTGCAGATTTCACCGCACTCAGACCATGCGGCGATCTTCGACGCACAGGGGCAGATTTCAGTGTCTCGTGTGTCGGACGGGCAGTTGTTGCGGCAATGGCCCTTGCCGCCCGACCAGCACGTCGCGGCGTTGACGTTCAATTTTGACGGCTCACTGCTGGCGATTGCGGGGCAACTAGGGCTGCAGGTCTGGGAGACAGATTCGGGGAAATTGGTCACCCCGCCCTTCGGTCCGGATCGAGGGGCCGTGCATCGTGTCTGCTTCAGTCCCGATGGTCGGCACGTGGCGACGGTTAGCGAGAACCACGTCTGTCAGATCCGCGATACCGCAACGTGGAACTGGCGGGGGGCAGGATTCCAATTGGAGAGCCGTCCGGTGC
>JAZKFE010000097.1:0-2139 GCA_040386595.1 Planctomycetota bacterium | reverse complement strand
GAACCGCTAGGTCTGCTGGAAGCCTAGAGACTAAGCGGTTCGGCAGGAGCCTCACCCTCCCAATAAAAGCAATCACCATTTCTACAAACGCACTTTTTTCGCAAGCATGGTACCCATGATTTGAGAACGTCAAAACCTGCAACCTCTTGTTCGCTGGCACTCACCCAGATTCGAGAATCTGGGTTACCCATCGATTCCGTCGATTTAAGCGGAGGCCTCAGGCGAGACACAAGCGTTAAGTGAAACTGCGATCGCCAGAAAAAAACACATCCGCAACGGAGTGTTGCGGATGTGTTCATGGTTCAATTACTTCAACAGCCCGTACCGTCGCAGGGTGGCGTTGAGAACTTCCTTCTCACTTGCGGTGAGCGGCGTCAGCGGTAGGCGGACTTCGCCGGTGTCGCGTCCCAGGGCCTGCATGGCGGCCTTAATCGGAATCGGATTCGTGGCAATTCCCAACAGATCGCGGCACAGCGGGAACAGTTTGTAATGCAACCGCTGAGCTTCGGCGAGGTCTCCGGAATTGAACGCCTTCACCATTGCCATCACATCGCGGGGGACAATATTGCCCACCACCGAGACCACACCGCTACCACCCAACGCCATCATGGGCAGGGTCAGGCTGTCGTCGCCCGAGAGGAGTGTCAGGTTGGTCAAGGCAATGACCTGTGACGCCTGATCCATCGAGCCGGTCGATTCCTTGATTGCCACGACCGTGGACAATTCGGCGATCCGGGCAATGGTTTCGGATTCGATGTTCTTGGCGGTCCGGCCGGGGATGTTGTAGAGGATCACCGGCAGGTCGCACGCTTCCGTCACGGCTTTATAGTGCTGGAAGAATCCTTCTTGAGTCGGCTTGTTGTAGTACGGCCCGACCATCAGGGCGCCGTCGGCACCGGCTTTCTGGGCGGCTTTGGTTAAGCGGATGGCTTCGACGGTATTGTTGGAACCGGTGCCAGCCATGACTTTGATTTTGCCGGCGGCCTGCTCGCACACGATCGAGACGATCCGTTCGTGTTCGTCGTGCAGTGCCGTGGGGCTCTCACCGGTGGTGCCCATCGGGCTGACGCAGTCAGTCCCCATCTCTACGTGCCAGTCGACCAGTTTTCGCAAGCCGGCTTCGTCCACGGCCCCGTTCTGAAACGGGGTGACGAGAGCGACGGTCAAACCTGCGAACTGCTGTCCCTTGCGACTCATTACGAAAACTCCCCAGTCGATTGAGCATTCCGCGAATGCCCTCGACGGTTGCACAAAAATTCGCGTCGGGCTGACGCAATACAGATTGAAAGATCATTCTACGATGGGACGTAGCTGACGGACAATGACACCCGCGAATTCTCAACGGATTGAGTGTTAGTCAGCCGGACGACTCTGCGAAAACTACCGAGCTTTCCAATCGACCCCGGACATTTGAGCCAACGCTAACTGCAAGGCATGTGTCCCGTTGCGGCCATAATCCAAGGCTTTCACCGAGACATACAGCTGACTGGCCAACGCCAGTCCCGGCAGGCACAGTCCCATCTGTTTAGCTTCGCTGAGGGCGATTCCCATATCTTTGATAAAATGTTCGACTAGGAAACCCGGATCGAAGTTGTTGTCCATGATCCGCGGTCCCAGGTTGTTCAAGGACCAGCTGCCGGCCGCTCCGCTGCCCACCGATTTCAATACGGTCGGCAGATCGAGGCCCGCCTTGTGGGCGTACAGCAGAGCTTCGCAAACACCGATCATGTTGGAAGCAATCAGGACCTGGTTCACCGCTTTGGTGTGCTGCCCGGCCCCGGGACCGCCTTGATGGACCAACGTCTTACCCATGGCGTTCCAGCAGGGGGCCAATGCTTCGACGATGTCTTTATCGCCACCAACCATGATCGACAGTGCTGCGTTCTTGGCACCGATATCGCCACCCGAAACGGGGGCATCGACGCTAAAGACACCCTTGGCTTTGGCGGCTTCGTAGATTTCGACGGCCAATGAAGGTTCGCTGGTGGTCATGTCGACCAGAATGGAGCCCGCTTTCGCTCCGGCCAATGCTCCGGTTTCTCCCAGTAGAACTTCTCGCACATCCGCAGGAAAACCGACGATGCTGAAAATGACATCCGACGCGGCGGCCACGGCTTGCGGAGTATCGGCCCATTGGGC